>NZ_UTBG01000042.1 GCF_900580675.1 Pseudomonas viridiflava
GATGTGGCCAAGGCCATGGCGATGGGCGCGGACGCGGTCGCCATCGGTACGGCGGCATTGATAGCCCTGGGCGATAACCACCCGCGGCTGGATGCGGAACTGAAAAAAATTGGCTCGGCCGCCGGCTTCTACGACGACTGGCAGAACGGCCGCGACCCGGCCGGCATCACCACCCAAGACCCCGAGCTGTCCAAGCGCCTCGACCCGGTGGAAGGCGGGCGCCGTTTGGCCAACTACCTGCGGGTGATGGTGCTGGAGGCGCAGACCATGGCGCGTGCCTGCGGCAAGTCGCACCTGCACAACCTCGACCCCGAGGACCTGGTGGCGCTGACGGTGGAATCGGCCGCCATGGCTCGCGTGCCGTTGGCAGGCACCAGTTGGATTCCCGGTAGCGGTTACTGAGACTGGGCAAAACCTGTGGCGAGGGAGCTTGCTCCCGCTCGAGTGCGCAGCGCTCGCAAAGATTTTTGGGGCCGCTTCGCAGCCCAGCGCGAGCAAGCTCGCTCGCCACAGTTCAAGGAGCCCGCCAAGAGGCTCGCCCAATAAAACTTGCTCACTGCCGAAACTTCCCATTTCTTTCGCAGGAGCTTTGATATGGTCAATCGTCTTCTCGGCAAATCCCTCTTCGGTTTGCTCGCAGCCAGTGCCTTCGCACCCTTGGCGCAGGCCGCGGATGCGCCCGTCTTGAACACCGGCAGCACGGCCTGGATGATCACCGCCGCGGTGCTGGTGTTGTTCATGTGTTTGCCCGGGCTCGCGCTGTTCTATGGCGGCCTGGTGCGCGCAAAAAACATGCTCTCGCTGTTCACCCAGTGCTTTGGCGTCGCCGGCCTGGTGGGCGTGTTGTGGGTGATTTACGGCTACAGCATGGTGGTCGACACCTCCGGCATGGTCGAGGGGCAGGTGACGTTCAACAGTTTCGTCGGCGGGCTAAGCCGCGCCTTCCTGTCGGGCATGACCCCCGAGAGCCTGGTGGGGGATATTCCGGAAGGGGTGTTCGTGACCTTCCAGATGACCTTCGCGATCATCACCCCGGCGCTGATCGCCGGGGCGTTTGCCGAACGCATGAAATTCTCCGCGGCGCTGCTGTTCATGGCCCTGTGGTTCACCCTGGTGTATGCCCCGGTGGCGCATATGGTCTGGGGTGGTTCGGGGGCCTTGATGCATAACTGGGGCGTGCTCGATTTTGCCGGCGGCACCGCCGTGCACATCAACGCCGGTGTGGCCGCGCTCGCCGCGTGCCTGATCCTCGGCAAACGCAAGGGCTACCAGAACACGCCGATGCCCGCGCACAATCTGAGCCTGACCATGGCCGGTGCAGCGATGCTCTGGGTCGGCTGGTTCGGTTTCAATATCGGCTCCGGCGGCGGGCTCAGCGGCCTGTCCGGGATCGTCATGCTCAACACCCAATTGGGCGCCTGCGCCGGGATCCTCGGCTGGATGTTCACCGAGTGGTTCAAGGTCGGCAAGCCGAGCGCCCTGGGCCTGGCCAGCGGTGCACTGGCCGGCTTGGTCGGCATTACCCCGGCGTGCGCCTATGTCGGCGTCGGCGGCGCCTTGGCCATCGGCTTGCTGTGCGGCGTGTTCTGCTATTTAAGCGTGACCGTGCTGAAGCGCCGCTTCGGCTACGACGACAGCCTCGACGTGTTCGGCCTGCACGGCATCGGCGGCATGATCGGCGCGGTATTGACCGGCGTGTTCTGCGTGCCGTCGATGGGCGGCCTGGTGGAAGGCGTGACCATGGGCGCGCAGGTGGTGGCACAGATCAAAGGCGTGCTGCTGACCACGGTGTACTGCTTCGCGATCAGTTGGATCATCCTCAAGGTGGTCAATGCGCTGGTCGGCTTGCGTGCCCATGAGTCGGTGGAAGAGATGGGGCTGGACCTCGCCGAGCATAACGAGCGGGCCTACAACCACTGATCAACTCCCTGAATTAACGCAGCTCAAAAATGTGGGAGCGGGCTTGCTCGCGAATGCGGTGTGTCAGTCAACCTATGCATTGACTGATCCACCGCATTCGCGAGCAGCCCGCTCCCACAATGGTTTTGCGGTGTAGCTTAGATCACCGCCCATTCACGGTGCTGGGCGGCTCGCTGTAGTTGGCTGGCCACCAGCGTGTTCTTCAGCAAATAAGCAATCGTCATCGGCCCCACGCCCCCCGGCACCGGCGTTATCGCGCTGGCCACCATCCGCGCGCTGGCATAATCCACATCCCCCACCAACCGCGTGCCGGTCTCGCTGCTGATGCGGTTGATCCCCACGTCAATCACCACCGCGCCGGGCTTGAGCCAGCTGGCGTCGATCAACTGCGGACGGCCCACGGCGGCCACGACGATATCGGCCAAACGGCACAACGCCGGTGCATCGACGCTGCGCGAATGCACCACGCTGACCGAGCAATCAGCCTGCAACAGCAGGGTCGCCATGGGCTTGCCGACGATGTTCGACCGGCCAATCACCACCGCGTGCAAGCCGCTCAAGTCGCCGCAGGTTTCATACAGCAGGCGCATGCAGCCGCTGGGGGTGCAGGGCGTAAGCACCTCCAGCCCTTGCACCAGGCCGCCGACGTTTTCGCGATGGAAACCGTCTACGTCCTTGATCGGGTCGATCGCGTGGATCACCGCCGCCTCATCGATATGCGCCGGCAGCGGCAATTGCACCAGGATGCCGTTGACCGAGGCGTCGGCATTCAGCTGCGCCAGCAGCTCCAGCACTTGCGCCTGGCTGGCGTCATCCGGCAGTCGGTATTCCAGGGAGCGAATCCCGACTTCCTTGGCCCGCAGCAGTTTGTTGCGCACGTAGACGTGGCTGGCCGGGTCTTCACCCACCAGCAGCACGGCCAGCGCCGGGTAAATATGCTGGGTGGCGAGCACCAGAACTTCTTCGCGAACCTCGTCGAGCACGCGGGCAGAGATGGCCTTGCCGTCGATATCGCGGGCAAGCGTGGGCAGAGAGCGGGTCAAAGGCGTCACCGTTTTCGGGAGGAGTAAAGGCGCTGAGGGATCACTCCCTCAGCGATGAGGTCAGGCTACCAGTTGATGGCAGCCATACACCACCAGCACGCCGGCCACCAGCGTGGCATAGGGCAGCCAGCCGGCGCGGCGTTGGCCGTCGTCGGACTGGATATACAGGTCCGAAAGCATGGCGGCGGGGAAGCGGCCTTTGTCCTGCACGTAGTGGCGGAAGCAAAACACCGGCAGAATCAGCAGCGCCAAGAGCAAACCGGTGACCAGCGTGCCCGCGCCCCAGATGTCCGCGCCCAGGCCCATGCATGCCAGGTTGACGAAACTCAACACACCGCCCGCCGCCAGCAGCACGGTTGGAGCCTTGTACGGGCGCACCCAGTCGGGGCGGTCGAGGCGATGAATCCAGCCGGCGTTGAGGTTGAGGAAGTTGAAGATGATGTAGCTGACGTTCGAGGCCGCGAGCACAAACACATAGTCGGACATCAGCAACAGTAGCAGGTTGAACGACAGGTCGGTCCACATCGCCGCCGTGGGCGCGCCGTGCTCGTTGGTGCGCCCCAGGTATTTGGGCAGCCAGCCATCCACCGAGGCCTGATAAAGCGTTCGTGACGAACCTGACATCGAGGTCATGATCGCCAACAGCGTGGCCAGCACCAGCATGATCAGCACGATATTCGCGACCAGCTTGCCGCCGCCGATGCTGTCGGCCATAACCTGGCCAACGCCCATGCCGCTGTAGATCGCCGGCGAGAGCAGGCCGCTGTACACCGCAGGGGTCACGACCGCACCGCTGGCGTCGAGCACCGCCGGAGTCACCAGTTGGCCGAGCCCCAGGCTGCCTTGAAACGCCAGCGGCACCAGGGTGAACACCAGGATGCACAGCAGGCCGGCGTAGAAAATCGCCTTGAAGGTGTCGCGCTTGGGGTCCTTGAATTCGCGGGTATAGCACACCGCCGTCTCGAACCCGTAAGTCGACCACGCCGCCATGAACAGCCCACCGGCCATCAGCGACCAGCCGGACATATCCCAAGGACCGTCGATCACCTGCCCGGCGGCGTCGTGGGCCAACGGGTACAGCGGCAGGAAATTGGCCTGGGCCGCATCCCCGGTGAACAACGGCACCACGCCCACCAGCAGCAGCGGGATCAGCGAGGTGACGCCGAGCACCAGGGTCAGGCGCGCCGAACGCAGGATGCCGCCATGCTGCACGGCGAATACTGTGAGCAAAATCAACAGGCCAATGCCGAAGGTCGCATTGATTCGCAGCGAAAGGCCCGTCTTTACCCAACCCAGGTCCAGCAGGGTCAGTTGCCAAGTGTTGATCAGCGCATCGGCGGGAAACAGCGCGGTCAGGATATACCCCGCCGCCAGCCCCGAACCGATCGACAGCACCGGCGACCAGGCCAGCCAGTTGCACCACACCGACACCGGCGCAATCAGCTTGCTGTAGCGCACCCAGGCCACTGCGCCGTACACCGAGGCGCCGCCGGATTTGTGCGGGAACAACCCGGCGATCTCGGCATAGGTGAAGGCCTGGATAAACCCGAACAGGATCGACACGATCCACACGATCCATGCCGGTTTGCCCACCGTGGCGGCAATCGCACCGATGGAAAACAACACCAGCGCGGGCACGCCACTGGCGACCCAGAACGCCCCGCGCCAATCGATCTTGCGGTGCAGGCTGCCCGTCGAGCTGGCGGCCTGCGGTACGGCCTCGAACGTAGTCGCTTCCATCTCTGTATTCCCATATCTGAGTAGCGGTTAAAAAGGGCAATCAAAGTGGGCAGTCAAAATGGGGGGGCACACACGTTTCGGGACGATCAGCTACGCACGCGGCTCTTGTCCGGGTCGTAGAAAATCGCTGCGCTGACCGTGGCGCTGATGCGCTTCTGCAGGCCATCGACTTTGCCAATCTCAAGTTCTGTACCGGGCCCGGCGCAGCTCACATCCACCCGGCACAACGCGATATTGCTGGCCAGCAGCGGTGAGCGGCATGCACTGGTGATCACGCCGACCTGGGCGCGGCCCTGGTACACCGGGTCGCCATGCTGTGCGGTTTCGTTGCCGCTCAATTGCAGGCCGACCAGCGTGTGGGTCGGGTGGGCGCTGCGCCGTAGCAGGGCATCACGCCCGATAAAATCATCGGTCTTGCTCTTGAGCGGTACGCTGAAGCCAATGCCCGCCTCGAACGGGTCGGTTTGGTCGCTGAACTCGTAGCCGGCAAAAATCAGCCCGGCTTCGATGCGCAACAGGTCAAGCGCTTCCAGGCCCAGGGGCACCAGGCCCAAGGGTTGACCGAGTTGCCAGATGCGGTCCCACACGCGTTCTGCATCTTCGGGCTGGCACCACACCTCAAAGCCCAACTCGCCGGTATAGCCGGTGCGCGAAATCATCAGTGGGCAGCCATCAAAACCGTCCAGCCGACCGACCAGGAAGCGGAACCAGCCGAGGCTTTCCAGGCTGGGCTGAGTTGGCGGGGTCCAGACCATCTGCTTGAGCAGCTCGCGACTCAACGGCCCCTGCACCGCCAGGTTATGAATCTGCTCGCTGGCGGACTTCACCCACACCTTCATGCCCAGTTTCTGTGCCTGCTCGCGCAGCCAGACACCGGCATAGTCTTCGCCACAGATCCAACGGAAGTTGTCCGGGCCCAGGCGCAGCAGGGTACCGTCGTCGAGCATGCCGCCGTGAGCGTGGCACATCGCCGAATACACCACTTGGCCCACCGCCAGGCGACGCACGTCGCGGGTCAGGCAGTACTGCAACAGGGCTTCGGCATCGGGGCCGATGATTTCGAATTTGCGCAGGGCGGTCAGGTCCATCACCGCCACCCGTTCGCGACAACCGAGGTATTCCTCGGTGACGCCGTAACCGTCGTAGCGCAGCGGCAGCCACCAGTTGCGGTAATCGGTGAAACTGCCGGTGAGGCGGCTGGTGCGTGAGTGGAACGCGGACTCACGCGTAAGAATCGGGTCGGCATCCGCCGTGGTTCGAGTACTCATGGCGATGGAAAAACGCTCCTTTTCGCTGTAGATGCGGACGTGGATATCGGTCGGGTTCCAGCCATTGGCCGGGTCGATGTCATCCGGGCATGACGTACTGCCACACACCAGATCGGTCATGGCCCGCAGTAACACGTAGTCGCCAGGACGCGACCACGGCTCGTCCAGGGTCATCTGCTGGTGCGCATCGATGCCGGTATTGAAGAAAAAGTTGATCGCCGGCCAGCCGTGGCGCGGCTCTACCCCATGGGCGGCGAGCACCCGGCTGAGGTTGTCGCTGCAGTTGTCGTGCCCGAAATAGCCATGGGTCTCGTAGTAGCGCGCGGCGCAGGCGAGGGCAAACGCGTCGTGGCGCCCAACGGTGTCTTGCACCACTTCCAGCATCGGCTGCATGTGCCGGTCGAAGAACTTCGAGAACAACCCCGGTGCCGGATACGCGCTGCCGTTCAGTGTGCGGGTCACGGTCTGGTCCAGCTCAAGCTCGATGCCGCGATCCAGGGCGCGTCGGTCGAGGGCGACGAAGTCCGAGCATTGCCGCCCTTCAACATCGATTACCTGCACATACTGCCCCTTGGCGACGATATAGCTGTGGGCCGTGCCCGCGCGCAGGGTGAATTCGTCCAGTACATCGCCCAACGGCTCAGGCAGGGCGCAAAGCAGCAAGGGTGAAGGGTTGGCCCGTGTGATCAGAAGGCGCAGTTCACTGGGCCGGTATTGGCGATCGACGGCCGTGGGGCCGGCGGGGGCGGCGACGATGACCAGCAGCGCGTCATGGGCGACAAAGTGCCGGCTGTGGCCGGGCGGGCTGTCGTCGCCCCACAGTGAAGCGGCATGGGGCAAAGTGTGTGGGTCGATGCCACGTCGGCTTAGCACCTGGCCGACAGGCTGGGGCACGCGGCAAGCTTTGAAACCGTGCAGGCCCCAACTGACCAGGGCGCTGCGCCCGCTGGCGTCGAGGGCCAGCAGCTCGCAGGTTTGCTGGCCTTCCATGTCGATCACCTGCAGGCCGTCGCCGGGCTGCAAGTCGACCAGGGTCACTCCGCCTGCGGCCACGCGGTAGCGTTCCAGGTCTGGTGCGCGGGCAAAGAGTCCGGGCTCTCGGGGATGGGAAACACGCGGTGCGTTCATCGTCAGCCGACCGACTTGATGGGCGTTTCGGGTTCACTCAGGTACGCCGCCATCGAGTCGTCCAGCGCCTGCAACCACGGGGTGTGGTGCGGCGGCGACTGGGTGCCGGTCATCAGCGAGCGGTAGGATTTGTCGCGGTAACCCATGATGTTTGCCGCCTTGTCGTGCTTCCAGTGCAGGAAGGTCTGGTTGACGGCGGCGATGTCGAAATTCGGGTAATCGGTGGCGTCCACCAGGTGCTGGATATAGGCGCCCTGGTACTCAAACATCTGCTGGTTGGTTTCCAGGGTCTGTTCGCGTGCGTGCCATTGTTGGCTGTCGGCGACCATTTCGGCCTGGCTGGGCAGCGCGATACGGCCAAGGATCACATCGCGGGCGTACCAGGCCTGGGCATCGAACATGTTGAAGGAGTACCACTGGTCCTGCATGCCGAGGTAAATCAGGCGCGGGTTGGGTTCCCAGAACACGCCCTTGTAGAGGTTCATCGGCCACAGGCGGTTGTCGGTTTTCAGGCTCAGCTCATCCGGCAGGAACGGGAAGTGATGCTTGTAGCCGGTGCACAGGATCACCGCGTCGATGTGCTTGCTGCTGCCATCGACGAAATAGGCTCGGTTGTTTTCCAGGCGCTGGAGCAGCGGTTTTTCTTCCCAGTTGTCCGGCCACGCATAGCCCATCGGCGCGCTGCGGTAGCAACTGGTGATGCTGCGCGCGCCGTATTTGTAGCATTGCGAACCGATGTCTTCGGCCGAATAACTGCTGCCGACAATCAGCAGGTGCTTGTCCTTGAACTCCAGCGCTTCGCGAAAATCATGCGCGTGCAGGATGCGCCCGGCGAACTGTTCGAAGCCTTCGAAGTACGGCACCTTGGGCGTGGAGAAGTGGCCGCAGGCGTTGATCACGTAGTCGAATGTTTCGCTGGTCAGTGTGTCGCTGTTGTAGTCGTGGGCCTGCAGGGTGAAACGCTGGGTCTGTGCATCGAAGGTGACTTGGCGCACCACATTGTTGAAGCGGATGTACTCGCGCACCCCGGCTTTTTCCACGCGGCCCTTGATGTAGTCCCACAGCACTTCGCGCGGCGGGTAGGAGCCGATGGCGCGGCCAAAATGCTCTTCGAAGGTGTAGTCGGCGAACTCCAGGCATTCCTTGGGGCCGTTGGACCACAAGTAGCGGTACATGCTGCCGTGCACCGGTTCGCCGTTTTCATCCAGGCCGGTGCGCCAGGTGTAGTTCCACATGCCGCCCCAGTCCTGCTGTTTTTCAAAGCACACCAGTTCGGGGATGGCGGCGCCTTTGTCGCGGGCCGACTGGAAGGCGCGAAGTTGCGCCAGGCCGCACGGGCCGGCGCCGATGATTGCTACGCGTAGAGTCATGAGCGTGCCTCCTGAAGGTTTCAGCGAAAGATCACTGTCTTGTCCTGGTTGATGAACACCCGGTGCTCCAGGTGGTATTTCAGGGCTTTGGAAAGGGCCACGGTTTCGGTGTCGCGGCCAATGGCGACCAGGGAGTCGGGCAGGTGGGTATGGTCGACGCGCTGGATTTCCTGCTCGATGATTGGGCCTTCGTCGAGGTCGCTGGTGACATAGTGGGCTGTGGCCCCGATCAGCTTCACGCCGCGGTCGTAGGCCTGGTGATACGGCTTGGCGCCCTTGAAACCGGGCAGGAACGAGTGATGGATATTGATCGCCCGCCCTGACAGCTGCCGGCACAGGCCGTCGGACAGGATCTGCATGTAGCGCGCGAGCACCACCAGGTCGGTCTGGGTGTCTTCGATGATGCGTAGCAGCTCCGCTTCCTGGCTGGCCTTGTTGTCTTGATTAATGGGCAAGTAGATGAAACGGATGCCCTCACGCTCGGCCATCGCTCGCAGGTCCAGGTGGTTGGAGACCACGGCGGTGATGTGCATGTCCATCTCGCCCTTGCGGTGGCGGTAGAGCAGGTCGGTGAGGCAGTGGTCGAACTTGCTGACCATCAGCAGCACGCGGCTCGGTTGGCGCGAACTGAACAGCTGCCACTGCATGTCGAAGCCGCCGGCGAGGTCGCCCAAACCCTTGCGCAGGGCGCCGATATCACCGCTGACGCCGCTGTTGAAACGGAACACCGCGCGCATGAAAAACTGCCCGGTGAACTCGTCGTCAAATTGCGCCAGCTCGCTGATGTAGCACTGCTGGTGGGCCAGGCACGCGCTGATCGCGGCGACAATCCCGGACGCCGCCGGGCAGGTGATCTTGAGGATGTAATGTTCGCGGGAGGCGTCCATCGAAGGCTCCTGAATAAAGTGAATGGCGAGCTCAGCCCTTGGCCGTGCGCTTGGTTTTTTGCGGGTCGTCGAAGGGCAGGGCGTGGGTCACGGCGCCCGCTTCCAGGCTGCCGCGCACCTGCAAGGCGATACCGGGTTCGGAGCAGGCGACGCTCATGCGCGCAATCGCCATCGAGCGTTTGCTCAGGCGCGAGTACATGCCGCAGGTGATCACGCCGACCTGCTGGTTGCCTTGCCACAGGGTGTCGCCGGCCTCGGCCGGGCGTACGCCTTCGAGCAATACGCCGGCGATCTTGAAACGCTCCCGGCCGCGCAGGCGCAGGTGTTCTTCGGCGCCTCGGAATGCTTGTTTGCCGGGGGAGACGGTGAAATCCAGGCCCATTTCCCAGAGGGTGTCGCCGGCTTTCTGGTCGGCGAAGGGATACATCTGCGAGTTGTCGTAGGGGAAAAACATCAGCGAGCTTTCCACCCGCAGCCAGTCCAGGGCGGTGAAGGCGCAGGGGATGATCCCCAGGCTGGCGCCCTGTTCGAGGATGCTGTCCCACAGCAACGGCGCGTCGGCTGCCTTGCAGAAAATCTCGTAGCCACGCTCGCCGGTGTACCCGGTGCGGGAGATCATCACCGGGCGCTCGAACAGTCGCGTTTGCAGGGGATGGAAGTACGGCAGCTGGCGAATGCCGGGCACGTGTTCGGCGAGGAAATCCACCGCCAGCGGACCCTGCAGCGACAGGTCGTGCAGGTCGTCATCGAACAGCACCGCGACTTGCCGGCCCTGGGCCGAGCGCACGAGCATTTCATGCCCGGTGCCGGCGCCATGCACCACCATGAATGCGTTGGGCCCGGTGCGGTAGACGATGCAGTCATCGACGAACTTGCCATCCTCGTCGAGCATCGAGGCATACACCGATTTGCCAGGGTAGAGCTTGGCGATGTCGCGGGTGGTCGCCCACTGCAACAGGCTTTCGGCGTGTGGGCCTACGTAGTGGACTTTTTTCAGACCGGACACGTCCATCAGCCCGGCGCGGGTGCGGATCGCTTCGTGATGGTCGGCCAGCGCGCTGCTGTAGGTCCATGCGGTGCCCATGCCGTTCCAGTCTTCAAGGTTGGAGCCGAGGGCGCGGTGCCGTTCGGCCAGTGCAGAGATACGCCATGAGTGGGTCATGTGGGGTTCCTTGTCGTAGAAGAAAGGGGATCAGGCCTGCGGGTCGAATTGGCTCAACCACTCGACCAGCGTGTGGCGGTAGCGGGTCATGCCCTTGTAGTCGGCGATCGGTTCGGGCAGGTCGCGCAGCACGCGGTGCAGGCGGCAGCCCCAGCCGGGTTGGGTCACCAGCTCGTCGAGGCTGATCAGGTAAGTACGGATGCTGAACATCACCGCGTGGCTGCGTGGCAGGCGCGCCATCACTTGCAGCTCGACCCGCAGGTGCGCCTGCTGCCCGACGTTTTGTGCGGTGATCCGGCCGCGGTCGGCGCCCCATTCATGGAAGGTCTCGGGGGACGAATCCAGGCGCGGGTTGATGGTCAGCGTCCAGTTCAGGCGCCGCACCGGTTGGCCGACCTGCAGATTGAGCAGGTATTTCAAGGCGCGTTCGAATACGCCCAGTTGATGGGCCATCGGCACCGGGGCGTGCCATTGCTTGAAACTCATGCCGGCGTCGAACGCCAGTGACCAGTCGGCGGGACCGGTGATCAGGCCGGCGTCCATGTACAAGTCGCCGTCGCGCTGGTCGAGCAGGGCGAAATCCCCCTGCACCTGGCGGCCGATGTACTCCAGCGGTGCACAGGGCAGGCTGGCGGCGTCACCGAAGATAAATGCCTGATCGATGTCCAGCAGGTGGTTGCGCCAATGCCAGCGGTCGCCGTCACGCGTCAGGCTGAACCCCTGCGGGTAATCGGTGGACAGGTGCTCCATGATCATTTGCAGCGCATCCCAGGCCGCCACTTGCATATGCGGCATGACCAGGTAGCGCCGCGGGTCCTTGTCCAGCACCAGCGCGCGTTCGGCCATTTCCGAACGGTAGTGCTCGTCGATGTCGAAGGCGTGCTCATAAACGGAGCCGGGGTCGCGGGAGGTGGCCGGCTCGATATTCACCGAGTACAGGTAGCTGTCCTCGATAAACGGGAAGGGGAAACGGCGGATGGCCGCCGGGCTGTTGCGAAAGGTGAAGTCGTCGCGATAGCTCAGCACGGGGCTCGATTGCAGGGGCATGGCACTCACTCCTATAGGTCCAGCGAAACGCAGGGGCCGCTGCCGCGCGAGACGCAGGGCATCAGAAATTCGGCCTGCTCGGCCGGGCTGAGGAAGCTGTCGCGGTGTTCGACGGCGCCGCCGGTGTGGCGGGTAATGCATTGGCCGCAGACCCCGCCACGGCACAGGTTGGGCACTTGCAGGCCGGCGTGCTCCAGGGCTTCGAGCAGGCTTTGCTCGGCCTCTACACGCAGGCGCCGGCCACTACGCAACAGGTGCAGCTCGAAGGGCTGGCCGGGTTGTGCGCCTTTGAACGCTTCGGCGTGCACGCGCTTGGGCGGCCAGCCGAGGCGCGTGGCCTGCTGCTCAACCGCATCAAGCAGGGACTGCGGGCCACAGGTGTAGACGTGGCTGCCCAGCGGCCGGTTGCCGAGTATCCGGCTTAGATCCGGGCGCTGGTCGTAAGTGTGCAGGCGCGACCCGAGGCGCTGTTGCAGCTCATCGAGATAGGCGTCGCTAAGGCCCGGCCGGAACAGGTAATGCAGTTCGAAATCGACCTGCTGCTGTTGCATCGCGGCGATGTAAGCCATGAACGGCGTGATGCCGATACCGGCGGCGATCAGGATATGCAGGCGTGCGGTGCCGTGGGGGGCGAACAGGTTGGCCGGTGGCGAGATCTGCAAGGTGTCGCCGACCTGCACCTGGCGATGCAGGTACTGCGAACCGCCACGCGAGACGTCTTGCAGGCGCACGGCGATGCGATAGTACCCTATGTGTGCCGGGTCGCTGGTGAGCGAATAGGCGTTGCGCACCTTGCCCTCGGCCAGCGGCAGATGCACCTGCACATGGCTGCCGGGCGAGAAGCCGGGCAGGCTGCCGTCGCAGGCGGTCAGGGTGAGTTCGCGCACCACCGGGGTGAGCATGCGTGCGGCGCTGACCTGAACGGTGAGGGCCGCGCTCATGGCTGGAACCCCGCATAGGGCTGGTCGGGGTTGATGCACACGCCGAGGTACGCACCCAGGCGCCTGGAAAAATGCGTGCGCACTTCCAGCCCGACGTGGCAGCCGATGCAGCTCAACACAGCGGCCGGCCCGGCAGCTTGCGTCAGGCCACAGTGCGCGCAGTACACCTGGCGCAGGCCGGGCAGGGTGCAAGTCATGCTGATCTCGTCGTCCTCGAGGCCGGCGGCGCGTGCCTCGCCGTGGATGCGCCATACAAAGGCTTCATCGCCCAGCAGGTAGAGCCGGCAACCCACGGTGGCGCCTGCCAGTGCCTGTTGCAGGCGTCGGGTGAAGTCGGGTTGCTCGCCGTTCAACAGCAAGGGAGTGTGCAGCTCGCGGATGAAATCTGCGCTGGCCGCTGCCGATTGCATCACCACGATGGGGCGGCTGAGGGTATGCGTCATGCGGGCTTCTCCAGGGTGAATTCTGTTTCCTGTTGGGAGAGATACTTTCCTATGGGGAAATTCTTCTCAATCTGGAAAAAGGGCTATGCCTTTGGAGATAAGCCTTGCGGCACGGGCATTCGGGGCATGGAAGTTGCTGGGCTTTGCCTCATGCAGGGCAACTGGACGGGGAGTCATCGAAGCGTGCGAACACGACCAATAAGGTGGCCGCTCTGGTTAGGGCCTGTGCGCCCGACACAAGCGAACAGCGTGCGCAAGCTGCTGGCGAGGTTGCCGTTGGACCTGGCGCACGCTGACGGTGCCTTGTCAGGTTTGCTGGACCGTTTCGACGCACTGCTGCCGCCTGCCAGGCTGAACTTGATCCTGGGTGGTGAAGACCTCAGCCCGACGCGACGCGGTTTGATCGACGGCTGCCAGGACGTTGCGACGTGCCCGTGGCGCAACGCAAGTGTGGCGGACATTCCCCTGGCCTGTGGTCCGTGCCGGCAACGCGGCGTACACCGGCTGGTGTGTGCCTTGCCGGAGGGTGAAAAGGGCGCGCTGCTGCTCGACACCCCCAGGCGCGCCGGGGCCAGTTGGCGCGGGTTGCTGCAAGAGGCGGCGCAGGCGGTGGGCATCAGCGTGCGCCTGCGCAGCCATCAGCGTGAACAGCAACGCAAACAGGCGACCTCGCGCCACGGCGCCCTGGCCCGTGAGCTGCACGATTCGGTGGCGCAGCAACTCGGTTACTTGTCGTTCCAGGCCCATGGGCTGCAGTCGCAGGTGCGCGAGCCGGCCTTGCAGGAGCTGTGCAGCGGCCTGAGCCAGTTGCAACGCCAGGTGCGCGAGCTGATCACCAGCGCCCGCTTGACCATGGATGGACGCTCGCTGCGTCAAGCGCTGGCCGATTCGGTGGCGGAGTTCTCGCGGCGTTGCATCATCGTGTTCGAACTGGACAACCGCCTGGCCGACGATGCCCTGAGCCCGGAAACCGAATTGCAGATCCTGCAGATTATTCGCGAAGCGCTGGCCAACGCAGTACGCCATTCCCACGCGCGGCACGTGCGCATCGAACTGCGCCAGACCCAGGACGGCGAGGCCTCGGTGTCGGTTGAAGACGATGGCATAGGCTTGAGCCCGGCCTGCAGCGAGCACAACCATTTCGGCCTGGCGATCATCCGCGAGCGTGCCGCCAGCATCGGCGCACAACTGAGCATTGAAGCGATCCGCCCGCACGGGGTGCGCGTGCACCTCGGCCTGCGCCGCCACCACGACCAGCCACAGGGGAGTCTCGATGGACTGCACGACCTTATTACTGATCGATGATCACCCGTTGTTTCGCAAGGGCCTGGCGCAGTTGTTCGACGCCAGTGGCGACTTCGAAGTGGTGGGGCAGGCCGCCAGTGGCCGCGAAGGCATCAACCTGGCCGTGAGCCTGACGCCGCAACAGGTGCTGCTGGATTTGCACATGCCGGGCCTCAGCGGTTTGCAGGTGCTGGATGAACTGCGCCAACTGCGCCTGGATTGCCAGGTGGTGGTGCTCACGGCCTCGATGGACCGCGCCGAATTGCTCACCGCCCTGCGCCTGGGCGCCAGCGGTTATGTGCTCAAGGAGACCGAGCCCGACGCGTTGCTGGCGTACATGCGCAACTGCCACAAGGGCGCGATTGTGCTGGACGCGAGCCTGATTGCACTGCTCGCCGATCAGGCCGAGCCCGCGCCGCACAGCGAGGCTGCAGGCAACGACAACCTGACCGATCGCGAAGGGCAGACGCTGGCGTTGATCGCCGCCGGCATGAGCAACAAACAGATCGGTCGGGAGCTGGGGATCAGCGACGGCACGGTGAAAATCTACGTGCGCAGCCTGTTGCAAAAGCTCGGCCTGCATTCGCGGCTGGAGCTGGCCGCCTGGGTGCACAGCGGCACGTTGCTCAAACACGAGGAGCGCCATTAGATGAGGGACAGTCCCGAAGCCTGTGTGGCCCCACCGATTGACCTGATGGATTGCTTTCCCGCCGCCTTGCTGCAACTACGCGACAACGGCCAGATCGCCCATTTCAACCTGGCCTGGGCCGAGTTGATGGGGCAACCCGGCGCCGAGCGCAACCTGATCGACTACGTGCACCAGGAAGACCGTCCGTTATGGCGCCAGGCCTTGACCGAACTGCGCCGGCGTCCCGAGACCTCGTTCAACCAGCGCCTGCGCTTTGTGCACCCGAGCGGCGAGCTGCGCTGGTTCGAGATTGGCCTCAAGCGGGGCCCGCAGGGTTTCTATCTGGTGGCCGGGGATGTCACTGCGCACAAACGCCGCGAAATTGCCTTGCAGGCCAGCCAGCGCAGCAGCATGAGTTTGCTCGACAGCATGCCGGGGCTGATCTATCGCGGCCGCAACAACCGCGACTGGACCATGGAGTTCGTGAGTGCAGGCTGCCTGCAACTCACCGGCTACCCTGCCGAGCGACTGGTGGACAACCATGAGTTCACCTACAACAGCCTGATCCTCGCGCAGGATGCCGATTACGTATGGCGCGAGGTGCAATATGCGCTGTCGCGGCATGAACCGTTCGAACTCAATTACCAGATTCGCTGCGCGGATCAGTCGATCAAGCAGGTATGGGAGAAGGGAGTGGGGATTTATGCCGATACACGTGAAGTGTTGGGGATCGAGGGGGCGATTTTCGAGCGAAAACTTTAACGGGTAAACGCAGTTCAAATGTGGGAGAGGGCAAGTCCCCTCCCACATGGGTGACTCAGTGCGCGCCGGCCGCCTTGTTCAGATCACTCTCGGCCCACTCGGTGTACACGCACGCATCCGCCGTGGCCCAGCGCACGCGAACCGGGTCGCCGGTTTTCAGCGGCATGCCCGCAGCGGACAGCGCCTTGACCGTCATCGACGTACCGCCCAGGGTTTTCACGGTGCAGGTCTGGCTTTCGCCGAGGAACAGCACTTCGCCGACAATCGCCGAGACTTCATTCCAGCCCGCCGCCAACGGTTGTTCGGCGGCCTGTTCAACGCTCAGTGCCAGGGCTTTTTCCGGGCGCACCATCAGCAGTACGTCCTGCTCGGTGTGCAAGCCGCTGGTCAGGCGGATCGACAGGGATTGGCCTTCGAACGACGCCGCCGCATTGCCCTGGGCCTTGAGCTTGAGGAAGTTGGAGTTGCCGAGGAACGAGGCGACAAACGCGTTCGGCGGGTTCTGGTACAGGTCGAATCCGCTGCCCAGGCCGACGATCTTGCCGTGACTGAAAATCGCGATGCGCTGGGACAGGCGCATGGCTTCTTCCTGGTCGTGGGTCACGTAGACGATGGTGATGCCCAGGCGCCGGTGCAGCTGGCGCAGTTCGTCCTGCAAATCTTCACGCAGCTTCTTGTCGAGGGCGCCGAGGGGTTCGTCCATCAGCAGAATGCGCGGCTCGTACACCAGCGCGCGGGCGATGGCGACGCGTTGCTGCTGGCCGCCGGACAGCTGCGAAGGCCGGCGATGGGCGAACTGTTCCAGCTGCACCAGCTTGAGCATGGCGTCGACGCGCTTCTCGCGCTCGGCGCTGGCCAGTTTGCGAATCGCCAGCGGGAAGGCGATGTTGTCGCGCACCGACAAATGCGGGAACAGCGAGTAGCGCTGGAACACCATGCCGATGTCGCGCTTGTGCGGCGGCACATTGACCAGCGATTGGCCGCTCACCAGGATTTCGCCGCTGCTGGGTGTTTCAAAGCCGGCGAGCATCGACAGGGTGGTGCTTTTGCCCGAGCCGCTGGAGCCAAGGAAGGTCAGGAATTCGCCGTCCTTGATGTCCAGCGAGATGTTGTCCACGGCGGCAAATTCGCCGTAGAACTTGTTCAGGTTGCGCAGGCTGACCAGGGGTTGGCCAGGGGTTTGCGCGGTAGCTTGGATGACTGCACTCATGTGTTTCTCCTGGGCGCTCAGGCGCGCATTTCTGTGCGCCGGCGAACGGCGGCGGCAATCACCATGACCAGTACCGAGAGGCCGATCAGCAACGTCGAGGCGACGGCGATCACAGGCGTCAGGTCCTGGCGCAGGGTGGTCCACATTTTCACGGGAAGGGTTTGCAGTGTCGGGCTGGCCATCATCACGCTGAGCACCACTTCGTCCCACGAGACGAGAAAGGCGAACAGCGCGCCGGCCACCATGCCCGGGCGAATTGCCGGGAAGGTCACCTTGAACACCGCCTGCAAGCGCGACGCGCCGCAGATCACCGCCGCGTCTTCAATCGACTGATCGAACAGCTTCAGCGAGTTGATGATCGAGATGATGGTGAACGGCAGCGCGACAATCACGTGGCTGACCACAAAGGCGAACATCGTGCCGGTGTAGCCGAGCTTGAGGAACAGCGCGTAGACCGCCACGGCGATGATCACCAGCGGCACGATCATCGGCAGGGTAAACAGACCGTAGAGCAGCTCGCGGCCGGGGAAACGCCCGCGCACCAGCGCGAATGCGGTTGGCAGGCCCAGCGCGACGGCGAACACGGTGGTCAGCACCGCGACCTTGAGGCTGGCCATGGCCGCGTTCATCCAGTCGGCGTTGGAGAAGAACTGGCCGTACCATTTCAGCGTCCAGCCGGGCGGTGGGAACACCAGCCACTGCGACGAGCCGAACGACAGCAGCACGATAAACACGATCGGCAACAGCAGAAACAGGCCAATCACGCCGCTGGTGGTGTAGAGGCCCACGCGCATCCTGCGGCTCATGGCATTGGGAGTCAGGAGCATGACGGCTTACCTCGCGTTGCTGGCGCCAACCGGGGATTCCGGCTGAAGCTTCAGGTAGAAGTAGAACAACACCAGCGTGATCAGGATCAGCAGCGCGGCACCGGCACTGGCCAGGCCCCAATTGAGGAACGATTGCACCTGCTGGATGATGAACTCGGGCAGCATCATGTTTTGCGCACCGCCAAGCAGCGCCGGGGTGACGTAGTAACCGAGCGACATGACAAACACCATCAAACCACCGGAAAACAACCCCGGCCGGCACAGCGGCAGGAATACCCGGAAGAAGTTGGTCCAGGGGCTGGCGCCGCAGATCGAACCGGCCTGCAGGATCATCGGGTCGATGGCCTGCATGGTCGCCTGCAACGGCAGCACGATGAACGGGATCATGATGTAGCTCATGCCGATCACCACGCCGGTCAGGTTGTGCACCATTTCCAGGGGTTGATCGATGATGCCCATCGCCATCAAGGCCTTGTTGATCACCCCGGAGGCTTGCAGCAAGACCAGCCAGGAATAGGTGCGGGCGAGCAGGCTGGTCCACATCGACAGCAGCACGATATTCAGGATCCAGCGCCCCCAGCCGCGTGGCACCAGGGTAATCACCCAGGCCAGCGGAAAGCCCAGCAGCAGGCTGAACAGGGTCACCAGGCCCGCCACCGAAAAGGTGTTGAGCAGCACTCGCGCGTAGGCCGAGTTGGCGAACAGTTGTTCATAGTTGCCCAGCCCCGGCACCGGTTCCAGCACGCCGCGCAGCAACAGGCCGATCAGCGGTGCGAGGAAGAACAGGCCAAGGAACAGCAGGGCCGGGATCAGGTTGCTCGACCCCCGCCAGCGCTGCGCCAGGGAGGGCGATGCGGCTTGACCGGAAGCCTTGCCGGCAGCGCCGAGGGCGCTCCCGGTCGGCGTGGTTGCCGTCATTTTCATTTGACTAGCCATTCATTCCACCGTGTCGCAATGGCCGGACCGTTCTTGGCCCAGTAGGCGAAATCGAGGGTGATCTGGTCCTTGGCATACGCCGTCGGCAGGTTGGGTGCCAGGACTGAATCCAGGCGCTGCACACTGTCGATGTTCACCGGTGCATAAGCGGTCAGGTTGGAGAAGTCGGCCTGGCCCTTGGCGCTGCTGGCACTGGCCAGGAATTTCATCGCGGCGGCTTTGTTTTTGCTGCCTTTAGGCACGACGAGGATGTCGGCCATCACCAGGTTCTGCTTCCAGCTTACGCCGACCGGCGCACCGTCTTCCTGCAGGGCGTGAATACGGCCGTTCCAGAACTGGCCCATGCTGACTTCGCCGGAGGCCAGCAGTTGCTGAGACTGCGCACCGCCGCCCCACCAGACGATGTCTTTTTTGATGGTGTCGAGTTTTTTGAAGGCGCGGTCCAGGTCCAGCGGGTAGAGCTTGTCGGCGGGTACGCCGTCGGCCAGCAGCGCCAGTTCGAGCACGCCAGGGCTTGGCCATTTGTAGAGGGCGCGTTTGCCGGGGTAGGTTTTGGTGTCGAAGAGGGCGGTCCAGTCCTGCGGCTTGCCGGCACCGAGCTTGCCTTCGTTGTAGCCGAGCACGAAGGAGAAGAAGAACGAGCCGACGCCATGGTCGGAGACAAATCGCGGGTCGATTTTGTCGCGCTGGATCACCGAGAAATCCAGCGGCTCGAGCAGGCCTTCGGCGGCGGCGCGCAGGGCAAAGTCAGCCTCTACGTCCACCACGTCCCACTGCACGTTGCCGCTCTCGACCATGGCCTTGAGTTTGCCGTAGTCGGTAGGGCCGTCCTGCACCACGGTGATCCCGCTGGCCTTGCTGAAAGGGTCGGCCCACGCCTGCTTCTGCGCATCCTGGGTGCTACCGCCCCAGCTCACAAAATTCACGCTTTCGGCCGCCATCGCCGCGTGAGTGGCCGTGGCCAATAAACCCGCGAACAGCATTGCGGTTGCACGTTTGTTCAACACCATTTTCACGCCCTCATTTGTTTTGTTATTGAGCGGGCCTGGTAATGCCCGCCTATCGGGAGCAGTAGGTCTATCGGCGCCTCTATTCGAGGCCCCAAAAGGCGACCGTGCCAAGGGCTGTTATTGGTGCTGTCCCTGGCGGGCGCACTTGGCGAAAGCGTTCGGTCTATGGAATATCATATTATGGTATTCCAAACTTTGTGCAAGCATTTTGCCTTACCGGTTATCCGTCATTCGGTGAACGGAATACTCTCGACCACCTCGAGGTCGTAGCCCGTCAGCCCGGCGTATTTCAGCGGCGGGCCGAGGTGACGCAGCTTGCCGACGCCAAGGTCCTGCAATATCTGCGCCCCGGTGCCGACCTCCGAGTAAATCCGCGATTGCGAGCGGCTGAACTGGCGTGGCGTCTGGGTCAGTTGCGGCACGCGTTCGAGCAACGCCTGAGATGACTCATGATTGGCCAGCACCACCACCACGCCGCTGCCTTCGGCGGCGACGCGCTGCAGGGCGGCCCACAAAGTCCAGTTGGACGGGCCGCTGTACTCGGCGCCCACCAGGTCGCGCAGCGGGTCGATCACATGCACGCGCACCAGCGCAGGTTCTTCGCGGCGTAACTGGCCCATGACCATCGCCATGTGCACGCCGCCATCGATGCGGTCTTCAAAGGTAATCAGGCGGAATGTGCCATGCACCGTGGGCAGGTCGCGTTCGCCGATGCGCACCACGGTGCGTTCGGTGCTGAGGCGGTAGTGGATCAGGTCGGCGATGGTGCCGATCTTGATCCCGTGCTTGCGCGCGAATTCCTCAAGCTCAGGCCGACGCGCCATGGTGCCGTCATCGTTCATTACTTCGACGATCACCGAGGCCGGCGTGTGCCCCGCCAAGCGCGCCAGGTCGCAGCCGGCTTCGGTGTGGCCGGCGCGGGTCAGCACGCCGCCGTCCTTGGCGCGCAATGGAAAGATATGCCCCGGTTGCACGATATCGGCCGGCCCGGCATTGACGTCCACGGCCGCCGCCACGGTGCGCGCACGGTCGGCGGCGGAGATGCCGGTGGTCACGCCGCTGGCGGCTTCGATGGACACGGTAAACGCGGTGCTGAACACGCTGCCGTTGCTCGGCACCATCTGCTCCAGGCCAAGGCGCTGGCAGTGCTCGTCGGTGAGGGTCAGGCAAATCAGGCCACGCGCTTCGCGGGCCATGAAGCTGATAGTCTCGGCGGTACAGCACGCTGCGGGCAGCAACAGGTCGCCTTCGTTTTCCCGATCCTCGTCGTCCACCAAGAGCACCATTTTGCCTTGGCGGTAGTCTTCGATGATGTCTGCGATGCTGTTGAAAGCCATGTTGGGTGCTCGATTTGTTGGTTGTATGTATTATGGTATACCACAAAAACCAAAAGAGAGGATGTCGCGATGAAGGCTTACTGGATTGCCCATGTGGATGTGTCCGATGCAGAGCAGTACACGCAGTACACCCAGCGCGCGCCGGCGGCCTTTGCGAAGTTTGGCGGGCGCTTTCTGGCCAGGGGCGGGCGCAGCGTGGCGCTGGAAGGCGGGCCTGCTCGGCCGCGTAATGTGGTGATTGAGTTCGACAGCTACGAGCAGGCGGTGGCCTGTTATGAATCTGCGGAGTATCAGGAGGCGAAAGGGCACCGTGAGGGCGCGGGGGTGGCGCAGATCATCATCGTGGAAGGGCTGGCGCCCTAGGTCATCAGGCCAAACATTGGGCCAAATGTGGGAGGGGGCTTGCTGTGGCGAGGGAGCTTGCTCCCGTTCGACAGCGCAGCTGGAGCCGGCTTTTTGGGGTTGCTTCGCACCCCAGCGCAAGCAAGCTTGCTCGCCACAGCAAGCCCGCTCCCACAGAAGCCAGTATCAGCGAATAAAGTGAATCTTGCCGCTGTCATCATTCCCGATATAAATCCCATACACCCCAGCCTGGCGTTCCTCGATGTAGCGTTCGAGGATCTGCCGGATCGCCGGGTAGTAGATGCTGTCCCACGGGATGTCCTCGGGCGCGAAGAACTTGTAGTCGAGGGTCTCCGGCCCGAACTGCCCGGTGATTTCCAGTGCGATGGCGCGGAAGATGATGTACACCTCGCTGATCTTCGGCACGCTGAAGATCGAGTAGGGCGAGAGGATGTCCGCGCGCACGCCGCTTTCTTCCCAGACTTCCCGCAAGGCCGCCTGCTCAGTGGTTTCGCCAGCTTCCATGAACCCGGCCGGCAGCGTCCAGGTGCCGGGGCGCGGCGGGATCGCGCGTTGGCACAGCAGGTACTTGCCGTCCTGCTCGATGATGCAGCCGGCGATGATCTTGGGGTTGATGTAGTGGATATAGCCGCAGCCCCGGCAGATCAGGCGCTCATGGGTATCGCCCGGTGGCAGCTGGTGACCGAGGTCACTGCTGCCGCATGTCGGGCAAAAGCTGGGGCTGGGCATGGTCAGTGACCTATGCGCGGTTCTTTGAGGGCGATGGGCAGGGTGATCTCGGGGAGCTTGCCGGTCTCTTCCTGCTTGCGCTTGAGGTAGTCCAGGGCCACGGCGGCAGCTGCGCGCACGTGATCGACGCAGGCCTGGTGGGCGGCCAGCGGGTCGCCGCTCTTGATCGCCTGGACCATGCGTTCCATTTCCTGGTTACTGGTGCCGCGACGGTTTGCCTGGGACACCGAGGTGGCGCGCAGGTAGCTGATGCGGGCCTGCAACTGGCGCAATTGGGTGGCCGCCACGTGGTTGCCGGAGCCTTCGAGCAGCACGTCGTAGAAGCCCTGAACCGAATCGATGACCTGTTGCAGCTCGCCGTCCTTGAGGGCCTTGCGGTTTTCCTCGAGGGCTTTTTCCAGGGCCTTGATGTCCTTGGCCTTGGCGCGCAGGGTGAACAACTGCACGATCAAGCCTTCGAGCACGCAGCGCAGTTCATAGATGTCGACGGCATCGGCAAGGGTGATGATCGCCACTTGCGGGCCCTTGGCATCGGCGAACTCCACGAGGCCTTCGGACTCCAGGTGGCGCAAGGCTTCACGCACCGAAGTGCGGCTGACGCCGAGGCGGTCGCACAGGTCGCGCTCCACCAGGCGGTCACCCGGCAGCAGTTGAAAGTTCATGATGGCGCTGCGCAGTTTTTCCAGCACGATTTCGCGCAGGGTGACCGGGTTGTGGTTGACCTTGAAGCTGTCGTCGAGGGGCGCGCGTTTCATGGGGTCTGCTCTGAATTTGGCGGTTAACTGGGGGCCAGGGCCGGCTGGGGCCGCTTGAGGCCGAAATCGTGCCGAAGTTTATCATGCTGCGTTCTTTAAGCGACAAACCCTCGCGGCCCCGCCATTCGGCCCCCGGCGCTGCTCAGGCCAGGGTCGGCAGCGGGCCCAGCTTGCCTTTGTGGTAGATCATCGGCGTGACCGGTTCCGCCGGCAGGATCAGGTTTTTCACCGCGCCGACGATGATCGCGTGATCGCCGCCGTCGTATTCGCGCCACAACTCGCACTCGATGATCGCCGTGGCCTTGGCCAGCAGCGGGTTGCCCAGTTCGCTCAAATGCCACTCGATGCCCTTGGCCTTTTCCTTGCCTTTGCTGGCGAACGCATAGGCCTCGGCGGTCTGGTCGGCCGACAGCAAGTGAATCGCAAAGCGCTTGCTGTCGCGCAGGATCGGGTAGGTGTCTGACGCGTAATTGGGGCAGAACAGCACCAGGGCCGGGTCAATCGACAGCGCGCTGAACGCACTGGCGGTGATGCCGACGATGCCGCCGTCGGGGCCGAGGGTGGTCACCACCGTGACGCCGGAGGGGAATGAACTCATGACGTCTTTGTAAATGCCGGGTTCGATCATGGTCGGGGTCTCTTAACGCATCACAAAAGGATCAGGCATGGGCGCCTGGGAGAGGTTGATCCACACCGTTTTCAGCTCGGTGTAGGCCAGCACCGAATCGATGCCGCTTTCGCGTCCGTAGCCGCTGTTCTTGAAGCCGCCGATCGGCGCCATGGCCGAGACGGCGCGGTAGGTATTGACCCAGATGATCCCCGAACGTACGTCGCGGGCCAGGCGGTGGGCGCGGCCGAGGTCGCGGGTCCAGATGCCGGCGGCGAGGCCGAACTGCGAGTCGTTGGCGATGGCCAGGGCTTCGGCTTCGTCCTTGAAACGGATGACCGAGGCCACCGGGCCGAACACTTCTTCCTGCATGATCTTCATCGAATTGCTGTCGCATTCGAACAGCGTCGGCTCATAGAACCAGCCTTCGCCGAGGTTCTGCGGGCGCTTGCCACCGGTGCGCAGGCGTGCGCCTTCAGCGATGGCATCCGCCACCAGGCCTTCGACCACGGCCAGTTGCTGGGCGGTGGCCATGGGGCCCATTTCGCTGGCGTCGTCCTGCGGGTTGCCGATACGAATGCGCCGGGCGCGTTC
>NZ_UTBG01000044.1 GCF_900580675.1 Pseudomonas viridiflava
ACCTACGAAGGCCTGCTGGTCGGCAAGACGGGGCGCGGCACCTTCGTCAATGCCCGCGCGCCCCAGGCCGAGCGCGTGCAAACCGCCACCGAGCTGGCCTGCGCCGCCAGCCTGGCCAGGTGGGCGGCGCTGCCCTCGCCTATGCGCCACCCGACGCGTGACAGCACCTTGCGCTACGAATTTATCGGCGGCGCCACCAGCCGCCATCAGTTCCCCCAGGATGAATGGCGCCGCTGCACCCAGGACGCGCTGCGGCGCATTGCGCAAAACAGCGGGTTCTACAGCCAGCCCGAAGGGTTGCCGGCACTGCGCAGTGCCATCGCCGGGCATATCGCGTTTTCGCGCGGGGTCAAATGCCGCGACAGCGACATCGTGGTTGCCAATGGCGCACAGCAGGCCCTGGACCTGATCGCCCGCGTGGTACTCGAACCCGGCAGCATCGTCGCCATGGAAGACCCCGGCTACAGCCCCGCGCGCCAGCTGTTCCAGGCCATGGGCGCCAGCGTTGCGAGTGTGCCGGTGGATGCGCAGGGCATCCAGGTCGAGCAGATCCCTGCGGGCACGCGGCTGATCTACGTCACGCCGTCGCACCAATTCCCCCTCGGCATGCCCATGAGCCTGGCGCGCCGCGAGGCCTTGCTGGCGCGCGCGTTCGAGCTGGGCGCGATCATCATCGAGGACGACTACGACAGCGAATTCCGCTACGAAGGCCGGCCTACCGATTCGCTGCAAAGCATGGACACCCAAGGGCTGGTGACCTACGTCGGGACCTTCTCGAAAACCCTGCTGCCGGAGCTGCGCCTGGGCTACGCGGTACTGCCACCGGCGATCTACGGCGCAGTGCTCAAGGCCAAGCAATTGACCGACCAGCACAGCTCCACCCTGCCTCAATGGGCGTTGGCCAAGTTCATCAGCGAAGGCTATTTGCTCAAGCATATCCGCCGCTGCCACACGGTGTACGCCGGGCGCCGCGAGCGCATCCTGCAACGCCTGGCAGGTGACCTGTCGCCGTGGTTCGAAGCGGTGCCGACGGTGGCCGGGTTCCACATGGCGGCGCTGTGCAAGGTGCCGGTGAACATCCCGCTGCTGATCCAGCTGGCACGCCAGGTGGAAGTGGGGCTGTACCCGCTGGACGTGTTCTTCCACGACGCACCGGTCCGGCCGGGCCTGATCATCGGCTTCGGCGCCATCGAGACCCTCGACATCGACCCGGCGCTGGACAAGGTGCGCGATATTCTCCAGCAGATTGGCTAGCGGTTTTTCCGGCGGATTGGTCATTGGTTGAACCCGCCACCGGGCGTAGGGTGAAGCGGTCTCGAACTACCTGGAAACCTCACCATGAAACGCCTGCTCGCCACCACCCTGATGCTTGCTTCACTCAGTGCCGTTGCCCATGAACCGGTGTACAACCAGGAATCTCTCAAGGTGCTGCAAGAGCACGCCCTGACCAACGTGCCCGGCAAGAAAACCATCATGCTCACCGTGGACTACGCCCCCGGCCAGGCCACTGTGCCCCACAGCCACACCGGCACCGCCGTGGCGTATGTGCTGGAAGGCGCGATCACTTCGCGGGTGAATGACGAGAAGGCCAAGACCTACAACGTTGGTGAATCCTTCTACGAGCCGGCCGGTTCACGGCACTTCGAATCGAGTAATGCCAGCCAGACAAAACCGGCCAGGTTGCTGGTGGTGATGGTGCTGGATGACAAGGCCGACGTGCTGACACCGCTGCCACAACAATAAGCCCCACCACAAATGTAGTGTGGGAGGGGGCTTGCTCCCGATGGTGTGTCAGTTGATGAATTTATAACTGATCCACCGCTTTCGGGAGCAAGCCCCCTCCCACATTTTGAGCCTGGTTCGCCGGGGATTCACGGGCGTATGAACCCGCGCCGCAGTGCTTCGATCCTTGGTCGGCAAGCGCAGCCCTCAAGGTGATCATTGACCATGCCCATGGCCTGCATCAGCGCATACATCGTGGTCGGGCCGACGAAGGTCCAGCCACGCTTCTTCAAGGCTTTGGACAGTCGCACCGAAGCCGGGGATGTCGGGTTGCCGGCCCAGTAAGCCAGGTCCACCACCGCCGGGCGCTCTTCTTCGCCGGGCTCAAACCCCCATAACCAATGCGCCAGCGAGCCGGTTTCATCCACCAACTCACACGCCCGGCGCGCGTTGTTGATGGTCGAGAGGATCTTGGCCCGATTACGCACGATGCCCGGGTCCTGCATTAAACGCTCGATATCCGCCTCGCCATACTGCGCCACGCGGCGAAAATCGAAACCCTCGAACGCCGCCCGAAACTGCTCGCGCTTGCGCAGGATGGTGATCCACGCCATGCCGGCCTGAAAGCCTTCGAGACAAATCTTCTCGTACAACGCGATATCGCCCGCCACCGGCACGCCCCACTCCGCGTCGTGGTAACGCGGGTATTCGGGCGCGGCCGTGCGCCAGGTGCAGTGGGTCCGGCCGGTTTCGTCAGTGGTCAGTCCTGGTTTATCCATCCATCACCTCGTCTACCCAGGGGCGGATGATAAGCGAAAAAAATTCCGGCCCGCCAACCGCTCAAGCATCGCCCTCACCGACCAACTGGTCAGACCGGGACCTGTCAACCGCCGAAGAATGACTTGTTATTTCAAAAAAACCCGGCGTAGACTGGCCTCGCACTGGACTTACCGGTATGACCACAACAATTAAGCCCTGGAACCACCAGGGCACCGAATAGAGATCCCTCCCATGCTCAGATGG
>NZ_UTBG01000087.1 GCF_900580675.1 Pseudomonas viridiflava
CAGTGATGGTGCTGGTGTATGAGGGCTTCAAGCACCTGGTGCGTCAGCGCAAAGCCTGAATCGCAAGCAATAAAAAGCCCGGCCTGGGTTGTCCCAGGCCGGGCTTTTTACGCTCAGTCGGCGGTCAATACACCGCGACGCACCTGGTCGCGCTCGATGGACTCGAACAGTGCCTTGAAGTTGCCCTCGCCGAAACCATCATCGCCCTTGCGCTGGATGAACTCGAAGAACACCGGGCCCATCAGGGTTTCCGAGAAAATCTGCAGCAGCAGGCGCTTGTCGCCCTCGATCGAAGAGCCGTCCAGCAAAATGCCCCGCGCTTGCAACTGGTCGACCGGCTCGCCGTGATCCGGCAGGCGGCCTTCGAGCATTTCATAGTAGGTGTCCGGCGGCGCGGTCATGAAGCGCATGCCGATTTTCTTCAGCGCGTCCCAGGTCTTGACCAGGTCTTCGGTGAGGAACGCTACGTGCTGGATGCCTTCGCCGTTAAACTGCATCAGGAACTCTTCGATCTGCCCGGCGCCCTTGGAGGACTCTTCGTTCAGCGGGATGCGGATCATGCCGTCCGGGGCGCTCATGGCCTTGGAGGTCAGGCCGGTGTATTCACCCTTGATGTCGAAGTAGCGCGCTTCACGGAAGTTGAACAGCTTCTCGTAGAAGTTGGCCCAATAGGCCATGCGCCCGCGGTACACATTGTGGGTCAGGTGGTCGATGACCTTGAGGCCCGCCCCGACTGGATGGCGATCCACACCGTCGAGGTAGACGAAGTCGATGTCATAGATCGAGTTACCTTCGCCGAAACGGTCGATCAGGTACAGCGGCGCACCGCCGATGCCCTTGATCGCCGGCAGGTTGAGTTCCATCGGGCCGGTCTGGATATGGATCGGCTGGGCACCCAGTTCCAGGGCGCGGTTGTAGGCTTTTTGCGAGTCCTTGACCCGGAACGCCATGCCGCACACCGAAGGGCCGTGCTCGGCGGCAAAATAGGACGCGAGGCTGTCGGTCTCGTTGTTGAGGATCAGGTTGATCTCGCCCTGACGGTACAGGTGCACGTTCTTGGAGCGGTGGGTCGCGACTTTGGTGAAGCCCATGATCTCGAAGATCGGCTCCAGGGTGCCTGGGGTCGGCGATGCGAATTCGATAAATTCAAAGCCCATCAGGCCCATTGGGTTTTCGTATTGGTCGGCCATGTTCGGCGCCTCATCATTCTTGTAGTGAACAAATAGTTATTTGCGAGCAAGGATGAGGTCGGAGGGCGGCGCACACGAGAGTCCCCGCACGCTGCGGGCGAGGAAGTCACCAAAGATCAGGGGGGAGCCGAGTAGCTTCATGGTGTCATCAGTCTCTGACGGCCGAGGCTTGCGTGAGCGCAAGTCCATATTCTTGTATGCGTAAATCGATTCTACACAGCGTAACCGAATTTGTCCGTACAGTTCATCAAATCCCTATTGCCCTGGCTGGTGCAAGGGTTTGTTGCATCGGGCTTGATGGATGCAGCGTAAAGCCCGGTATGGCGAGCATATTCGAAGCGGGCCGTCTATGATCGGGGCATTCCTGACCGGTCGACCGGTAAAGCCCACTGCGCAACAGGCCGAACATTCTTATGCCGCTCACCGCAAAAGGCCCTCGAAAGCCGCTCGCCCGCCACTCAATCAGCCTGCTCTGCGGGGTGCTGCCGGTCCTGCTGGGTGTGATCATCCTGCATTGGCAAGCCGAACGTACCCTCCAATACAGCACCGCGCAAACCGCAGAGGAAGCGGTGCGCCAGTTCGACCTGATGCTCGACAACACCGCCCTTGCCGCCCAGGCCTTGCTCCCGTTGGCGGGGCAGCCTTGCGACAACGGCGCGCAACTGGCGCTGCGCGAACAAGTCACACGGCGGCCGTTCGTGCGTGCCACGACCTTGTCCTGGCAGAAAAATATCTATTGCAGCTCACTGTTCGGCGGCAGTTACGAGTCGCGGGTCAACCCCGACGACTACGTGGATGGGCGGCTGTGGTTGATGAATGGCAACCCGGTGACGCCGGACACCGCGCTGCTGGTTTACCGGCTGGTAGACGGCGACAAAGCCGCGTTTGCCTCGATTGACGGCTACCACCTGACCAACGCCTTGCGCCTGATCAGCCGTTATGCGCAGCTGGTGCTGCAGGTGGGCCCGAACCGGCTGGGCGCTGACGGCAAGGTGTATGACACGCCAGTGCCGCCATTTGCAGTGGCGCACCATCACTTGACGTCTGCGCGCTACCACTACAGCGTCGACGCCAGAATGCCGGCCGGAGAAGTATGGCGTTATATGCAGGCGCGTTATCCGGCTCTGTTCAGCCTGGTGTTGTTCTTCGGCGTGCTGGCAGGCCTGCTCGCCCATTGGCTGCAAAAGCGTTCGTCGGCGCCGACCCATGAACTGCAACGGGCGCTTGGCGCGAACGAGTTCATTCCCTACTTTCAACCGGTGGTGCGCGGCGACACCCGCGAGTGGCCGGCTGCGAAGTGCTGATGCGTTGGCAGCATCCGAAAGAAGGCTTGGTACGCCCTGACCTGTTTATTCCGCTTGCCGAGGATTGCGGCCTGATCGTGCCGATGACGCGCGCCCTGCTGCGCCAGACGGCGGCGCAATTGGCACCGCATGCATCGCGGTTCAGTCCAGGCTTTCATATCGGGGTGAACATCACCGCCCGACATTGCCGGGACCTGGCGCTGGTAGAGGATTGTCGGGAATTCCTCGCCGCGTTTGCGGTTGGCCAGGTCACCCTGGTGCTGGAGTTGACCGAGCGCGAGCTGATCGTGCCCACCGATGTGACCCGGCAGCTGTTCGACGCCTTGCACCAACTCGGGGTGATGATTGCCATTGATGACTTCGGGACCGGCCATTCCAGCCTCGGTTACTTGCATAACTTCAATGTCGACTACTTGAAAATCGACCAAAGTTTTGTCGCCATGATTGGTGCAGATGCACTCTCTCGGCATATTCTCGACAGCATCATAGATTTGTCCGTCAAGCTTGACCTGGGCATCGTCGCAGAAGGCGTGGAAACAGCGCAGCAGTGTGAATACCTGGCGGGACGCGGTGTGGATTTCCTACAAGGCTATCTGTTCGGCAGACCCCTGCCCTGCGATGAATTCATTAAATCGCTGTCCAGCCATTGAATAGCCATGCACTAGGCGCATGAAATAATGTTAGTCAGGCAAAAGACATGATTTACTCGAAGCCGATTAACTACTACAATTTTTTCCTGCCTGTGCTGAACTCGCAGGAAGGCGTCTTTTCTGAGCGGCCTTAACGCTCTTGGCTTACAGCTTTGTTTACAGTTGATAACGGCCAATTACACTATTTGGAGTACCTATTTTGTCCAGACTCGCCGAATTTCGCGCAGCAGAAAAAGCCCTTCAAGAGCAGCTTGCCCAGCTGGAATCCCTGAAGAATGACGCCGGCCTGAAGAAAGAAATCGAATTCGAAGAAAAGCTGCAGGGGCTGATGAAGACTTACGGCAAAAGCCTGCGTGACATCATCGCGATCCTCGATCCCAACCTCAGCAAGACCGGTGCCGCGGCTGCTCCGGCACCCAAACAGCGCCGCGCGCGCGTGGTCAAGGTCTACCACAACCCTCACACGGGCGAACTGATCGAAACCAAAGGTGGCAACCACCGCGGCCTCAAAGCCTGGAAAGAACAGCACGGTGCCGACACCGTAGAGTCCTGGTTGCGCAAGTGATCAAACCGCACTAAAAAAATAGCCCCGCTGATGCGGGGCTTTTTTATTCAAGGGTTCGAAACCGAACTTAAATAACATTTCATTTTGTTCAATATCGCTCGGCGCATTGCAGTTAAAGTTTCAGGCTGCCCCGCACCGAACTGACTTCGGCCTTACTCGCTTCGTAAGCCTCGGCTTGGCCCGCGTATGAAAAAACATAGGCTTTATCTGTATCAACAGCGCCTACCAATGTTTGCGACAGTACGTGTCGGCCATTCTCGGTAATCACGCAAGTAGTTTCCAGCGCTTCAAGGCCGCTCAATGTCGAAGGGTGCATTTTGGTGCACACACTTTGATAGCCGCTCTGAGCGAAATCCTTCTGAATGGACGTGCGCATTTCCAGCAACACGCCTTGAAGATTAACTTTGTGCCCCGTCTCAATTGGCGTGCCGGTCAATTCCATGACCATCAAGGTCGCGCCATTTTCATCGTTCTTGATTGCCCGTTGGCGCGAAACAGCCGAGGGCTTGGACGGCGCCTGGTCGTCAGGCACCACTTCCTCCACCTGCCAGCCGCTTGGCCAATGAATCTCGGGGTCGGCCGCCAGCACAAAGGGGCTGCCCAACAGCAAACACACAGCGCTCAACAGCGATTTACGAGTTTCGATCATTGCAAAAAACGCCCAGGGTTCAAGCCATAAAGTTTGAGCCCCGCCACCCCTGCTCGCAAGGCCTGTGCGACCTTTTTCATTTGGCGCAGCCGCTGGCCCTTGCGTATCATGGCGGTGCTGCACGGATGCCAGCCGCAAGCCAAGGGACCGCTCTTTTCACCTGGAGCCGCGTTTGCCCCATTTTTTTCTGGAGGGCCCATGAGCCTGCACGAACTGAACACCTTTCCAGGCGTCACCGCCCAACCTGACACCGCCACCACAAACTTCGTGTTCAACCACACGATGTTGCGGGTCAAGGACATCACCAAGTCGCTGGACTTCTACACTCGAGTCCTGGGGTTCTCCCTGGTTGAGAAGCGCGACTTCCCGGAAGCCGAATTCAGCCTGTACTTCCTGGCGCTGGTCGACAAGTCCCAGATCCCGGCCGATGCCGCCGCACGCACCGAATGGATGAAGTCAATTCCGGGCATCCTGGAATTGACCCACAACCACGGCACCGAAAACGATGCCGACTTTGCCTACCACAATGGCAATACCGACCCGCGTGGCTTTGGCCATATCTGCATTTCGGTGCCGGACATCGTCGCCGCGTGCGCGCGCTTTGAAGCGCTGGGCTGCGACTTCCAGAAGCGCCTGAGCGATGGCCGCATGAAGAGCCTGGCGTTCATCAAGGACCCGGACGCGTACTGGGTTGAGATTATTCAGCCAACACCGCTGTAAACGTTTCACGCAATAAAAAACCCCATGATCACTCATGGGGTTTTTCATTTTCGGGTCCGGGCTTATGCGGGTGCAGAAGTTCGGATCAGGTGATCGAAAGCACTCAGCGAAGCCTTGGCGCCCTCGCCTACCGCGATCACGATCTGCTTGTACGGCACGGTCGTTACGTCACCGGCGGCAAATACGCCGGGCAGTGAGGTCTCGCCACGTGCATCGACGATGATCTCGCCGCGCGGAGTCAGCTCCACCGTGCCTTTGAGCCAATCGGTGTTGGGCAGCAAACCGATCTGCACAAAGATACCTTCCAAGTCGATAGTCTTGAACTCACCGCTATCGCGATCCTTGTAGGCCAGGCCGGTCACCTTCTGGCCATCACCTTTGACTTCACTGGTCAGCGCGCTGGTGATCACGTCAACGTTCGGCAGGCTGTACAGCTTGCGCTGCAACACGGCGTCGGCGCGCAACTTGCTGTCGAACTCAAGCAAAGTCACATGGCTGACAATCCCGGCCAGGTCGATGGCCGCCTCAACGCCGGAGTTACCGCCGCCGATCACCGCAACGCGCTTGCCTTTGAACAACGGGCCATCGCAGTGCGGGCAGAAGCACACGCCCTTGGCCTTGTATTCCTGCTCGCCCGGCACGCCCATTTCACGCCAGCGGGCGCCGGTGGCGAGGATCACGGTCTTGGACTTGAGGGTCGCACCGCTTTCGAAGCGAATTTCGTGCAGGTCACCGGCATTTTTCGCCGGGATCAGGCTGCTGGCACGTTGCAGGTTCATGATGTCCACGTCGTACTGACGCACGTGGGCTTCAAGGGCGCTGGCCAGTTTCGGGCCTTCGGTTTCCTGCACCGAGATGAAATTCTCGATCGACATGGTGTCCAGCACCTGCCCGCCAAAGCGCTCGGCAGCCACGCCGGTGCGGATGCCTTTACGTGCGGCGTAAATGGCTGCCGCAGAACCGGCTGGGCCACCGCCGACCACCAGCACATCAAAAGCTTCTTTGGCGCTGATTTTCTCCGCGGCTTTTTCGATACCGCTGGTGTCGAGCTTGGCGAGGATTTCTTCCAGACCCATGCGGCCCTGGCCGAAGTTCACACCGTTGAGGTAGACGCTTGGCACTGCCATGATCTGGCGTTCGTCGACTTCCGCCTGAAACAGCGCGCCGTCGATGGCTACGTGGCGGATGTTCGGGTTCAGTACTGCCATCAAGTTCAGCGCCTGGACCACGTCCGGGCAGTTCTGGCACGACAGCGAAAAGTAAGTCTCGAAGCTGAACTCGCCTTTCAGGGCGCGAATCTGTTCAATGACTTCGACACTGGCCTTCGACGGGTGGCCACCGACTTGCAGCAGGGCCAGCACCAGCGAAGTGAATTCATGGCCCATGGGGATGCCGGCGAAACGCAGGCTGATATCGGCACCCGGGCGGTTGATGGAGAACGAAGGCTTGCGCGCATCATCGCCATCGGTTTTCAGGGTGATCAGCGTGGTGAGGCTGACTACGTCCTGCAAAAGGGCAAGCATTTCCTGGGATTTCGCACCGTCGTCGAGGGAGGCGACGATCTCGATCGGCTGGGTGACCCGTTCCAGGTATGACTTCAACTGAGCTTTAAGATTGGCGTCCAACATACGGGCGATTTCCTATTAATTCGGTGTATTGCAGACAAAAAAACGCCCGAGCGAGTATCGCCCGGGCGTTTTTGAGGGCGGATGCAGCTTATTTAAGGTGCGGTGTAGCCCGCCCTGAGATGTTTCACAGACTTAGATCTTGCCGACCAGGTCCAGGGACGGAGCCAGAGTGGCCTCGCCTTCTTTCCACTTGGCTGGGCACACTTCGCCTGGGTGGGCAGCGACGTACTGGGCAGCTTTGATTTTGCGCAGCAGCTCGGAAGCGTCACGGCCAACACCGCCGTCGTTCAGTTCAACGATCTTGATCTGACCTTCCGGGTTGATCACGAAAGTACCGCGGTCTGCCAGGCCAGCTTCTTCGATCAGTACGTCGAAGTTGCGGGAGATGGTCAGGGTTGGGTCGCCGATCATGGTGTACTGGATTGTACCGATGGCTGGCGACGTGTTGTGCCAGGCAGCGTGGGCAAAGTGGGTGTCGGTGGAAACGCTGTAGATCTCGACGCCCAGTTTCTGGAATTCGGCGTAGTTGTCAGCCAGGTCTTCCAGCTCGGTTGGGCATACGAAGGTGAAGTCGGCTGGGTAGAAGAAGACTACAGACCACTTGCCTTTCAGGTCAGCGTCCGACACGTCTACGAAGTTGCCGTTTTTGTAAGCGGTAGCTTTGAACGGTTTTACTTGGCTGTTGATGATAGGCATCGTTGACTCTCCGTCAGGGGTTGGTAATAAGTTGATGAAGTGAATCCTACCGACTCTCTCGGCCGCTGGCTCATTGGCAAACCTGATGCTGACGATTGGTTTTCTCTATCAGGTAACTGTATTAATAGAAGAAATCTCAAAGCAGCGGTTGCGTCGCCAGGGTCATGCCAAGAAAGGGCGTCGCTTCAACATAGCGCATGGCAGATTTCATGTCGCTCCAGCCGACGTAACTCATCAACGACTTCAGATCCCAGCCACTGCGATGGGCCCACGTGGCAAAGCCGCGGCGCAGCGAGTGGCTGGTGTATTGCTCGGCGGGTATTCCGGCACGCTCCAGGGCCTGGCGCAGTAGCGGGATCACGCTGTTGGGGTGCAGCCCCTCCTCGCCCAGGTTGCCCCAGCGATCAACCGCGCGAAACACCGGCCCGCGTACCAATGCCGAGGCGCTGAGCCAATCGCTGTAGGCCTGCACCGGGCACAGGCGCAGCAGTGCCGGGGTTTGGTAGGTCTTGCCGAGGTTGTCACGGTCGGTTTTGCTGCGCGGCAGGTACAGGCTGATGCCGGCGCCGGGTGTGGCGTGGACGTGTTCGATCTCCAGGCGGCAGAGCTCATCACTGCGAAACCCACGCCAGAAACCGAGCAGGATCAACGCCGTGTCACGCTTGGCGCGCAGCAGCTTTGGCTGGTCGTGGTTTGCACTCGCCTCTCGCGCTTCTGCTTCCAGGCACGCGACTACCTGCTCCAGGTGCTGGAGCTGCAAGGGTTCGGCTTGCTTCTCCCGCGCCGGGTGTACTGCGCGAATGCCCTTGAGCACTTTACGCACCACCGGCGCCTTGGTCGGGTCGGGGAAGCCTTGGCTGGCGTGCCACTGCGCCAACGCCGAGAGCCGCAGCTTCAAAGTGTTCACTGCCAGCCCCCCGGCGTGCGCCACCAGGTAACGCGCCACGCTGTCGCTGGTCGCCGGCAGGAACCCACCCCAACTTACTTCGAAGTGCTCGATGGCCGTGCGGTAGCTGCGCCGCGTGTTGTCGCGGGTGGCGGCGTTGAGATAACGATCCAGATCGCTCATGAAAGGCCCATTCGTACTGCTACGGCGCGTTCCGGGAATCAAAACGGCTATCACACGGGATAATACGCCAATATCCCATCTGTTAAATCATGAATTTAAACGTGATTTTATTTATGTTACGGTATGTATATACATAC
>NZ_UTBG01000098.1 GCF_900580675.1 Pseudomonas viridiflava
AGCGACCCTGATGGGGCGGCTTCGCCACCCAACGCAGGGCAAGCCTGCTCGCCACGGTAATCCTGCTCAACTCAGATAAAGATTCAGGCCATGGGGCTTCGACCTTTTTTTCACGTTGCAGCCGTTAAGCTGCGAATCAAGGTCGTTCACTACCGTTTAACTCACATGAGCCCGTGATGTCGCCACAACCTCCTTCCCCCATCGAGATTGAGTACGCCGAGCGCTGTGACCGCGAGCACGCGAGGGTCTGTAACGACACACGCCCACCTGGGTTGCGCCGGCGCCTGGCCTCATGGCGCGACGAGTGGCTGGTGCGCCAGGCGCTCAAAGTCGCTGGCGAACCGGGGCTGGTGCTGGACCTGGCCTGCGGCTCGGGGCGCTTCTGGCCAGTGCTGGCGGAGCACGTCAACCGGGTGATCCTGGCCTGCGACAATTCTCAGGACATGCTCGACCACGCGCGCACCCATCACCCGGCCTCGTTGCTCAAGCGAATCAAGACGTTTCAGGGGTCGGCGTTTTCCATCGGTTTGTCGGCTAACGCAGTGGATTGCATTTTCTGCGTGGAGTTGTTTCGTCATGTGCCCAGCAGCGAAGGGCGCCTGGCCTTGCTGCGCGAGTTCCACCGGGTCAGCCGCGACACGGTGATTGTGTCGGTGCCGTCGCGCACCCCGGTGGAAGAGGAATTTCGCCAGGCCGGCTTCAAAATTCTGAATCACCAGGAATTCATGCCAGGCTCCCACCTGTGGCGGGTCTACGTTCTGCGTAAGAGAGGATAACTTCCGCCTGTCGGACTATTCTTCGCCTGCTGTCTGAGTTTTCATGGTTGCCTGTGCACTGCGAATGCTCGCAAGTCCCTTTCGCGATATATACTGCGCGCCATTCTTCAAGGGAGAGCCGTGTGGCCATCGATATTCACTGGATCTGCGACAACGATAGCCTCGGCCAGCATTGCGCCGAATGGCAGCAGTTGCCATTCGTCGCCCTCGACACCGAATTCATGCGGGTCGACACCTTTTATCCCATTGCCGGGCTGATCCAGATCGGCGATGGCGTGCGCGCTTACCTGATCGACCCCCTGACCATCGACAACTGGCAACCCTTGGCCGCCTTGCTGGAAAACCCGGCAGTGATCAAGGTGGTGCACGCCTGCAGCGAAGACCTGGAAGTGTTGCTGCGCCTGACCGGCAGCCTGCCGGTGCCGTTGTTCGACACCCAATTGGCTGCCGCTTACCTGAACCTCGGTTTCTCCATGGGCTATTCGCGCCTGGTGCAGGCCGTGCTGGATATTGAGCTGCCCAAGGGCGAGACCCGCTCCGACTGGCTGCAGCGGCCATTGTCCGAGACCCAGGTGAGCTACGCCGCCGAAGACGCGGTGCACCTGGCCGAGGTGTACATTCGCCTGCGCCCGCAGCTTTCCGACGACAAGTACGCCTGGGTCCTCGAAGACGGTGCCGAACTGGTGGCCAACCTGCGCCGCGAGGTCGACCCGTACGAGGTGTACCGCGACGCCAAGCTGGCGTGGAAACTCTCGCGTGCCCAGCTCGCGGTATTACGTGAACTGTGCGCCTGGCGCGAGCAGCAGGCCCGTGCCCGTGACCTGCCGCGCAACCGCATCATTCGCGAACACTCGCTGTGGCCGTTGGCCAAATCCCAGCCGGATAACCTCGCCGCGCTGGGCAAGATCGAAGACATGCACCCGCGCACCGTGCGTCAGGATGGCCAGTTTCTGCTAGACCTGATCAAGCGCGCCGGCAGCGTGCCCATGGACCAATGGCCGCCGGCGGTGGCCGAGCCGCTGCCGGTGGACGCCGCCACGCTGATCAAGCAGTTGCGCGCCCTGGGCCAAGCCGAAGCCGAACGCCTGGAGATGGCGCCGGAACTGATGCTGCGCAAGAAAACCCTCGAAGCCCTGGTCAAAAGTGGCTACCCCGACGGGCCTTATAAATTGCCAGACTCGCTGCGTGGCTGGCGCCGCGAGTTGATGGGCCAGGCGCTGCTGGACAGCCTGGCCACTGCCGGAGAACAGCCTTGAAACGTATCTGCTCGATTTATCGCAGCCTGAAAAAAGACGGCATGTACCTCTATGTGCTGAAAAGCGACGCCCTGGAGCGCGTGCCGGAACCCCTGATGGCAGCCTTCGGCAAGGCCCATCTGGCGTTTGAAATGATACTGACGCCGGAGCGCAAGCTGTCGCGCGAAGACATCACGGTGGTCCTGGAAAACCTCGACAAGCAGGGCTACCACCTGCAAATGCCGCCGGCCGAGGACGAGTACATCGAGCACTTGCCCGAAGAGCTGCTGCGCCGCAACGACCCGATGTGATCGGTCAGTGCCCCGTTCGGGGCACATTCTTCAACGCAAGTGTATGCGTGGGCGGTGGCCGTAAGGATGCGGGCGGCCGTCTGCACTGTTTTTGAAAGGTTTGAACCATGCGTGTTCTGATTGCTGAACAGGATCACCCCCTCTACGCCCAATTGCTGAGCGAAGCGGCCCCGGACCTTGAGGTGCTGACCAGCGGCAACTCGGCCGAACTGTCGCGCCTGGCCGCCGATTGCCCGGTATGGCTGGGCCAGCCGGACCTGTTGGCCACCTTGCTGCGCCAGGGCCACCAGCCACAATGGCTGCAATCGACTTGGGCCGGCATCACGCCGCTGCTGGCCGAAGGCTTGCCGCGCGACTATCGCCTGACCCGTGCGGTCGGCATCTTTGGCCAGGTCATGGCCGAGTTCGTGCTCACCTATATGCTCGGCCACGAGCGCGAAGTGCTCGCGCGGCTGGTCAGCCAGGTCGAGCGCAAGTGGGACAGCCGCATGGGCCAGAGCCTGGCGGGGCGCACTGCGTTGATCGTCGGCACCGGTGATATCGGTCAGCGCGTAGCCGAGTTTCTGCTGCCGTTTGGCGTCAAGCTGTACGGGATTGCCAGCACGCCACGCGAGCAGGCGCCGTTTATCGAAGTGGCCGGTCTCGACCAACTGGGCCGGCTGGTGGGCGAGGCCGACTATGTGGTCAACCTGCTGCCCAACACGCCGGAAACCCACGATTTGTACGACGCGGCGCTGTTCAAGCAATTCAAGCCGACCGGGTTGTTTATCAACGTCGGGCGCGGTGTGGCGGTGGTCGATGCCGACCTGGTCGAAGCCTTGAAGGAAGGGCATTTGGCCGGCGCAGTGATTGACGTCTGCCGCCAGGAACCATTGCCGCAGCGCCATCCGTTCTGGACCGCCTGGGGCCTGCTGCTGACCGGGCACAGTTCTGCGCCGACCTCGCCGTCGATGATGGTGGAGTTGTTTGTGCAGAACGTGCGGGCGTATCAGGCCAGGGAAGCGTTGCGCGGGGAAGTCAGCTTCGAGCGCGGTTACTGACGCAACTAAGATCAACGTGTGGGAGGGGGCTTACTCCCCCCCACATGTCCTTCTGCATAAGGCTTACAGGCTGAAATCACCCTCGGACACCAGCTCGCTCAGCGGCTTGCGCGGGCTCGGCACTTCACGGCCTTGCAGGTATTCCGGCAGGGTCGACTTGTCACCCAGCTTGCCCACGGCCACGGCGGCGTGGAGCGCGTAACCGTCGGGGATTTTCAGCTCTTCGCGGGTCAGCTCCTGATCGAAACCGGCCATGCCGTGGGTGTGCCAGCCGCTGATGCTGGCCTGCAGCGCCAAGTGGCCCCAGGCAGAACCGGTGTCGAAGGTGTGCCACAGCGCCGGGGTTTCTTCGGTAGCGCCTGGGGCGACGAAATCGGTTTTCGAAGCGATGATCACCAGCGCGGACGCGTGCTGCGCCCAACACCGGTTGAATTCATTCAGCAGGCCCAGGAAACGTTGCCAGTCCGGCGTGTCACGGCGTGCGTAAAGAAAGCGCCATGGCTGCGAGTTGTAGGCCGACGGCGCCCAGCGGGCGGCTTCGAAGAAGCTCAGCAGGGTTTCCTGCGGGATGCTCTCGCCGGTGAAGGCGCGCGGCGACCAGCGTTCGGTGAACTGGGTGTGGATCGGGTAATCGGCAACGCGTGTCATGGGCGGGTCCTGATCGTCAATTCGGCGCTCAAAGCTACTGCGCCACCGCTAGACTGACAAGTGTTGTAACACCGCCAGTCGTAAGCGCTTGGCCCCAACGGCCTCTGGCACTAGACTGGCGGCCTTTTCACCTACCGATACTTGATGTAGAGCCATGGCCGCCAAAGTCGAACCTTTCTGGATACGCAAAACCCTCGAACACCTCGACCAGGAGGAGTGGGAGTCGTTGTGCGACGGCTGTGGCCTGTGCTGCCTGCAAAAGCTTGAGGATGAAGACGACAACAGCGTCTATTACACGCGCATCGCCTGCAAACTCCTCGACCTGAAAACCTGCCAGTGCACCGATTACCCCAACCGCCGCGCCTCGGTACCTGACTGCATCCAGCTCACGCCGGGCCAGGCCGACCAGTTCAAATGGCTGCCGCCGACCTGCGGCTATCGCCTGGTCAGCGAGCGCAAGGACCTGCCGTTGTGGCACCACCTGGTCTGCGGCGACCGCGACGCCGTGCACCAGGAACGCATTTCCCAGTCCGGGCGCATGCTCAGCGAAGGCAGCGTGCCCGAAGACGACTGGGAGGATTACCTGATTTTCCGCGCGGGTTAAAAAGGAGTGTGTATGAGGGGGGGAACCAAGCTGGCGGTGAGCCTGGTCGTGCTGGCGCTGAGCTCGCCGGCGTGGTGCGCGAAGAAAGTCGACCTGGATTATCACGTCAAGTTGTTGCCCCAGAGCGATCAGGCCGAGGTGCGGGTGAGCCTGTCCCAGGGCTCGGCGGTGCGTAGCCTGAACTTCGACCTCGGCACGGGCGGTGACTACAGTGACTTCAAGGCCGACGGCCAGTGGAGCGTCACTGCGCACCGTGGCCTGTGGCAACCGGGCGCCGACAAAGCCAGCCTGACCTACCGGGTGCGCCTGACCCACGCGCGCAAGCCGGGCATCTACGAGGCGCGGATGACGCCGAGCTGGGCGCTGTTTCGCGGCGAAGACCTGGTGCCGCCCGCGCGTCTGGACCAGCAGGACGGCGTCGAACTGGTCTCGCGCCTGGTGTTCGAGCTGCCGGCCGGGTGGAAAAGCGTCGAGACCGCCTGGCCACGCATCGGCAAGAATAAATTTCGCATCGACAACGTCTCGCGCCTGTTTGACCGGCCCACCGGCTGGATGCTCGCCGGCACCCTCGGCAGCCGCCGTGTGCGCCTGGGTGAAACTGAAGTGACGGTGGCCTCGCCCAAGGGCCAGGCCATGCGCCGCATGGACGTGCTGACCTTGCTGACTTTCGTCTGGCCCCAGGTGGAAGCGGCGTTCCCGCGTCATCCGGCCAAGCTGTTGATCGTGGGGGCCAGTGACCCGATGCGCCGTGGCGCGTTCGCGGGCCGCGACTCGATCTACCTCAACAGTCGCACGCCGCTGGTCAGCGAAAACGGCAGCAGCCCGTTGATCCGTGAGTTGGTGCAGGCGATTGGCCGTTTCAACGACCACGACACCAGTGACTGGATCAGCGAGGGCATGGGCGAGTACTACGCCATCGAACTGCTGCGCCGTGCCGGTGGCATCAGCGATGAGCGGTATCAGGCGACACAGGCGCGGCTGGCGAAAGAGGGCAAGGACGTGACGACGCTGCGCGGCGAGCACATCAGCGGCCCGATCGTGTCACGCGCGGTGGTGGTGTTGCAGGAGCTGGACCGCGAGATTCGCGTGAAAACCCACAACAAACGTTCCCTGGATGACCTCGCACAGGCAGTGATGCGGGCCAACAGCATCACCACTGCGGAGTTTGTGCAGCTGGCCGAGAGCATTATCGGCGAGTCGTCGGTTGTGCTGGACTCTAAACTGCTGCACTGATCCCAAGCCGTGCGCTAAGCAAATGTGGGAGCGGGCTTGCTCGCGAATGCGCAGTGTCAATCAATACATATGTGACTGATACACCGCATTCGCGAGCAAGCCCGCTCCCACATTTAGATCACCACTATTCAGTTGGAACGTCAGGGTCAGCCAGTGGTTTTCACGGCTTTTTCAGCCGCCACTTCGGCTTTGGTCTTCAAGTTCTTCAACTCGGCACCCGCGCGTTCGATCTTGGTGCGCACGCTGTTCATTTCCTGGCGGCCCTGCTCGAGTTTGTCCTTGAACGAACTGTGCCCGGTTACGCCGCGCACCAGCGCCACGCCACCAATCGCCACCTGGATCAGCCCGAAAATACCGCCACGGCGCAGGCCTTTGCCCACCATCATCACGCCACCGGCCACCGAGCCGATGCGTTCCCAGCCATGCACGTTCTGCGTGGGCTGGTTCTCGAACGGGGTGTGTTCGATGATAGGTCGCACGATTTTGCTGTCGCTCATGGTCCGTCTCCAATAAGGGCAAGTGTAAGTAGCTGACTGTTGGCGGGCGCAGGATGTTCCCGAAAAATCAGTACTTGGGGCCCGAACGGGTGTTGTTGCCCTTGGCCAGGCGGTCGTAAAGCACCACGTTGACGGTGGCGGCAAGGTTCATGCAGCCGGTGGTGGGGATGTACACCACGTCTTCGCACCAGTCGCGGATTTCTTTATCCAGCGAGCCATCTTCGGGGCCAAAGATATACAGCGCGCGGTCGGGGTGGGTGTATTCGGGCAGCGGGCGGGCACCTTCCACCAGTTCCACCGCGACCGGGATGCAGCCCAGGGGCAGGATCTTTTTCAGGTCATCGATGCCGATCAGCGGAATGTCGTGGTGGACCTTCTTGGTGTCGGTGATGAAGTCCCGCGCGCGCTCGTAACGCACGCCGGTGTAGAACACCGAGGCCACGCCGTAGCAGCCGGCGGCGCGCATGACCGAACCGACGTTTTCGGGGGATTTGGGGTTATACAGACCGATGCAGCTGTAGCGTTTATTGCCCACGGGGAAGGGTGCCTTGGAGAAAAGCGGCGATTATACGGCCTGGAAGTGCTGCAGTGCTTGGGCGATCACTATCGCAGGCAAGCCAGCTCCCACACTTTTGGTGTGTAAATACATTCAAATGTGGGAGCTGGCTTGCCTGCGATGAGGCCGGAACAGACAACAACGATCTTCAGTCGTCCTTCTTCATCAACCCCGCCAGCGCCGCAAACGGGTTGTGCGTGGCCTTGGCAATCGTCGGGCTGCTGGTCGAGCCTTCGCCGAAGTACTGCTGGTCGGTATAGCGCGAGTGTTCGTTGTCGTGGCAATACAGGCACAGCAACTCCCAGTTGGAACCGTCCTGGGGGTTGTCATCATGGTTGTGATTGCGGTGGTGCACGGTGAGTTCGCTCAAGCGCTTGCCGGCGAATTCCCGGGCGCAACGGCCGCACACATGCGGGTACATCCTCAGGGC
>NZ_UTBG01000099.1 GCF_900580675.1 Pseudomonas viridiflava
GCTCGCGAATGCGGTGTGTCATTCACAGATGTTTCAACTGACACACCGCTTTCGCGAGCAAGCCCGCTCCCACAGTAGATTTTCAGTGCTCTTCAGATTTTTCGCCGGCTGCGAACCTGCACGCAGGCACCCATCGCCAACCCGGCGGTGCGCTCCAGGGCATCGGCAAATGCCTGGCGCTGCTCCGGTTCTATTTGCGACAAAAACAGCTCATCCACCGTGCTTTCGTAGATCTGCCACATTTTTTTGCGCAACACCCTACCCGCATCGGTGATCGAGGCAAACGCGGCGCGGCCGTCGCCGTCGGAGCGCGAACGCACCACCAGGCCGTCCTTTTCCAGGCGGTCGACCAGCCGTGTGAGGTTGTAGCGCTCGATGGCCAGTACATCGGCCAATTCGTGCATGCGGCGCGTGCCTTCGGGGCCGCTTTCCAGGCCCCAGAGTGCGTCATACCAGGCGTAGGGAGGCAGGCCTGCCGCGGCCAGGCGGCGCTCGATTTCACGGATGACCGTCCTGTGGGCCCTGACAAAACGGAACCATACATCAGGCTCATTCGACGACATGCAACACCATCCGGCGGTTTTCAAGAAGGTTGCAATAGTAGCTCATCCCGCGCTAGATTCGACCTTGTCGTTGCAATTGCAATTACTTTTTCAGCGCTCCCATAAGGAGCCCGCCACTTGAAATCCGCCTACCCTGGAGCCTCACATGACCCCGAACAACGCAGTCAGCCGCGATGACGATCCACAGGAAACCCGTGAGTGGCTGGAGTCCATCGAATCGGTGCTGTCCACCGAAGGCCGCCCGCGCGCCCACTACCTGATCGATCAATTGCTGGATTTCGACGTGGCGCGGCATGGCGACTTCTACGGGCGGGTCACTACCCCCTACGTCAACACCATCGCTGTGGACCGCCAACTGCCCTACCCCGGCAACCTGGATATCGAACGGCGGACCAACGCGTTTATTCGCTGGAACGCCATGGCCATGGTGCTGCGTGCAGGCAAACACTCAGGCGTGGGTGGGCACATCGCGACGTACGCGTCAGCCGCCGTTTTATACGACGTAGGCTTTGACCATTTCTTCCGTGGCCGCACCGACACCTTTGATGGCGACCTGGTGTATATCCAGGGCCATTCCTCCCCAGGCATCTACGGCCGCGCTTACCTCGAAGGCCGTATCAGCGAGGCGCAACTGGACAACTTTCGCCGCGAGGCCGGTGGCGACGGTATTTCGTCCTACCCTCACCCGCGCTTGATGCCCGACTTCTGGCAATTCCCCACGGTTTCCATGGGCCTGGGCCCCATCACCGCGGCCTACCAGGCGCGCTTCATGCGCTACCTCGAGTTCCGTGACCTCAAGCAGCATCAGGGCCGCAAGGTCTGGGCGTTCCTCGGGGATGGCGAAATGGACCAGCCGGAATCCCTGGCGGCCATCTCCCTGGCCGGACGCGAGAAACTCGACAACCTGATCTTCGTGGTCAACTGCAACTTGCAACGCCTGGACGGCCCGGTGCGCGGCAACGCCAAGGTTATCCAGGAATTCGAAAGCCTGTACCGTGCCGCCGGCTGGAACGTGATCAAGGTCATCTGGGGCGGCGGCTGGGATGCGTTGCTGGAAAAAGACCAGAGCGGCTTGCTGCGCCAACGCATGATGGAATGCGTGGACGGCGACTACCAGAATTACAAATCGCAGAACGGCGCGTATGTGCGCGAGCATTTCTTCGGCAAATATCCGGAATTGCTCGCACTGGTCGCGGACATGTCCGACGACGAAATCTGGAAACTCTCACGCGGTGGGCACGACCCGGACAAGGTCTACAACGCCTATGCCGCTGCGGTGCGCCACACCGGCCGGCCTACTGTGATCCTGGCAAAAACCGTGAAGGGCTTCGGCATGGGCGAAGCCGGTGAAGGCCAGAACATCAATCACCAGCTGAAAAAGATGGGCGCCGACGCGGTAAAAGCCTTCCGCGACCGATTTGGCCTGGAAGTGCCTGACGAGCACCTGGACGAAATCCCTTACCTCAAACCCGCCGCCGACAGCGAAGAGGCCCGCTATTTCGCCGCGCGACGCCAGGCATTGGGCGGTTATGTGCCAGCGCGACACACGGCTGTCGAGTCGTTACAGATCCCCGAACTGAGCGCCTTCGCGACCCAGCTCAAAGACACCGGCGACCGCGCCATCTCCACCACCATGGCCTTTGTGCGCATCCTCGGCACTTTGCTCAAAGACCCGCACCTGGGCAAATTGATCGTACCCATCGTGCCGGACGAATCGCGCACCTTCGGCATGGAGAGCCTGTTCCGTCAGATCGGCATCCACTCAGCGGTCGGCCAGCTCTATACCCCACAGGACGCCGGGCAACTCAGCTACTACAAGGAGAGCAAGGACGGACAGATCATGCAGGAAGGTCTGAATGAGTCCGGCGCTATTTCCTCATGGATCGCGGCAAGTACGTCCTACAGCAACCACGGCCTGATGACCGTGCCGTTTTATATTTTCTATTCGATGTTCGGCTTCCAGCGTGTCGGCGACCTGGCGTGGGCGGCGGGCGATGCGCGGGCGCGCGGCTTCCTGCTGGGCGCCACGGCCGGGCGCACCACGTTGATGGGCGAAGGCCTGCAGCATGACGACGGGCACAGCCATATCCTGTCGTCGGTGATTCCGTGCTGCGTGTCCTACGACCCGACCTTTGCCTACGAGTTGGCGGTGATTATTCGCGAGGGCATGCGGCGGATGTACGTCGAGCAGGAGGACATTTATTACTACATCACCCTGCTCAACGAAAACTACCCGCACCCGGCGATGCCGGAGGGTGTTGAGGAAGGCATTCTCAAAGGCATGTACCGGCTGCGCGAAAGCCCGCAGGCGCAGGTTCAACTGATGGGCAGTGGCTCGATCCTGCGCGAAGTGATCGCCGCCGCCGACCTGCTCGCCAAGGATTTTGCGCTGCAAAGCAACGTGTGGAGCGTGACCAGCCTGACCGAACTGCGCCGCGACGGGCATGCGGCGGAGCGCTGGAACCTGCTGCATCCGGAAAATGAGCCACGCGTGAGTTACGTGGAGCAATCCCTGGAGGGGCAAACGGGACCGGTCGTTGTAGCCACGGACTACATGAAGTTGTTTGCCGATCAGATTCGCCCGTTCGTACCGGGCCGGCGCTTTGTCGCGTTGGGCACGGACGGCTTCGGGCAGTCGGATACGCGGGAAACCCTGCGCGAGTTCTTCGAGGTGGACCGCCACTTCATCGCTCTGGCGGCCCTGAAGGCGCTGGCGGATGACGGCGTGATCGGTCGCGATAAGGTCAGTGACGCAATCAAACGCTACGGGATCAACGTCGACAAAGCCGACCCCGCAGCGGTTTGAGTTACTGCGCGGGCGTCGGCAGAGGTGGAATCGCCTCTGTCGGCGCCGGCAGGTCCGGCGTAGTCGCTGCCGGTGCCGGCTCGGCCGCCGGTTCCGCCTGCGGCGCAATCGGGGCAGCTTCGGCAGGCGGCGCTACCGGCTCCGACACCGCCGGAGCAGCTTTTTCTTCCGTCGGCGCTTCGACCTTCTCGGCAGCCGGCGCCGCCTTGGGTTCCGGCACACCCAGGTCAGCCTTCGGCGTCTCGGGAATGTGTGCTGCCTTCTTCACTTCCTGGGGCAGGAACACATCCACCAGCGCAAAGTAACGGTCGTAGAACTTCGGCGCGGACACTGTCTCGCTGGCGACCTTGACCATCGAGTCATCGGTGGAGCCAATCGGCATCGACACCGAGCCCAACACACCCACACCCAGGCTCGCGGAGTTGTTGACCTTCTTCAGCGCGTAGCGGTCCTGCAAGGCGTTGGCAAACATCGTCGAATGATTAATGCCTTTGCCGTCATCGGCACACACCACGTTGAAGCTGATCTGCAGATGGGTTTCGCCGGTCTGCTGGAAGCTCTTGTTACCCACCACCAGTTTCGGATCGTTGCTGGTGATGATGTAGCCCTGGCTCAGCAAGGCACGCCGCGCAGCTTCGCAGGCCGCCACGTCAGTAACCGGGTAATCCCTGGAAAACGTACCGGTGTCGTCGAAATTCTCATGTTCATAAATAGCGGTCTTGGGTGACGAGCAGCCCGCGGCGCCCGCCAACACCAGCGCCAACCCGAGGCTACGCAAGTGAAATGATGTCGACATTGAAAATCCTGAGGAAAACGGTCAGGGCGGTATTGTGCAACAGAACGAGGCCCTGGCGCGCGCATTCCTGTCGGTAAAACGTCACAGGCTCAGCCAACGGGGCCTGCAGGAAAAAGCCCGGCGCACATGTGGTCAATAAACACGCGCAATTTGGCGGAGGCATGACGACTTGATGGCCACAACATCCAGAAACTGCCGCGGTGTTCCAGGTAGTCGTCCAGCACCCGCTGCAGGCGTCCCTCGCCCACGGCCTGGTTGACCATATAGTCCGGCAGGCAGGCAATGCCCAACCCTTCGTGCACCACATGGTTGAGGGATTCAATGGTGGTGCTGACCAATGGGGTGCGCAATGTGGGTTCCGCCGCATCGGGTGCAAGGCGTAATGGCCAGGGCTCAAGTTTGCCGGTGGCGCAGAATTTGTGGCGCAGGCAGGCATGCGCGCTCAAATGCTCAGGCTTTTGCGGAGTGCCGAATTGCCGGAAGTAAGCCGGAGCGCCTACCAACACAAGCTGATAATGCCCCAGGTGGCGCGCCATCAAGCGCGAATCTTCCGGCTTTCCGGTGCGAATTACCGCATCGAAACCCTCCTCGATGACGTCCACCATGCGGTCGGAAAAATCCACGTCCAGCTCGATGTCCGGGTAGGCGCGCATAAAGTCGCTGAGTACCGGCATCAGCAAGCCACGCACCTGCGGCACGCTGATACGCAGCTTGCCCCGGGGCGTGGCGCTGGCCTCGGTTAACTCGCGCTCCGCTGCCTCGACCTCGGCAAGGATGCGCCGCGAACGTTCAAGAAACAGCGCGCCTTCGCCGGTCAAGGTGATGCTACGAGTGCTGCGATGAAACAGCCGCACGCCCAGGCGTTCTTCCATGCGCGCAATGCTTTTGCCAACCGCCGAAGACGATACGCCCAACACGCGGCCGGCGGCGGTGAAGCTGCGGGTTTCCGCGACCTGCACGAAGACCGAGAGGCTGCCCAGACTGTCCATGAATCCGTCCTTGCTGATTACGGACTTAGATGTCCGATAAGTTCGGAACCTTAGCCTGTTTTTCCGCAGGCCACAGCCCCCTACCCTGCACCCTTGCCCTTTATGCATGGATAGCCATCATGAGTTCACTGATCGATTGCCCGGCGGCTGCACAGCCGGACACACTGCCGCTGGGCGGCCTGCTGGTCCTGGCGTGCGCCGGGTTTATCACCATCCTCACCGAAGCCATGCCGGCCGGGCTCCTGCCGCAGATGGGCGAAGGCCTCGGCGTGTCGCCCGCACTGGTCGGCCAACTGGTCACGCTTTACGCCCTTGGATCGCTGCTGGCGGCCATCCCGCTCACGCTGTTGACCCGTGGCTGGCGCAGGCGGCCGTTGCTGCTGGTGGCCATCGGTGGCTTTGCCCTGGTCAACAGCGTTACGGCGCTGTCCAGCGATTACACACTGACCCTGGTCGCGCGTTTTTGTGCCGGGGTGTTCGCCGGACTGCTCTGGGCCCTGCTGGCGGGGTATGCCAGCCGAATGGTCGCGCCTCATCTGCAAGGCCGAGCCATTGCCATCGCCATGCTCGGCGCCCCGCTGGCGCTGTCCCTCGGCGTACCGGCCGGGACCTTGCTCGGCACCCTGGTGGGTTGGCGCTTGAGTTTTGCGATCATGACCGGGCTGACCCTGGTGCTGCTGGTCTGGGCACGCTGGCAGTTGCCTGACTTTGCCGGGCAGCCGGCACAAAAACGCCTGGGCTTGCGCCAGGTACTGAGGTTGCGCGGCATTCGTCCGGTGCTATGGGTGACATTTACCTACGTGCTGGCCCACAACATTCTCTACACCTACATCGCCCCACTGCTGGTGCCTGCGGGGATTGCCGCCGATATCGACCGGGTGCTCCTGGTGTTTGGCCTGGCCGCCTTATTGAGCATCTGGCTGGCAGGCGTATTGATTGACCGGTGGCTGCGCACGCTGCTGCTGATCAGTTGCGCACTGTTTGGCCTGATCGCCGTGGTGCTGGCATGCTGGATGAGCGCGCCATGGATTATCTACACCACCGTTGCGCTCTGGGGCCTGGCATTCGGCGGGTTGCCGGCGTTGCTGCAGACTGTGCTGGCAAAATCGGCGGGAGACTCGGCAGATGCCGCGCAGTCGATGCTGGTCACCGTATGGAACCTGGGCATCGCGGGCGGCGGGTTGGCCGGTGGAGTGTTGCTTCAAGGTTGGGGCGTTACGGCCTTTCCATGGGCGGTGATTCTACTGATGCTACTGGCCCTGGCCGGCTCATCAAAGATTGCGCCCCAGCAACTGGCCGGGCCAACCGTCCAGGTCGAAGGTTGAGAGTCGCTCATAACCACAGGACTCATAAAAACGCACCAGATCACCCGTGCCACCGCCGTAGCAGTCCACCCGCATACGGCTCACGCCTTCAGCGCGGGCACGGTCCTCGGCGAAGGCCAGCAGACGTCGGCCCAACCCCCGCGTATCACGCGCAGCGATCAACCATCGCACATAGATTTCCGGCTCAGTCGCCGCAGGCACGTAAGGCATAGACTCGCCCAACACCAGCGCAGCGCGGACACGCCCATCAGGCCCCTCAACCACCCACGCATCGGGCATTGCGCAGGCTTCAGCCGCCTGTGCAACGCGCCGAGGCACCGCCGACCACGGCTCAGTGCCCCACTGGCCTTCATTGCCGATGCTGACGAACCAGGCAATCACTTCGTCAAACACCTGCAGCACCGCGGGAGCATCCGCCACGCTGGCGCGGCGGATCACCCAGTCTTCTATTCCTTGATTCAACACCCGTGAAGCTCCTCGGTCGGCGATAACAAAAACCCAGTCTAGCGCACATAAAAAAACCCCCGGTCTTTGCAGGCCGGGGGCTTTTTACTCAAACTGCCATCAGTACTTCTTGATGTCAGCCTTGGTTTCCAACTGCTTGCGGTACGCCGCGAAGTCCTGCTGGCCGACACGCGAGGCGAGGAAGCGGCGGTATTGCGCCTTTTCTTCGTCCGTTGGGGCTGCAGCTTCATTGACGCCGTTCAAGCGCACGATCATCAGGCTACCGTCAGCCAGAGTCACAGTGGTGAAGGTCGGCTTGTCCTTGGCCGCAGGCTTGGGCATGCGGAACAGGGCTTGCAGCACGGCCGGGTCGATTGCTTCCTGGCTACGGGTAGCCGCTTCAGTGACTTTCCAGGCCTGGCCATCAATCGGCTGGTTCAGCGGGGTCTTGCCATCACGCAGGCTGGCGATCAACTCGTCAGCGTGCGTCTTGGCCGCCGCGCTGGCGCGCTCCTTGGTCATCTGCGCACGGATTGCCGTGGCAACGCTTTCCAGCGGCAGTTGCGCTGGCTTGCGGTGCTCTTTGGCACGCAGCACGATGATGGTTTCCGGGTCCAGCTCAATGGCGCTGCTGTTGGCACCTTCATCCAGCACTTCCGGGCTGAACGCAGCGGTGACCACGGCACGGTTGGCCGCAACACCCTCGCCACCTTCACGGCCAAACGGCGCGGAAGTGTGCACGGTCAGCTTCAGGTCGGACGCCGGCTGGGCCAGGTCGGAAGCTTCGAATGCCGCGTCTTCCAATTGCTTGGTCGCTTCGACAAAACGCTGCTCGACCTGCTGGGTCTTGAGCTCGCGGGTCAGCTTGTCTTTCAGGCTGGCAAACGTCGGCACTTGCGGTGCTTCAACGCCCAACAGCTTGATCAGGTGCCAACCGAAGGTGCTGCGCACCGGCGCCGACACCTGGTCCTTGTTCAACGCGTACAAGGCTGTTTCGAAGTCCGGGTCGTAAACGCCAGGGCCGGCGAAACCGAGGTCACCGCCATTGTTGGCCGAGCCTGGATCCTGGGAGAACTCCTTGGCCAGGGTTTCGAACTTCTCACCCTTGGCCAGGCGTGCCTGGACCTCTTCGATCTTCGCTTTCGCTTGCGCGTCGGTGACCTTGTCGTTGACCTCAATCAGGATATGCGCCGCGCGACGCTGTTCAGCGAGGTTGGCGGTTTCTTTCTGATAGGCAGCCTGAAGCTCTTCATCCTTCACGGCGACCTGGTCGAAAAAGGAAGACTTCTTCAGTTCCAGGTAATCGATGACCACTTGGTCCGGAGTCATGAACTCTTTTGCGTGCTGGTCGTAGTAAGCCTTGACCTCGTCGTCGGTGAGCTTCACCGACGCAGGGTTGGCCTTGATGTTGACGGTGGCGAAATCGCGGGTCTGTTTTTCCAGACGGGCGAACGCCAGCACCTCGGCGTCGGTGACGAAACCACTGCCGGCGATACCTGCGCGAACCTGGCCGATCAGCATTTCCTGGGTCAGCATCTGACGGAATTGCAGTCGGCTGTAGCCCAGTTGACGAATCACCTGGTCAAAGCGTTCGGCGTTGAACTTGCCGTCCACCTGGAATTCCGGCGTCTGCAGGATCACCTGATCCAGCGCAGCTTCGGAGAAGCCGAACTTGGAATCGGCCGCGCCTTGCAGCAGCAGCTTGCGATCGATCAGGCCCTTGAGGGCCGCGTCGCGCAGCAGTTTTTCGTCGAGCAGCGAAGCATCGAAATCCTTGCCCAGCTGTTGCATCAGCTGGCGACGTTGCATGTCGACGGCCTGGCTCAGTTCAGTCTGGGTGATTTCTTCACCGTTGACCTTGGCCACGTCCTGCTTACTGTTACCCGAAGCCTGGAAAATGGCTTCGATACCGGTAAACGCCATCAATGCGACGATGATCCCGATAATGGTCTTGGCAATCCAGCCTTGTGAATTGTCCCTGATATTTTGCAGCATGCGTCCCCCAGAAACGGTTGATCTTCAAAAATAGGCAACCGTGGAGCGTGGGTAGAATCCGGATAGAAGAAAGGCGCATCCGAGGATGCGCCTTCTCGTAACTGGCGGAGCGGTCGGGGGTTTGAATTCACACCCCCGGCGTGGCGACCCAGGGATATGTGGGTCAGCTGCCGCTCCGCTGCCAGGCCAGACCTGCGTCTGACCCGGGTATAGGCAAAGGCTTGATCGAGGCTTAGTTAACGGCTTCTTTCAGGGCTTTACCGGCTTTGAAACCTGGTTTCTTGGCAGCAGCGATTTGCAGTGCTTTGCCAGTCTGTGGATTACGGCCAGTACGAGCTGGGCGGTCAGTCACAGAGAAAGTACCGAAGCCTACCAGTACCACGGAGTCGCCGGCCTTCAGAGCGCCAGTGACGGATTCGATTACTGCATCCAGCGCACGGCCAGCAGCAGCTTTCGGGATATCAGCGGATGCGGCGATAGCATCAATCAGTTCCGACTTGTTCACTCTAAGTCCCCTTATATATCTATTGAGTATGATTCTAAGTTTTTTGGTGAAAGCAAAAACCAGTGCTGAATGGCCTACAGACACTTAAGAGCCGCTTTATAACAAGGGCTCTAAAAAGCTGTCAAGGAAGCCCCCCAGGCTTCAACACATTAATGCGTGCTAATTCTTTCCTTGGAATCAGACTCGCGCTTTTCGTCCTTGGCGACTATCTCCGGAGCCACATCCGGCAAGGGCTCCGGCGCGTATTGCAGCGCAATTTGCAGGACCTCGTCAATCCATTTAACTGGTTTGATCTGAAGATCCTGCTTGATGTTGTCGGGAATTTCCTTCAAATCGCGAACATTCTCTTCAGGAATGATCACGGTCTTGATGCCACCCCGATGCGCCGCCAGCAATTTCTCTTTCAAACCACCGATGGCCAATACCTGGCCACGCAGGGTAATTTCGCCGGTCATGGCGACATCAGCGCGAACCGGTATGCCGGTCAGTGCCGATACCAGCGCCGTGCACATGCCTACGCCTGCGCTAGGGCCATCTTTGGGGGTAGCCCCTTCCGGCATGTGGATGTGGGTGTCGTGCTTCTCGTGGAAGTCCAGAGGAATCCCCAGGCTCCTGGCGCGGCTGCGCACCACGGTCTGCGCGGCGGTACTTCCAAGGGAGCCTACTTCCTGGCCGAGGATTTGCCGGCCGAGCAAGACCAGCGGGATAAAGTTTTGCTGGCGGCCATGGGC
>NZ_UTBG01000223.1 GCF_900580675.1 Pseudomonas viridiflava
TTGCTCAGTACCGGCTACGGCGGTTACCTGTCGTTCGAACCGTTTGCCGAAAGCGTGCACGAGCTGGCGGATATCCAGCAGGCCATTGGCGCAAGCATCGCCCACTTACACAATTCCCGGACCTGACATTGAATCGCCGGTGATCGACAGATTTGCATTCATACAAGGTGCGAACATGACCACAACAAGATTGACCATGGCCCAGGCCCTGGTGAAGTTCCTGGATAACCAATACATCGAAGTCGATGGCGTGCAGAGCAAGTTTGTCGCCGGGGTATTCACGATTTTCGGCCACGGCAATGTGCTGGGCCTGGGCCAGGCGCTGGAGCAGGACAGCGGTGACCTGGTGGTGCATCAGGGCCGTAACGAGCAGGGCATGGCGCATGTGGCCATCGGCTTTGCCAAACAACATCTGCGCCGCAAGATTTATGCGTGCACCGCCTCCGTTGGTCCGGGCGCGGCGAACATGCTCACCGCCGCCGCGACCGCCACGGCCAACCGTATTCCGTTGCTGCTGTTGCCCGGCGATGTCTACGCCAGCCGCCAGCCCGACCCGGTGCTGCAGCAGATCGAACAGTTCCATGACCTGAGCATCAGCACCAACGATGCCTTCCGTTCGGTGAGCAAATACTGGGACCGCATCAACCGCCCCGAGCAACTGATGACCGCCGCGATTCATGCGATGCGTGTGCTGACTGACCCGGCGGAAACCGGCGCGGTGACCCTGGCGTTGCCCCAGGACGTGCAGGCTGAAGCCTGGGACTATCCCGATTATTTCCTGCAAAAGCGTGTGCACCGTATCGACCGTCGGCCGGCGACCAGCGCAATGATCGGCGACGCGCTGGAGGCCTTCAGGGGCAAGCGCAAGCCCCTGATCATCTGTGGCGGCGGGGTGAAATACTCCGGCGCGAATGCTGCGTTGCAAGCCTTTGCCGAGCGCTTTGATATTCCTTTCGCCGAAACCCAGGCGGGCAAGAGCGTGGTGGTGTCCAGCCACCCGCTGAACCTTGGCGGTATCGGCGAGACGGGCTGCCTGGCCGCCAACCTGCTGGCGCCCGAGGCGGATCTGATCATCGGTATCGGCACGCGTTATACCGACTTCACCACCTCCTCAAAATCACTGTTCAAACACGCCGAGGTGACGTTTCTCAACCTCAATATCAGCCCCTGCGACGCGTTGAAGCTCGATGGCGTACAGGTGCTGGCCGACGCCAGGGTCGCCCTTGAGGCACTCGCCGATGCGCTCGGCGATTACCGTTCCGCCTGGGGCGAACAGGTCCGAGACGCCAAGGCCCGGCTGGACGCTGAAGTGGATCGCGTGCACCAAGTGGAATACCAGAGCGACGACTTTGTGCCTGA
>NZ_UTBG01000100.1 GCF_900580675.1 Pseudomonas viridiflava
GTATTAGTGAGGCTTATTAAGTAGTGGCTTTTGGCTAGGAACTAGCCGAGCACCTGATGAGCCCTGGACGGGCCCTGGCGTGAGCGTCATTGAGTCGTGGTGTTGCCAGATAGTCAGACTTTTTCTGTTATTGGTTCATCGACTCATCTTTAAATAATGGAGCACGCTTGCGGTAATGAGGTGGAATCGTCACAGGCCCTCTTGATGGGCCGCTGCCTCAACCCCGCCTCATCATAAAAATAAAAAACAGCCCGCCCAGCAACGCCGTCGAAATCCCGATGGGCAGATCTACAGG
>NZ_UTBG01000101.1 GCF_900580675.1 Pseudomonas viridiflava
CTGTAAGGCTCATGATACGCCCCTTGCGGCCCTTGCTATCGACGTGCGGCGCATATGATTTACCGTAGAGGCTCACCAGCACCCTGGCTAGGTCGACTTTTTTGTCATCTTGAAGCTCAAAAGGATTTCCTCCCAATACGCGGTATCGATGCTCGAGAGCGAAAAAGCCGAAATGCTCGTCGCGCATATTCCAGTGAAGAAATCGGCAGTCGCGATGTTGTTCGAGGAAGGCAAAGTAGCCATCAAGCATGGAACTTTCGTGACTATCGAGTTCGTCCGCCATTGTTGCAAGAGAGCCCTTCAGCTCGGCCGATTTGTGAAGCGACCAGGATTTCGTTTGTGCAGACTTGAGATTTCTTACCGCAATCGAGGTGACCCGCTTTGAGGCACCGGTCGACCCTTCATAAAACGACTCGCATGAGTAATGCAGTACGTACACCCTGTCGGCATTTTGGTACAGGTCATCAACCAGATTTCTGCTTTTCGCTCGATCCTTGACTCTGTCAATCTCAGAACTCATGTCCGTGCCCTTAGCCGCTTCACTTGAGGCTGTCATTAAGCTGGCATTACCGAGCCAAAACAGCCCATTCAGACACAAAAAAGGCACTTGCGGTAACCGCTAAGTGCCTGATTTGTATAGCTTATTTGGTGGAGCCGGGGGGATTTGAACCCCCGTCCGCCAGTACTCCGCTGTCGGTACTACATGCGTAGCCGTTTCTATTAAGTTAACCCTCAGCGACCCGAAGGGCAGGGTGCTTTGGGCGAGTTGTGTAAGTTTTAGCCGCTTCGTCCACAACGTACTGCACGGCGATTCTGTTCTATATGACAATCACTTTGGGTTTACAGACATCCCCTGGTGATTGCTGGACCCGAAGGTACCAGAAGCTCAGGGCTAAGGCTGCTTACGCAGCGAGAGCGAATTCCTGGCCGTAGTTTTCGTCATTGGCAACTATAAGAAGTTGCAACAGTGGATTTACGAGTTCTGTTACCAACTCGGCATGCACCTAAAGTTTCGCGACCGGCGTCGAATCCTAAACGGCCCCGTGCTTGTAACTCGTTGTTTCTTAGTGAGTGACAAGCCTGTGCAGTGTACGCCAAACGGTCACGGAAGGCCAACCCGAAGGTTGGCCTTCCGTTAAGGCGTGTTACTGATTGCCGCCTTTGTCAGCGTTTTGCAGGTCCTGCAGGGCCTTGGAGGTGATCTCGATGCACTTCTTGTCATCGCCAGCGGCGTGAGCAGCTTTCGCCTGGGAGACTGCAGTGTCGATCTCGCCTTTTTTGCCGCTGGTATCGGTAGCGAGCAGGGCTTGGCCGTTGTTGATTTTGTCCAGGTTGATCTTGCACAGATCGGGCTCGCCCGCAGCGAACACAGGGGAGGCCAGCATCGCAGCGGTAATGAACAAGCCAGCAAGAGCGGAACGCTTCATAGGGTGTCTCCTCGCGAAAATGGGCTCGATGTTGCTGGCGTTCTAGGGCTGCCAGCGACATCACTGCGAGCCTCGTTCGCCGAGGCCTATTCAAATGACTACGCCAGCGCGCAGGCGTTCGGTTTTATTGATGGATTAATGCGCACGGGCCTGCGTGACCCGGTCCACCAGGTACACCAACCCGTGATAGTCGATGCCGCCATGCTGGCTGAGGCCTATCTCGCAGGTGCGGCTGGTGGAGATGCCTTCACTGCAATATTGCACCGCATCCTTCAGCGTGCGCAGTGCATGGGCATTGAGCTCCGGCGTGGTGAAGCCTTTGTCGCCGGCAAAGCCGCAGCAGTGGATACCCTCCGGGATGACTACGGTGTTGGAGCAGCGTCGGGCCAGGTCGATCAGGGCCTGGCTTTCGCCCAGGTGCTGGGTGCTGCAGGTGACGTGGACGGCGATTGGCGCTTCCTGCGGCGTGAAGTCGAGGCGGTCCATCAGGTGCGTGCGGATAAAACGTACGGGGTCGTAAAGGTCCAGGCGTGTTTCGCCGAGGTCTTGCACCAGGCGCAAGGTGCACGGGCTGGTGTCGCAGTAGATCGGGTCGAGCCCGCCGCGGCTGGCGTGGAGCAGTGCACCGATCAGTTCCTGGCGCTTGTGTTCGGCTTGCTCGGCATAGCCCTTGGAGGCGAAAGGCTGGCCGCAGCACAGGCCGTCCTGGTTGTCGGGAAACACCACTTGGTAACCGGCTTTTTCCAGCAGGCCACGGGTTTTGTCGTACAGCGACATCTGCTCTTTATCACCCGCCGCCGGGCCCATGGCGCGTGAAACGCAGGCCGCCAGGTAAACCACGCGCGGGCGTTCATCCGTCACGACCGGGCTGAAGCGAATGGCTTTTTCCGGCTGCGGCATGGCGCTGGTCCACTGGGGAATCTGCCCCTTGGACAGTTTGGTCATGGTTGCTGACAGTTTTGCCAGACGTGGTGCACCCAGTAGCATGCGTGCGCCATTGGCCACATGCAGGGTGAAGCGTGCACCTTGCAGGGCTGTGGCGAAATGGCTGGCGAGCCATTCGGCGGTTTTCGTACGGTCGGCGTTACGGCTACGCAGTTTTTTCACCAGGTCGCCTGTATTAATTCCCACAGGGCAGCGTTGCGCGCACAGGCCGGTGGCGGCGCAGGTATCGATGCCTTGATAGTGGTAGGCGGCTTCCAGTTCTGTGGTGTCTACGCCGGCGCGTTTTTTCGCCTGGATATCGCGCCAGATCACAATGCGCTGGCGCGGGCTCAGCGTCAGTCCTTTGGACGGGCACGCCGGCTCGCAGAACCCGCACTCGATGCACTTATCCACAATCTCGTCGGCGGCGGGCAGCGGCTTGAGGTGCTTGAGGTGGATTTGCGGGTCTTCGCTGAGCACCACGTCGGGGTTGAGAATGCCATTCGGGTCCAGCAGGCGCTTGAGTTGCCACATCAACTGATAGGCATCGGTGCCCCATTCCAGTTCGACAAACGGCGCCATGTTGCGGCCGGTGCCGTGTTCGGCTTTCAGCGAGCCGCCGAACTCCACCGCGACCAGTTGCGCAACGTCGTCCATGAACGCTTGATAACGTGCGACTTCTTCCGCGCTGTTGAAGCCTTGGGTGAAGACGAAGTGCAGATTGCCTTCCAGGGCGTGTCCGAAAAGGATCGCTTCGTCGTAGTGATGTTTGTCGAACAGTGCGATCAGGCGGTTTACGCCGATCGCCAGTTGCTCCACCGGGAAGGTCACGTCTTCGATGATCACCGTGGTGCCGGTTTTGCGTACGGCGCCCACTGCGGGGAAGGTGTCTTTGCGAATCGCCCACAGGCGAGCGTTTTCCAGCGGGTCTTCGGTGAAGTCGACTTGCTTCTCCACGGAGAAGTTGGCGAGGGACGCCATGATCAGCGCCAGTTGCTCATGCAGCAACGACGATGAAGCTGCACGGGATTCAATCAGCAGCGCGCAGGCATTTTCCGACAGGTGCTGTACGAAAGCAGGCATGCCCGGTTTGTCCTGCACCGAGCGCATGCTGCGCCGGTCCAGCAGTTCAACGGCTGAGACTGGCTGGGTTTTGAGCACTGTCACTGCGTTGCAGCAGGTCTCCACATCCGGAAACACAATCAGCGCCGACGCTTTGTTCGGATGGTCGATCACGGTGTCGTAGGTGACTGCACTGATGAAGCCCAGGGTGCCTTCGGAGCCCACCAGCAAATGGCTGAGGATATCCAGTGGGTCATCGAAATCCACCAGGGCATTGAGGGACAGGCCGGTGGTATTTTTCAGACGGTATTTGTGGCGAATTTTTGCGGCTAATTCAGCATTGGCCCGCGTCTCTCGACCCAGTGTTGCCAAACGATCAAGCAATTCACCGTGCTGTTCACGAAACGCCGTGACGCTGACTGGATCTTCGGTGTCCAGCCGGCTGCCATCAGCCAGTACCAGGCGAATGCCCGCCAGGGTGTGGTAGGTGTTTTGCGCGGTGCCGCAGCACATGCCGCTGGCATTGTTGGCGACGATACCGCCGATCTTGCACGCATTGATCGACGCCGGGTCCGGCCCGATCTTGCGCCCGAACGGCGCGAGCCAGGCGTTGGCCTGCGCGCCGATCACGCCCGGTTGCAGGCGGATCTGCGTGCCTTGCCCGCGAATCTCGCGGCCGTTCCAGTTTTCGCCCAGCACGATCAGTACCGAATCGCTGATGGCTTGCCCGGACAGGCTGGTACCGGCCGCGCGGAAGGTCACCGGCACGTGGTCACGCTGGGCCAGTTGCAGCAGCGTTACCACTTCGTCTTCCGACTCCACGCGGATCACCAGCTGTGGGATCAGTCGGTAAAAGCTGGCGTCGGTGCCGAAAGCGAGTGTGGAAAGGGGGTCGTCAAAACGCCGATCTTTCGGGATCAGGTGTGCGACGTCGCTCAGGAAAGCAGCAGGCAGGCTCATCGGTCCTCCAGAAATAGCGGACGCCGGAACCGTTGTCCGGCGTCGATTCTTACCCTAGTGCGTGCAGGTCTCAGTGCACCAGCATACCGGTGAACCAGTAGGCCTGGGCCAGGGTGATCAGCCCGACAATGGTGGCAAAGAACAGGCTGTGCTTGAGGGTAAAGCGAAACAGGTCGGACTCTTTGCCTACCAGGCCAGTGGCGGCGCAGGCCACGGCGATCGACTGCGGCGAGATCATCTTGCCGGTCACGCCGCCGCTGGTGTTTGCCGCAACCAGCAAGGTGTCGTTGACGCCGATCTGATGCGCGGTGGTGGCTTGCAGCGAGCTGAACAGGGCGTTGGACGAGGTGTCGGAGCCTGTCAGGAAAACCCCCAGCCAGCCGAGGAAAGGCGAGAAGAAGGGGAAGGCCGCACCGGTCCCGGCCAGTACCAATGCCATGGTCGAGGACATGCCGGAATAGTTGGTGACGAAGGCAAACGCCAGCACCATGCCGATGGACAGGATCGGCCAGCGCAGTTCGTAAAAGGTCTCTTTTAAAGTGGTAAGACCAGTTTTGATGTCGATTTTCAGCACCATCATCGAGATCAGTGCGGAGAAGAAAATCGCGGTGCCGGTCGCTGAAATCGGGTCCAGCTTGAACACGGCCGGGATTGCAGTGGGGTTGGCGACGATCGGCGCCACTTTAATTACCAATTGGTCCAAATGCGGGATCGCGAAATTGAACACCGAGCTGTACATCGAGCCGCCAGCGGCGAACATGGCCTTGAACGGTTTGAGGGTCCAGAGGGTGACCAGCACGGTGAGAATCAGGAATGGAGACCAGGCCTTGAAGATCTGCATCAGGCTGTAGGGCGAGGCGACCGTTTGACGTGGCTGACCAAAGCCGCCGGCACTGGCGGTGACCGCTGCGCTGGAGGTGGCCCCGGCAATCTGCGCGCCCGCGGTGCGCTTGGGCTGCCAGACTTTCAGGAACAGGGTCAGGGCGATCAGGCTGGCCAGCGCGGAGGTGATGTCCGGCAGTTCCGGGCCGATGAAGTTGGAGGTGAAGTACTGGGTCACGGCAAAGCTCAGGCCCGCGACCAGTGCGGCCGGCCAGGTTTCACGCACGCCGCGCAGGCCGTCCATCATGAACACCAGCCAGAACGGCACGAACAGCGACAGCAGGGGCAACTGGCGGCCGGTCATGGCGCCGATCTTGAACGCGTCGATGCCGGTCACCTGGCCTGCGACGATGATCGGGATGCCCAGTGCGCCGAAGGCTACCGGTGCGGTATTGGCGATCAAGCACAGGCCGGCGGCGTACAGCGGGTTGAAGCCCAGGCCTACCAACAGCGCGGCGGTGATCGCCACGGGCGCGCCGAAACCGGCAGCACCTTCCAGGAATGCGCCGAAGCAAAAGCCGATCAGCAGCACTTGCAGGCGTTGGTCGTCGGTGATCGACAGGACTGAGCTGCGGATGATTTCGAACTGGCCGCTCTTGACCGTCAGTTTGTAGAGAAATACTGCCGCAACAATGATCCAGGCGATGGGCCACAAGCCGTAGGCGAAACCATAGCCGGCGGCGGCCAGTGCCATGTCCACCGGCATCTGGAAGGCGAAGATTGCTACCAGGATCGACAGCGCCAGGGTAATGCTCCCGGCGACATGGCCTTTGAGACGGAACACGGCCAGCGCCAGGAAAAAGAATACGATCGGAATAACGGCGGCCAGTGCGGACAAGCCGAGGCTGCCGAGAGGGCTGTAGAGCTGTTGCCAGGTTTGCATATGGGGTGGCCCCTGATTGTTGTTGTTTGGTCAGCTTGGATAATTGGTATTACCAATTTACAATCGCTGTCGGCTAGGTTAAAAGGCTTCGGGGCGGTGTGTCAATTTGCCGCTTCCGAAACTTTGGTCGTAGGTCTGAGGGGCAGCGGATCTGAGCGGCTAAATCGAGGGTGTTCTGATAGGTGCCGGATGCGCGGCGATAGGCCAGAATAGAGGGCCCTGCGAGTGGTCGGGATGGTGGAGAGTGAGTTATGGGGTTTGATCAGGTGCGTCAGCGCCGTTTGTCTGACGATATTGTCGAGCAGCTTGAGGGGATGATCCTTGAAGGCACGCTGAAGTCGGGCGAGCGCTTGCCGGCGGAGCGCGCTTTGGCTGAGCAGTTTGGTGTGTCGCGCCCGTCGTTGCGCGAAGCGATCCAGAAGCTCGCGGCCAAGGGGCTGCTGGTGAGTCGTCAGGGCGGCGGCAATTATGTCGTGGATTCCCTGGGCTCGACGTTCAGCGATCCGTTGCTGCACCTGCTGGAAAACAACCCCGAAGCGCAGCGTGATCTGCTGGAGTTTCGTCAGACCCTTGAAGCCTCCTGTGCTTATTACGCATCTTTGCGCGCCACCGAGGTCGACCGTGAGCGGCTGACCGCTGCGTTCGAAGCGCTACAGGATTGCTACACCCGCGCTGATGATGTGAGCCGAGCGGAGGAGGGTGCGGCGGATGCGCGTTTTCATTTGGCAATTGCCGAGGCCAGCCACAACGCGGTGTTGCTGCACACAATTCGCGGTTTGTTCGACCTGCTCAAGCGTAACGTGGTGACCAATATCGGCGGCATGTATCAGCAACGCACGGAAACCCGCGACATGCTGATCAGTCAGCACCGGGATTTGTACCTGGCGATTATCGAAGGGCGCGCCGAGCAGGCGCGGGACGTTTCAACACGTCACCTGCTGTATGTGCAGGAAGTATTGGAAGAGGTGCGTCAGGAGGTCCAGCGCGTAGCGAGGGCGGAGCGGCGCAAGGGCATGTAGCCAGGGGCGGTACCCTAGGCTACATGGTTACAAGGATTAGTCTTCCTTGCCCTTGTTGCGTACGGCGCGGTGCAGTTCGCGGTTGGAATCACGCTCGCGCTCGGTATCGCGCTTGTCGTATTCCTTCTTGCCCTTGCCCAAGGCGATCTCGCACTTGACCAGATGCTTGCTCCAGTACCAGGACAGGCAGATGCAGGCATAACCCTTCTGCTGTACGGCGGAGGCGAGCTTTTCCAGTTCGCGGGCATTGAGCAGCAGCTTGCGCGTGCGTACCGGGTCGGCAATCACGTGGGTGCTCGCAGTAGTCAGCGGGGTGATATGACTGCCGAGCAGCCACGCCTCGCCATCTTTGAGCAGCACATAGCTGTCGACCAGTTGCAGCTTGCTGGCGCGCAGACTTTTTACTTCCCAGCCGGCCAGGACCAGACCAGCCTCGAAACGATGTTCGATGAAGTAATCGTGTCGCGCCTTTTTATTTTGCGCGATGGTCCCTGTGGGGTGTTTCTTTTGTTTAGCCATAGGGGCGGCATTATAGGGAGTTGCGAGCGTGTCGGCTACGGTCAACCTGCGTGCTTGAGCGTGTTGGACGAATCCCGGACAATGCGGGCAGTTCTCTGGTTTTTTTCTTTCGCGGATTGGGCTGTTCTTTCGCGATGTTTGCCGCTTAGCTGTGGAAATTACGCACACATGACGACGCATATTCAACGTTCGGCACTGCTGCCCTATCCGGCGCAGGCGCTCTATGACCTGGTCAACGACGTGGCGCGTTACCCGGAATTTTTGCCTTGGTGCTCGACGGCCGAGGTGCTGGAAGGCAGTGACGAGCATATGGTCGCCAGTGTGGGGGTCGCGAAGGGTGGCCTTAGTCAGCACTTTGTAACGCGCAATGTGCTGGTGCCTGGGCAGTCCATCGAAATGAATCTGCAGGAAGGCCCATTTACCCAGCTGCACGGCGTATGGGTATTCAAGGCGCTGACCGACAAGGCCTGCAAGATCAGCCTGGATCTTTCCTTTGATTACGCGGGGCCTATCGTTCGGGCGACGCTGGGGCCTCTGTTCAACCAGGCCGCCAATACCCTGGTGGATGCGTTCTGTCAGCGCGCCAAGCAATTGCATGGTTGAGATTGAAGTGGTGTACGCCGCCGAGGACCGGCAGGTTCTGCTGACGGTAGCGGTGCCGGCGGGCACCAGCTTGCGGGCAGCGGTGCAGAATTGCGGGATGGCTGCGCAGTTTCCGACGCTGGATCTGGCTGATTGCTCATTGGGGGTTTTTGGCAAGGTGGTTGCGGATGCTGAAGCGCGGCCGGTGCAGGCGGGTGACCGGATTGAAATTTACCGGCCTCTGCTGGCAGATCCTAAAGAAGTGCGCAGGCTGCGGGCAGCCAAGGCAGCCCTGGCCAAGCAGCAGAATTCATAAGCGTGCCAAACGGCAGGCGATAAAAAACCCGGCATGCCGGGTTTTTTATTGAGCGCCGCAAATTTACTGCGGGCTGGTGTCCAGAGGCTGTGGCGTCGGGACTGGCACGGTTTCTACGCCGTCGACGTCCTTCTGGATCTTGTCGAGCAAGGAGCCAGGCTTGGCCGGCACCTCGGACTTCGGCTGCTCGCCTTCCTGCGCTGGCGCAGTCACGTTAGTGCCGGTGTCCTTGCCTAGCAGGGCTTCATCACGGCTCACGCCGGGCATGAAGTCACCGGACAGGCTGACGAGCTGGTCATTGCCATTGAAGATGACACTGACGCGCTCCTGCTGGCGTTCACCGCCACCCGGTTGGAGGCTGTAGAGGTAATCCCAGCGATCGGCATGAAAAGTGTCGGTCAGCAGGGGGTTGCCCATGATAAACCGTACTTGCCGTCGGGTCATTCCCGGGCGTAACTGGTCTATCATGTCCTGCGTGACGACATTGCCCTGCTGGATGTCGATTTTGTAAACCCCGGGGAATGAACAACCGGCGAGTGCGAGCAGTCCCACAAAGGTGAAACTGGTTAGCAAGAGCTTGGTGTTTTGCATCGGTGGGCGACTTCCACTATCTTGGCTGGGACAACGTAAACGCCGATCATACCCGTATTAAGAGAAGCTGCGAAGCAGCATCCGCGAGAAAGCTAACCATGGTTGAAAATAGCGAACTACGCAAAGCCGGTCTTAAAGTGACTCTGCCACGAGTCAAGATTCTACAAATGCTCGATTCTGCTGAGCAGCGCCACATGAGTGCCGAGGATGTTTACAAGGCACTGATGGAGTCTAACGAGGACGTTGGCCTGGCCACGGTTTACCGTGTGCTGACCCAGTTTGAAGCCGCAGGGCTGGTGGTTCGTCATAATTTCGACGGCGGTCATGCGGTGTTCGAATTGGCTGACGGTGGTCATCACGACCACATGGTTGACCTGGATACCAATGAGGTTATCGAGTTCACCAGCCCTGAGATTGAAGCGCTGCAGCATAAGATTGCTGAGGAGCATGGCTTCGATCTGGTTGACCATAACCTGGTGCTGTACATCCGTAAGAAAAAGTAAAAACGACGCAGATTCGTTCTGCGAAACGCACGAAGGCGACCCTAGGGTCGCCTTCGTGCTTTCGGCAAGGTAAAAATTGTGGGCTCAGGCTTTCGATGCCACGACCATTTTCTTTGCATGGGCCAGGGACTCTTTGGTCAAATCGATACCGCCGAGCATTCGCGCCACTTCTTCCACGCGTTCCGATTTGTTCAGTTTGGACACGGCTGTGTGCGTCGCATCATTGCCTCGCACTTTGTGCACAAACAGGTGCTGATGCCCTTGAGCTGCCACTTGTGGCAGGTGAGTGACGGTAAGCACTTGGCCTCTATCCCCCAAACGGCGTAACAACTGGCCAACAATTTCTGCTGTCGGCCCGCCGATACCGACGTCCACTTCGTCGAATACCAGTGTCGGTACCCGTGAGGTTTGGGCGGTGATGACCTGGATGGCCAGGCTGATGCGTGACAGTTCGCCGCCGGACGCCACTTTTGCCAGCGCTTTGAGCGGCTGCCCAGGGTTGGCGCTGACCAGCAGCTCAACCTGTTCCAGGCCGTGAGGCTGCAATTCGTTGCTGGCGTTGGCGCGCAACTCGATGGTGAAGCGCCCGCCCGGCATGCCCAGGCGCTGGATCTCCTGCTCCACGGCACCGGCCAGGCTCGTGGCCGCTTGCTGGCGCAGGTCGCTCAGTTCGCGAGCCTTCTCCTGGTAATGACGGGCGAACGATGCAAGTTCATCACCCAGCCGCTCGATGGATTCGTCATTGGCATTAAGTGTTTCAATTTCATCCAGCAGCTTTTGCTGCATTGTGGCCACTTCGGTGGGCTGGATCCGGTGTTTGCGCGCCAGGGTATAGATGGTATCCAGGCGTTCTTCGATTTCCTGCAGGCGAGACGGGTCGGCGTCGAAGTGATCCAGAAAGCGATTCAACTCGCCGACCGCTTCCTCTACCTGGATCTGCGCACTGGTCAGCAGGGTAGTGGCTTCACTCAGCGAGCCGGAAGCGTTAGTTACGCTGGACAGCCTATGAAGGCTGGCCGTAAGCGCGTTAAGCACATTGCCGGAATCGCTCTCACTGCATTGCTCTACCACTTGGCGACAGATAGCCAGCAGGGTTTCGGCATTGGTGAGGTTCTTGTGTTCCTGTTCGAGCTGCTCAAGTTCGGTCTCGCCAAGCGCCAGGCTTTCCAGCTCTTCAAGCTGATAACTGAGCAGTTGGTGGCGAGCGCGTTGCTCGTCGCCGGAATTGGAGAGTCGCTCCAGCTCCTGGCGGGTCTGGCGCCAGCGCTGCGCGGCAAGCTGGACCTGGCGGGCAAGGTCGGTGGCGCCGGCGTATTCATCGAGCAGGCGGCGATGGGTGTCGGTTTTCAGCAGGGATTGGTGTTCATGCTGGCTGTGGATATCAATCAGCAGTTCGCCCAGGGACTTCAGGTCGCCAAGGGGGCAGGGCGTGCCATTGATGTAGCCGCGGGAGCGCCCTTCGGCGGTGATCACTCGGCGCAGGATGCACGGGCCATCATTATTCAAGTCGCGCTCGGCCAGCCAGGCTTCGGCCTCGGGGATGTCCCCAAGGTCAAAGGTCGCCAGGATATCAGCCTTGTCCGCACCGGGGCGTACCACGCCGCTGTCGGCGCGGTCGCCGAGGGTAAGGCCCAGGGCGTCGAGCATGATCGACTTGCCGGCGCCGGTTTCGCCTGTGATTACGCTCATCCCGCGATCCAGTTCGAGATCCAGATGTTCAACGATGGCGTAGTTATGTACGGACAGGTGCACGAGCATGACGGCCGCTCCCAGGCTTTAAGTCTGGCTATTTATACAGTGTTTTGTTCCGGGCTGACAATCCTGACGCTTAGCTCGATTTGCTTGAATGGAGGGCTTTGTTAGCGCGTTAGGGAATGAGCGCGCAGGAATTGATCCGGCGCAGTGGAAAGACTTTTGGTAACGCCTGCGCCCTTGAACCCTGAAATTGTGGCCCCATATACCGAAACAGAAGCGCGAGTTGAGTTCGCGCATGATTTTGAAAGGAGAAATCTATGGCTGACGAACAGACGCAGGATACGCAAACTCCAGACGCCAACCAGGCTGCCTCGGAAGACCTGGCCGCTCGTGTGCTGGTGCTTGAAGAGCAATTGGCCGCTGCGCAGGACCAGTCTTTGCGTGTTGCCGCTGATCTGCAAAACGTCCGCCGCCGCGCCGAGCAGGACGTAGAGAAAGCTCACAAATTCGCGCTGGAAAAATTTGCCAATGATCTGCTGCCGATTATCGACAGTTTGGAGCGTGGCCTTGAGCTGTCCAACCCGGACGACGAAAACATCCGGCCGATGCGCGAAGGGATCGAACTGACCCTGAAAATGTTCCAGGACACCCTGAAGCGTTATCAGCTGGAGGCCATCGATCCACAAGGCGGTGAACCGTTCAACGCTGAACACCACCAAGCCATGGCCATGCAGGAAAGCCATGACCTGGAGCCGAACAGTGTGTTGAAGGTGTTCCAGAAGGGCTACCAGCTCAACGGTCGCTTGCTGCGCCCGGCGATGGTGGTGGTGAGCAAGGCGCCTGCACCTGTTGCACCTTCTATTGATGAGCAGGCTTGAAATCAGTCGTAACGGCCCCATCTATAAGTCAAGCGTTTAAGTGCTACCGCAGTTAGCCACCACTGCTGCGGCAACCAAATTCAAGTTTCGGGAGAGTAAATCATGGGCAAAATTATCGGTATTGACCTGGGGACCACCAACTCCTGCGTCTCCGTGCTGGAAAACGGCGTTGCAAAAGTAATCGAAAACGCCGAAGGCGCGCGTACCACGCCGTCGATCATTGCTTACGCCAACGACGGCGAAATCCTCGTCGGTCAGTCGGCCAAGCGTCAGGCTGTGACCAACCCGCACAACACTCTGTATGCGGTAAAGCGTCTGATCGGTCGTAAGTTCGACGAAGAAGTCGTACAGAAAGACATCAAGATGGTCCCGTACAAAATCGCCAAGGCTGACAACGGTGACGCCTGGGTTGAAGTAAACGGCCAGAAAATGTCGCCGCCGCAAATCTCGGCTGAAATCTTGAAAAAGATGAAGAAAACCGCCGAAGACTACCTCGGTGAAACAGTGACAGAAGCGGTAATCACCGTGCCTGCCTACTTCAACGACAGCCAGCGCCAGGCGACCAAAGACGCCGGCCGCATCGCGGGCCTGGACGTAAAACGTATCATCAACGAACCTACCGCGGCTGCTTTGGCTTACGGCATGGACAAGGCCAAAGGCGACCACACTGTGATCGTTTATGACTTGGGTGGCGGTACTTTTGACGTTTCCGTGATCGAAATCGCTGAAGTTGACGGCGAGCACCAGTTCGAAGTGTTGGCCACCAACGGTGACACGTTCCTGGGTGGTGAAGACTTTGACATTCGTCTGATCGACTACCTCGTTGACGAATTCAAGAAAGAAAGCGGCATGAACCTCAAAGGTGACCCGCTGGCGATGCAGCGCCTGAAAGAAGCCGCTGAAAAAGCCAAGATCGAGCTGTCTTCCGCTCAGTCGACCGACGTCAACCTGCCGTACATCACTGCAGACGCTACCGGTCCTAAGCACTTGAACGTGAAAATCTCGCGTTCCAAGCTGGAAGCACTGGTTGAAGACCTGGTTCAGCGCACCATCGAGCCTTGCCGCATTGCGCTGAAAGACTCCGGTATCGACGTTGGCTCGATCAACGACGTGATCCTGGTGGGCGGTCAGACCCGTATGCCACTGGTTCAAAAACTGGTTACAGAGTTCTTCGGTAAAGAAGCACGTAAAGACGTGAACCCGGACGAAGCGGTTGCCATGGGTGCTGCCATCCAGGGCGCGGTATTGGCCGGCGACGTGAAAGACGTGCTGCTGCTGGACGTCAGCCCGCTGACCCTCGGTATCGAAACAATGGGTGGCGTGATGACCGCGCTGATCGAGAAAAACACCACGATTCCTACCAAGAAATCGCAAGTGTTCTCGACTGCCGATGACAACCAAGGCGCTGTGACCATTCACGTGCTGCAAGGTGAGCGTAAGCAGGCTGCTCAGAACAAATCCCTGGGCAAGTTCGACCTGGCCGAGATTCCACCAGCACCGCGTGGCGTGCCACAAATTGAAGTGACCTTCGACATCGACGCCAACGGCATTCTGCACGTAGGCGCCAAAGACAAGGCCACCGGCAAAGAGCAGAAGATCACCATCAAGGCCAACTCCGGTCTGTCTGATGAAGAAATTCAACAGATGATTCGTGATGCTGAAGCCAACGCTGATGCCGATGCCAAGTTCGCTGAGCTGGCGGGCGCCCGTAACCAGGGCGATGCGCTGGTTCACTCGACGCGCAAAATGATCTCCGAAGCGGGCGACAAAGTGACCGCCGAAGAGAAGACCGCAATCGAAGCGGCCGTGGTTGCCCTGGAAGCCGCCATTAAAGGCGACGACAAGGCTGCCATCGAAGCCAAGGTTGAGGAGCTGTCGAAAGTCTCCGCGCCGGTTGCACAGAAAATGTACGCTGAACAAGGCCAGCCGGCTGATGGTGCTGCACAGCAAGCAGAGCCTGAAGCCAAGCACGACGACGTTGTCGACGCCGAGTTCGAAGAAGTCAAAGACCAGAAGTAAGTTGGTCGCCCGGTTGACCGCTATCAAGCGGTGACTGGTAGGATGTCGCCGCGCGGGAGCTTGCTCCCGCGTTGGCGTGTCTGGGGTATGCGAATTTTTACAGCATGCGACAAGCGTTGGATGCTGGCGGTGTGATCGGGAATGCTCCTGCTTTCCGAGCGATAAATACCGCGTTTTTGGCTGGGTCTCGGCTGAAAGCAGTTATGACCAGGATCGTTGAATTGACGTGAGTTGGGTCCGGGCCTGTATTGGGGCTCAACGAGTTTGGCGAGGCTCAGGAGGGTCTGGCCGAACGTCCTTAAGAGTGCAAAGACTTATGGCAAAGCGTGACTATTACGAAGTGTTGGGTGTGGAGCGCGGCTCCAGCGAGGCGGACCTGAAAAAGGCTTACCGTCGCCTGGCGATGAAGCACCACCCGGACCGTAATCCGGATAGCAAAGAATCCGAAGAGATGTTCAAGGAGGCCAATGAGGCCTATGAATGCCTGTCTGATCCCAACAAGCGCGCGGCCTACGACCAGTATGGCCATGCCGGTGTCGACCCGAGCATGGGCGGCGGCGGTGCAGGGTTTGGCGGCCAGAACTTCTCCGATATTTTCGGCGACGTATTCAGCGACTTCTTCGGCGGCGGCCGTGGCGGCCAACGCGGTGGCGCCCAGCGTGGCAGCGACTTGCGCTACACCCTTGAGCTGAATCTGGAAGAGGCCGTGCGCGGCACCAGCGTCAACATTCGTGTACCGACGCTGGTTAACTGCAAGCCGTGCGACGGTTCGGGTGCCAAGAAAGGCTCTTCGCCAATCACCTGCCCGACCTGCGGCGGTATTGGCCAGGTGCGTATGCAGCAGGGCTTCTTCTCGGTGCAGCAAACCTGCCCGCGTTGCCATGGCCAGGGCAAGATCATTTCCGACCCGTGCGACTCCTGCCACGGCGAAGGTCGCGTCGAAGAGTACAAGACCTTGTCGGTGAAAGTGCCGGCGGGCGTGGACACCGGTGATCGCATTCGCCTGTCGGGTGAAGGCGAGGCGGGCACCCAGGGTGGCCCGACGGGCGATCTGTACGTGGTGATCAATGTGCGCGAGCACTCGATCTTCCAGCGCGACGGCAAGCACCTGTTCTGCGAAGTGCCGATCAGCTTTGTCGACGCAGCCCTGGGTGGCGAGTTGGAGATTCCGACGCTCGACGGTCGGGTCAAGCTGAAGATCCCTGAGGGGACGCAGACCGGCAAGCAGTTCCGTATCCGTGGCAAAGGCGTTGCGCCGGTGCGCGGTGGCGGTGCTGGCGACCTGATGTGCCGTGTGGCGGTGGAAACGCCGGTCAACCTGGGCCGTCGTCAGCGAGAGCTGCTTGAAGAATTCCGCAGCTCGCTGGAAGGCGATGACTCCCATTCGCCGAAAACCACTGGCTTTTTCGACGGTGTGAAGCGCTTCTTCGGCGACCTGTAAGGAGTGAGTATGCGACGTATAGCCGTAATGGGCGCTGCCGGGCGCATGGGTAAAACTCTGGTCGAAGCTGTGCAGCAGCGCTCGCCAGCCTCCGGGCTGACAGCGGCGATTGTGCGCCCTGGCAGCACGTTGATCGGTGCCGATGCCGGTGAGTTGGCTTCGCTGGGGCGTATCGGTGTGTCGTTGTCGAGCAGCCTGGAAAAGGTGGCTGACGAGTTCGACGTGCTGATCGACTTCACCTTGCCGGACGTGATGCTGAAAAACCTGGCGTTCTGCCGCAAGACCGGCAAGGCCATGGTGATCGGTACTACGGGTCTGAGCGCCGAGCAGAAGCAGTTGCTGGTGGAGGCGGGCAAGGATATTCCTATCGTCTTCGCGGCCAACTTCAGTGTGGGTGTGAACCTGTCGCTGAAGTTGCTGGACCTGGCGGCGCGGGTGCTGGGCGATGAGGCGGACATCGAAATCATCGAGACCCATCACCGGCACAAGATCGACGCACCGTCGGGCACTGCGCTGCGCATGGGTGAGGCGATTGCCGATGCGCTGGGGCGTGATCTAGCGAAAGTCGCAGTGTACGGTCGCGAAGGCCATACCGGTGCACGTGCGCGTGACACCATCGGTTTTGCCACCGTGCGCGGTGGTGATGTGGTCGGTGACCATACCGTGCTGTTCGCCACCGAGGGTGAGCGCCTGGAAATCACGCACAAGGCGTCGAGCCGCATGACGTTTGCCAAGGGGGCGGTACGTGCTGCGCTCTGGCTGGAGGGGCGTGAGGCTGGCCTGTACGACATGCGTGATGTGCTGGATCTGCACTAATCAGTAGCCAAAACGGGGCCTCAGGATTATCCTGAGGCCCCGTTTTTACCCGCTAAGCGACGTCCTGTCGCATTCTCCTGCCTTTAAGGCTCATTAGCGGTGGACCAAAAAAGCCTTTTTCTGTAAGCTACAGCTTTAGTGTGTCCACTAAAAGCGCGCAGAATAATTCGGTGAAGAAGCGGGGTGACGTGTCCATACGTCACTCCGCTTTTTTACAACCTGCGATCGCCCTTTCAGGCTTTATTTACGGGAGGTCTTCTTGACTAAGCCAGCCATACTCGCCCTTGCTGATGGCAGCATTTTTCGCGGCGAAGCCATTGGAGCCGACGGTCAAACCGTTGGAGAGGTAGTGTTTAACACTGCCATGACCGGCTATCAGGAAATCCTTACCGATCCTTCCTACGCCCAACAGATCGTTACCCTGACCTATCCGCACATCGGCAACACCGGTACTACACCGGAAGACGTCGAGTCTGATCGTGTCTGGTCGGCGGGCCTGGTGATTCGTGACCTGCCACTGGTTGCGAGCAACTGGCGTAACACGATGTCGCTGTCCGATTACCTGAAAGCCAACAATGTTGTGGCGATCGCCGGTATCGATACGCGCCGCCTCACGCGCATCCTGCGTGAAAAAGGCTCGCAGAACGGCTGCATCATGGTCGGTGACAATATTTCCGAAGAGGCGGCGGTTGCCGCAGCACAAGGCTTCCCTGGCCTGAAGGGCATGGACCTGGCGAAAGTCGTCAGCGTCAAAGAGAAGTACGAGTGGCGCTCCACGGTCTGGGATTTGAAGACCGACAGCCACGCGACGATCGAAGCCGCTGACCTGCCATACCACGTGGTCGCTTACGACTACGGTGTGAAGTACAACATCCTGCGCATGCTCGTCGAGCGCGGTTGCCGCGTGACCGTAGTGCCTGCGCAAACCCCGGCCAGCGACGTACTGGCCCTGCAGCCGGACGGTGTGTTCCTGTCCAACGGCCCGGGTGACCCTGAGCCTTGCGACTACGCCATCAAGGCGATCAAGGAAGTGCTGGAAACCGAGATTCCGGTATTCGGTATCTGCCTCGGCCACCAGTTGCTGGCCCTGGCCTCCGGCGCCAAAACCCTGAAAATGGGCCATGGCCACCACGGCGCCAACCACCCTGTGCAAGACCTGGACACTGGCGTTGTGATGATCACCAGCCAGAACCACGGTTTTGCAGTGGATGAAGCGACCCTGCCGGCTAACGTACGCGCCATTCACAAGTCGCTGTTCGATGGTTCCCTGCAAGGCATCGAGCGCACCGACAAGAGCGCGTTCAGTTTCCAGGGCCACCCTGAAGCCAGCCCGGGCCCGAACGACGTAGCGCCGCTGTTCGACCGTTTCATCAATGAGATGGCCAAGCGACGCTGACTGAGTGGTCTGCGGGCGGCCCCGAACCTCGGTGGCCCCCGCAGGCTCTTCAAAGATTGTTCAAGACGGCTTGCCGACTGACCTGCGGATTTGAGTGACAAACCCATGCCAAAACGTACAGACATAAAAAGCATCCTGATTCTCGGCGCTGGCCCGATCGTGATCGGCCAGGCCTGCGAATTCGACTACTCCGGCGCCCAGGCCTGTAAAGCCCTGCGTGAAGAGGGTTACCGCGTCATCCTGGTGAACTCCAACCCGGCCACCATCATGACCGACCCGGACATGGCCGACGCCACCTACATCGAGCCGATCAAGTGGCAGACCGTTGCCAAGATCATCGAGAAAGAGCGTCCGGACGCGCTGCTGCCGACCATGGGTGGTCAGACTGCTCTGAACTGCGCACTGGACCTGGAGCGTGAAGGCGTCCTGGAGAAGTTCGGCGTAGAGATGATCGGCGCCAACGCCGACACTATCGACAAGGCTGAAGACCGTTCGCGTTTCGACAAGGCCATGAAGTCTATCGGCCTGGACTGCCCGCGCTCCGGTATCGCCCACAGCATGGAAGAGGCCAACGCGGTTCTCGAAAAGCTGGGCTTTCCGTGCATCATCCGTCCGTCCTTCACCATGGGCGGCACCGGTGGCGGTATCGCTTACAACCGTGAAGAGTTCGAAGAAATCTGCGCCCGCGGTCTGGACCTGTCGCCGACCAAAGAGCTGCTGATCGACGAATCCCTGATCGGCTGGAAAGAGTATGAGATGGAGGTTGTCCGCGATAAAAAGGACAACTGCATCATCGTTTGCTCGATCGAAAACTTCGACCCGATGGGCGTGCACACCGGTGACTCGATCACCGTTGCTCCGGCACAGACCCTGACGGACAAGGAATACCAGATCATGCGTAACGCCTCGTTGGCGGTACTGCGTGAGATCGGCGTTGAAACCGGCGGCTCCAACGTTCAGTTCGGTATTTGCCCGGACACCGGCCGCATGGTCGTGATCGAGATGAACCCGCGTGTATCGCGTTCTTCGGCGCTGGCATCGAAAGCTACCGGCTTCCCGATTGCGCGCATCGCCGCCAAGCTGGCGATCGGTTACACCCTGGACGAGCTGCAAAACGAAATCTCTGGCGGCGCTACGCCGGCGTCCTTCGAGCCTTCGATCGACTACGTTGTGACCAAGCTGCCACGTTTTGCTTTCGAGAAGTTTGCCAAGGCTGACGCCCGCCTGACCACCCAGATGAAATCCGTGGGTGAAGTCATGGCCATCGGCCGGACCTTCCAGGAGTCCCTGCAGAAAGCCCTGCGCGGCCTCGAAGTGGGCGTTTGCGGCCTGGACGAGAAGCTCGACCTGAGCAATCCGGAAAGCATGAGCATCCTCAAGCGCGAGCTGACCGTGCCGGGCGCCGAGCGCATCTGGTATGTCGCTGACGCATTCCGTGCGGGCATGACCGTTGAAGACATCTTCGGCATGAACATGATCGACCCGTGGTTCCTGGTACAGATCGAAGACCTGATCAAGGAAGAAGAGAAGGTCAAGACCCTCGGCCTGTCCTCCATCGACCGCGACCTGATGTTCCGCCTCAAGCGCAAAGGCTTCTCCGACATGCGCCTGGCCAAGCTGCTGGGTGTGACCGAAAAGAACCTGCGCACGCATCGCCACAAGCTGGACATCTTCCCGGTCTACAAGCGCGTTGACACGTGCGCGGCCGAGTTCGCAACCGACACCGCCTATATGTACTCCACCTACGAGGAAGAGTGCGAAGCCGCGCCGTCGGGCCGCGACAAGATCATCATCCTGGGCGGTGGTCCAAACCGTATCGGCCAGGGCATCGAGTTCGACTACTGCTGCGTACACGCCGCCCTCGCTCTGCGTGAGGACGGGTACGAGACCATCATGGTCAACTGCAACCCGGAAACCGTTTCCACCGACTACGACACTTCCGACCGTCTGTACTTCGAGCCGGTAACCCTGGAAGACGTGCTGGAAATCTGCCGCGTCGAGAAGCCAAAAGGCGTGATCGTCCAGTACGGCGGCCAAACCCCGCTGAAATTGGCGCGTGCCCTGGAAGCCGCCGGCGTGCCGATCATCGGCACCAGCCCGGACGCCATCGACCGTGCGGAAGACCGTGAGCGCTTCCAGCAAATGGTTGAGCGCCTGAACCTGCGTCAGCCGCCAAACGCCACCGTGCGCAGCGAAGACGAAGCCATCCGTGCAGCCAGCAAGATCGGCTACCCGCTGGTGGTGCGTCCGTCGTACGTACTGGGCGGCCGGGCGATGGAAATCGTCTACGAAGAAGAAGAACTCAAGCGTTACCTGCGTGATGCGGTGAAAGTGTCCAACGACAGCCCGGTGCTGCTGGATCACTTCCTCAACTGCGCTATCGAAATGGACGTGGACGCGGTCTGCGACGGTACGGACGTAGTGATCGGCGCGATCATGCAGCACATCGAACAGGCTGGCGTTCACTCCGGTGACTCCGCTTGCTCGCTGCCGCCGTACTCGCTGCCGGCGCACATCCAGGACGAGATGCGCGAACAGGTCAAGAAAATGGCCCTGGAGTTGGGCGTGGTCGGCCTGATGAACGTACAGTTGGCGCTGCAAGGCGAAGACATCTACGTCATCGAAGTCAACCCGCGTGCTTCGCGTACCGTGCCATTTGTTTCAAAATGCATCGGCGTGTCCCTGGCCATGATCGCCGCCCGCGTGATGGCCGGTAAGACCCTGAAGGAAATCGGCTTCACCAAGGAAATCATTCCGAACTTCTACAGCGTGAAAGAGGCGGTGTTCCCGTTCGCCAAGTTCCCTGGTGTGGACCCGATCCTGGGCCCAGAGATGAAGTCCACCGGTGAAGTGATGGGTGTGGGCGATACCTTCGGTGAGGCGTTCGCCAAGGCCCAGATGGGCGCCAGCGAAGTGCTGCCAACCGGCGGTACCGCGTTTATCAGCGTGCGTGATGACGACAAGCCACTGGTTGCAGGTGTAGCTCGTGATCTGATCAACTTGGGCTTCGAAATCGTGGCCACGGCCGGGACCGCCAAGCTGATCGAAGCTGCCGGCCTGAAAGTGCGTCGCGTGAACAAGGTGACGGAAGGCCGTCCGCACGTGGTCGACATGATCAAGAATGACGAAGTTACTCTGATCATCAACACCACCGAAGGTCGCCAGTCGATCGCGGACTCTTACTCCATTCGTCGTAACGCCTTGCAGCACAAGATCTACTGCACCACCACCATTGCTGCTGGCGAAGCCATCTGCGAAGCGCTCAAGTTCGGTCCTGAAAAGACCGTGCGCCGCTTGCAGGATCTACACGCAGGATTGAAGGCATGATCAAATACCCAATGACCGTCCAGGGCGCAAAGGCCCTGGAAGAGGAACACGCCCATCTGACCAAGGTCGTACGTCCAAAGCTGAGCCAGGACATCGGTACGGCCCGCGAGCTGGGTGACTTGAAGGAAAACGCCGAATACCACGCTGCTCGCGAGCAGCAGGGCATGGTCGAGGCGCGGATCCGTGACATCGAAGGCCGCATGCAAAACGCGGTCATCATCGACGTGACGACCATTCCTCACACTGGCAAAGTGATTTTCGGCACCACGGTGGAAATCGCCAACGTCGAGACTGACGAGAGCGTGGTCTACCACATCGTGGGAGAAGACGAAGCTGACTTCAAACTTGGCAAAATTTCTGTCGGCTCCCCACTTGCCCGTGCCTTGATTGCCAAGGAAGAGGGTGATGTGGTGGCTGTAAAGACGCCGGGTGGCGTGATCGAGTACGAGATTGTTGAAGTTCGTCACATCTGAAAGAAGGCGCCCGCTCCGTGCGGGCGCCATGCTTTGGCAACTTTCCCAGATGCTTTGGGTGGGCGGCCTGTGGCTGTTGCACATTGGCGTGTTGCCGGCGCTGGGCCTGATTGGCCTGGCACCGCTGCTGATCGATGAGATCGATGGATTACTGAGTGCGCTGCTGGTGGGGTTTGCGGCGGCGTGCGTGATACTCCAGGCGTTGGTGCTGGTTGAGGCCGAGGGCTGGGAGAGTTTGTGGCGGGATATTCGCGGCCAACTGCTGTTGATGGCGCTGTATGCGTGCGCAATGTTTTGCGTAGTGCATGTGTGGCTGCCGGAAGCGTTGCGCTGGCAGCTATTCAGCTATCTTGTGCTAGGGTTCTCCGGTCTGGTGCTGGTTATACAGCCGGCGCCGGGATGGAGTGGCGGGGCGCGCGAAGCACGCCCGTGACCCTTGCTGTTATTTGAAAGTCATCACTTGAAGCGATGAACGTTCGATAACTGCTTGTTGACGCTGAAGTTCTTGCGATACAGCAGCGCCATCTTGCCGATGACCTGAACCAGGTCTGCTTTGCCAACCTTGCACAGTTCTGCAATGGCGGCCAGGCGCGCTTCGCGGTCAAGGATGTTGACCTTGATCTTGATCAGTTCGTGATCGCCCAATGCGCGTTCAAGTTCGGCTAACACACCTTCAGTCAAACCGTTGTCTGCCACAATCAGAACTGGTTTCAGATGGTGGCCAATGGATTTGTACTGTTTCTTCTGCTCTTGAGTGAGCGGCATAATCTGACCCCTGCGTCTGATCTTGTAAAAAGCGGCGGCCAGTTTACCCGAGCGAGTCCGGGACCGCCCAGTTAATCACGACCCGTTTTATTTTCGAGGTGGCCCGTGGCCCGTTCCAAAACTAGCCTTAAGTGGCTGCAAGAGCATTTCAACGACCCTTACGTCAAAAAGGCGCAAAAGGACGGCTACCGTTCGCGGGCCAGTTACAAGCTGCTGGAGATCCAGGACAAGGACAAATTGATCCGTCCGGGCATGAGCGTTATCGACCTTGGCGCCGCCCCGGGTGGGTGGTCGCAGGTGACCAGTCGTCTGATTGGTGGGCAAGGGCGCTTGATCGCTTCCGACATCCTGGAAATGGACAGTATCCCGGATGTGACCTTTGTTCACGGTGACTTCACCCAGGACTCCGTGCTTGCCGAGATTCTTGAAGCCGTGGGAAATTCGCAGGTAGACCTTGTGATTTCCGACATGGCCCCCAATATGAGTGGATTACCGGCCGTCGATATGCCGCGAGCCATGTTCCTGTGCGAACTGGCCCTGGATTTGGCGGGTCGGGTGTTGCGTCCTGGTGGTGACTTCCTGGTGAAGGTGTTTCAGGGCGAGGGTTTTGACGAGTACCACAAGAACATTCGCAAGTTGTTCGACAAGGTGCAGACGCGCAAACCTGACTCCTCCCGGGACAGGTCCCGTGAGCAGTATCTGTTGTGCCGCGGCTTCCGCGGTGTTGAAGGCGCTGCAAGCGAAGAGCGTTTTTAAGGATTTGGAGGAAGGCGATAGGTTTTTTTATATCGCTTTCGTCACGAAGCTTTACGAATATTGTGTAGTCAAAGTTTCACAAAGGGTTACAGACGGCGCCTGCCAGTGTTGTAGGTAATGTAGTAAGTTAGGCCGGTGAATATCATGCGAAGCGCGCGCCAGTAGCGGAGCTTGCTTCAGAGGGTAGTTAATTGAACGATATGGCAAAGAATCTGATCCTGTGGTTGATCATCGCGGCTGTCCTCGTGACGGTGATGAACAACTTCTCCAGCCCTAACGAGCCGCAGACCCTCAACTATTCCGACTTCATCCAGCAAGTTAAGGATGGCAAGGTCGAGCGCGTGACGGTTGATAACTTCGTGATCACCGGCAAGCGCAACGATGGTGACAGCTTCAAGACCATCCGTCCGAACATCGCGGACAATGGCCTGATTGGCGATCTGGTGGACAACAAAGTCGTTGTCGAAGGCAAGCAGCCAGAGCAGCAAAGCATCTGGACTCAACTGTTGGTAGCCAGCTTCCCGATCCTGGTGATCATCGCCGTGTTCATGTTCTTCATGCGCCAGATGCAAGGCGGTGCGGGAGGCAAAGGCGGGCCGATGAGCTTCGGCAAGAGCAAGGCACGCCTGCTCTCTGAAGATCAGGTGAAAACCACCCTGGCTGACGTCGCGGGCTGCGACGAGGCCAAGGAAGAAGTCGGTGAGTTGGTCGAGTTCCTGCGTGATCCGGGCAAGTTTCAGCGCCTGGGTGGTCGTATTCCTCGCGGCGTGCTGATGGTTGGCCCTCCGGGTACCGGTAAAACCTTGCTCGCCAAGGCAATTGCCGGCGAAGCCAAAGTGCCTTTCTTCACCATTTCCGGTTCTGACTTCGTCGAAATGTTCGTCGGCGTGGGTGCCAGCCGTGTTCGCGATATGTTCGAGCAGGCCAAGAAGCACGCACCATGCATCATCTTCATCGATGAGATTGACGCCGTTGGTCGCCATCGTGGCGCCGGCATGGGCGGCGGTCACGATGAGCGTGAGCAGACCCTCAACCAGTTGCTGGTCGAGATGGATGGTTTCGAAATGAATGACGGCATCATCGTCATTGCCGCAACCAACCGTCCTGACGTATTGGACCCTGCACTGCTGCGTCCGGGCCGTTTCGACCGTCAGGTCGTGGTGGGCTTGCCAGACATTCGTGGTCGTGAACAGATCCTCAAAGTACACATGCGCAAAGTGCCAATGGGCGACGACGTAGCTCCGGCCGTGATTGCCCGTGGTACGCCAGGCTTCTCCGGTGCCGACTTGGCCAACCTGGTAAACGAGGCTTCGTTGTTCGCAGCCCGCACCGGCAAGCGCATCGTTGAAATGAAAGAGTTCGAGCTGGCGAAAGACAAGATCATGATGGGCGCCGAGCGCAAATCCATGGTCATGTCCGAGAAAGAGAAGCAGAACACCGCTTATCACGAAGCAGGTCACGCGATTGTTGGCCGTGTTGTGCCTGAGCATGATCCGGTCTACAAAGTGTCGATCATTCCACGTGGCCGAGCGCTGGGCGTGACCATGTTCCTGCCGGAAGAGGATCGCTACAGCCTCTCCAAGCGTGCGTTGATCAGCCAGATTTGTTCACTTTACGGCGGCCGGATTGCTGAAGAGATGACCCTTGGCTTCGACGGTGTGACCACCGGTGCTTCCAACGACATCATGCGTGCCAGCCAGATTGCACGGAACATGGTGACCAAATGGGGCTTGTCGGAAAAACTCGGGCCGTTGATGTACGCCGAGGAAGAAGGCGAAGTGTTCCTGGGTCGCGGCGGCGGTGGCCAGGCTGCCAGTTTCTCGGGTGAGACTGCCAAGCTGATCGACTCCGAAGTGCGCAGCATCATTGACCAGTGCTACGGCACGGCCAAACAGATCCTGACCGACAACCGTGACAAGTTGGACGCCATGGCTGATGCGCTGATGAAGTACGAAACCATTGATGCCGACCAGATCGACGACATCATGGCTGGCCGCACGCCACGTGAGCCTCGCGACTGGGAGGGTGGTTCGGGTACTTCGGGCACTCCGCCGGTAGTACAGAACGAACGCCCTGAAACCCCGATCGGCGGCCCGGCAGCTGACCACTAAGGTTTGAAATGACTTCTGCGCTGTCCTCAACCCGGTTGCCTTGCGGCAACCGGGTTCTTGATTTGGCCCATACACACGTCATGGGCATTCTCAATGTAACCCCCGATTCCTTTTCCGATGGTGGCCGCTACAGCCAGCTGGATGCCGCATTGCGTCATGCAGAGGCGATGGTGGCGGCTGGGGCGACCCTGATTGATGTCGGTGGTGAGTCGACCCGGCCTGGCGCTCGCTTGGTTTCTCCCCTGGAGGAGTTGGAGCGGGTTGCACCGATTGTCGAGCGTATCGCGCGCGAGCTGGATGTCATCATCTCGGTTGATACATCTACCCCTGCGGTAATGCGTGAAACCGCGCGCCTGGGTGCTGGCTTGATCAACGATGTGCGTTCACTGCAACGTGACGGCGCCCTGGATGCGGCGGCGGCGACTGGCCTGCCGGTCTGCCTGATGCATATGTTGGGCGAGCCCGGCAATATGCAAGACAGCCCGCACTATTACGACCTGGTCGGTGAGGTCAGTGGGTTTCTTGCCGAGCGAATGGCTGAATGCGCCACGGCAGGGATTGCACCGGAAAAGATTATCCTTGATCCCGGGTTTGGCTTCGCCAAGACCCTGCAACATAATTTAAGCCTGTTCAAGCACATGGAATTCCTGCACGCCCTTGGTCGGCCCCTGTTGGTCGGCGTTTCGCGCAAGAGCATGATAGGGCTGGCCCTGAATCGCCCTGTGGGTGAGCGACTGTACGGCGGTCTTGCACTGGCGGCGCTGGCGGTGACCAAGGGCGCGCGAATCCTGCGCGTCCATGATGTCGCCGAGACCGTGGACGTGGTGCGCATGATTGCCGCCGTAGAATCAGCCGAATAAGAATGATGGAGCACTTATGACTAAAAAATACTTTGGCACCGACGGTATACGTGGTCGGGTCGGTGAGTTTCCGATTACCCCGGATTTCATGCTCAAGCTGGGTTGGGCGGCAGGCATGGCGTTCCGCAGCATGGGCGCTTGCCGCATCCTGGTGGGCAAGGACACGCGAATTTCAGGCTACATGTTTGAATCCGCCCTGGAGGCCGGTTTGTCGGCCGCGGGCGCTGATGTGATGCTGCTGGGCCCAATGCCGACGCCGGCTATCGCTTACCTGACGCGTACCTTTCACGCTGAAGCCGGTATCGTGATCAGCGCCTCGCACAATCCCCATGATGACAACGGCATCAAGTTTTTCTCGGGCCAGGGCACCAAACTGCCGGACGAGATCGAGTTGATGATCGAAGAGTTGCTGGATGCGCCGATGACGGTGGTTGAGTCCAGCAAGTTGGGTAAAGTGTCGCGCATCAACGATGCGTCTGGCCGTTACATCGAATTCTGCAAGAGCAGCGTACCCAGCAGCACAAATTTTGCCGGGTTGAAGATTGTTGTCGACTGCGCCCATGGCGCGACCTATAAAGTGGCGCCCAGCGTATTCAAGGAGTTGGGTGCGGACGTAACCGTGTTGTCGGCCCAGCCTAATGGCTTGAACATCAACGATAACTGCGGCTCAACCCATATGGGGCAGTTGCAGGCGGCAGTCCTGGCCGAGCACGCGGACCTGGGTATCGCGTTCGACGGTGACGGCGACCGTGTGCTGATGGTGGATCACACCGGTGCAGTGGTCGACGGTGATGATCTGTTGTTCATCATTGCCCGCGACTTGCATGAGCGTAACAAGCTGCAGGGTGGCGTCGTCGGTACGCTGATGAGCAACCTGGGGCTGGAGCTGGCCCTCGCCGAGCTGAATATCCCGTTTGTGCGCGCCAATGTTGGTGACCGCTATGTGATCGCCGAGCTGCTCGAGCGTAACTGGCAGGTGGGTGGTGAGAATTCCGGGCATGTCGTTTGCTTCCAGCACACCACGACCGGCGACGCGATTATTGCTGCGTTGCAGGTGCTGCTGGCGTTGCGCCGACGCGAAGAGAGCCTGGCCCAGGCGCGTCAAGCGCTGCGCAAGTGCCCGCAAGTGCTACTTAATGTGCGATTTGCTGGCGGCGATAACCCGATCGAGCACCCTGCTGTCAAAGAGGCCTGCGAGCGCGTAACCCTGGCAATGGCGGGCCGTGGACGGGTGTTGCTGCGCAAGTCCGGCACAGAGCCTCTGGTGCGCGTCATGGTCGAAGGCGAGGACGAAACGCAGGTTCGCGGCCATGCCGAAGACCTGGCAAAACTGGTAACTGAAATTTGCGCCTGAATTCGGCTTGCCAGTGATGGTGTGGTTGGGTAACATCTGCGCCCACTTTGACCGACGAGGTACAGCATGCGTCGCACTATGGTAGCTGGTAACTGGAAGATGCACGGTACCCGCGCCAGTGTCGCTGAGCTGATCAATGGCCTTCGTCACTTGGCCTTGCCTAGCGGTGTTGATGTTGCGGTTTTCCCGCCTTGCTTGCATATCAACCAGGTTGTTGATGGCTTGAAAGGTAAGTCGATTCAGGTCGGCGCGCAGAATTCTGCGGTGGAGCCCATGCAAGGTGCGTTGACCGGTGAGATTTCGCCGAGTCAGCTGGTCGATGCGGGTTGTTCCTATGTGCTTGTCGGGCACTCCGAGCGCCGTCAGATGATGGGCGAGCGTGATGGGACACTCAATCGCAAGTTCGCAGCGGCACAGGCTTGTGGCTTGATTCCAGTGTTGTGCATAGGGGAGACCCTTGAGCAGCGTGAATCGGGCAAGACTCTTGAAGTTGTCTCGCGTCAGCTGGGCAGCATCATCGAGGAGCTGGGTGTCGGTGCATTTGCAAAGGCAGTAATTGCTTACGAGCCGGTCTGGGCCATTGGTACCGGGCTGACTGCTACACCGCAACAGGCGCAGGATGTGCACGCAGCCATCCGCGCGCAGTTGGCGGCAGAGAATTCTGAAGTCGCGCAAGGTGTGCGGCTTCTATACGGCGGCAGCGTGAAGGCGGCCAATGCGGTCGAACTGTTCGGCATGCCGGATATCGATGGGGGGCTCATTGGTGGAGCTTCCCTGAATGCAGATGAGTTCGGTGCGATCTGTCGCGCCGCGGGAAACTGAAAAAATGCTGGAAACAGTCGTAGTCGTTTTTCATCTGTTGGCTGCCCTGGGCGTAGTTGCCCTGGTTTTGTTGCAACAGGGTAAAGGTGCGGATGCTGGTGCGTCTTTCGGTGCAGGTGCTTCAAATACTGTGTTCGGAAGCCAAGGTTCCTCTACCTTTCTTAGTAAGTTTACTGCTATACTTGCCGCCGGTTTCTTCATAACCAGCTTGGGGTTAGGTTACTTTGCTAAAGAGAAAGCTCATGTGCTGACTCAAGTAGGTCTCCCAAATCCAGCAGTGTTGGAAGTACCAAAAGCAAAACCGGCTTCTGATGATGTCCCGGTGCTTCAAGAGCAAAAGTCGGCTACTCCAGCGACTGACGTGCCTCCAGCTCAAGAGCAAAAGTAAGAAGGTTGTAAACGCTGTATTGCCGAGGTGGTGGAATTGGTAGACACGCAACCTTGAGGTGGTTGTGCCCATAGGGTGTAGGGGTTCGAGTCCCCTTCTCGGTACCAATTATCAGGAGAGCCCGCTGTTGCGGGCTTTCTTGTAGGTGGAAGGTTACATTGACCCTGTAAGGGATCGGTCGTATACTTCCGCCCCAGCTTTGTCGCGGGGTGGAGCAGTCTGGTAGCTCGTCGGGCTCATAACCCGAAGGTCGTCGGTTCAAATCCGGCCCCCGCAACCAGTTTTAGCGGAGCCCCTTTTAAGGGGCTTTTTGTTAGCTGGACACTTTCAACGCCGCTGTTCGACGGCGTTTCAAGGATGGGCGTTTCGCCCATTTTTTTATTTTGCACAGCATGCACATACATGCACGAGGGGGTTCAGGTGTCGAGCAAGCTAGAAGAGTTGCAGGCCTTGCTGGCCCCGGTGATCGTGGCCCTAGGCTATGAATGCTGGGGTATTGAGTTTTCGGCTCAAGGTCGCCACTCAATGTTGCGCGTTTATATCGATAAAGAGGGCGGCGTGCTGGTGGACGATTGTGCCATTGTCAGCCGTCAGATCAGCGGTGTACTGGATGTTGAAGATCCGATTTCCGTTGAATACACCCTCGAAGTTTCCTCGCCAGGCATGGAACGCCCACTGTTCACTATTGAGCAGTTTGCAAAATTTGCCGGTGAACAAGTGAAGATCAAGCTGCGATCCCCCTTCGAAGGGCGACGCAACTTTCAGGGCCTTCTGCGCGGTGTAGAAGAACAGGATGTCGTGGTGCAGGTAGAAGACCATGAGTTCCTGTTGCCGATCGATATGATCGACAAGGCCAACATTATTCCCAGTTTTGACTGAGACGCGGATCCCGCGGATCCAATGGCTTGCGAAAGGCGAGGCGTACGATGAGCAAAGAAGTACTGCTGGTTGTTGAGTCGGTATCCAATGAAAAGGGCGTACCGGCAAACGTGATTTTTGAAGCGCTGGAGCTGGCCCTGGCCACTGCTACCAAAAAGCGTTTTGAAGACGAAGTTGATCTGCGTGTGGAAATCAACCGCCACACCGGTGCCTATGAGACTTTCCGTCGCTGGACGGTCGTCGAAGAAGCCGATCTTGATGATCCGGCCATCGAAACCTGGCCAAGCAAGGTTGCCGAAACGCACCCTGGCGCCAATGTCGGTGATGTCGTCGAAGAAAAGATCGAGTCGATCGAATTCGGCCGTATTGCTGCACAGACCGCTAAACAGGTCATCGTGCAGAAGGTTCGCGAAGCTGAGCGCGCTCAAGTCGTTGACGCTTATCGCGAGCGCCTGGGTGAAATCATCTCCGGCACCGTTAAAAAAGTTACCCGCGACAACGTGATCGTCGACTTGGGCAACAACGCCGAAGCGTTGCTGGCTCGTGAAGACATCATTTCTCGCGAAACCTTCCGGGTCGGCGTGCGTCTGCGTGCGCTGCTCAAGGAAATCCGCACCGAGAACCGCGGCCCTCAGTTGATCCTGTCGCGTACCGCGCCGGAAATGCTGATCGAGCTGTTCCGCATTGAAGTGCCGGAAATCGCCGAAGGCCTGATCGAAGTCATGGCTGCGTCCCGCGACCCGGGTTCGCGCGCCAAGATCGCGGTCCGCTCCAAGGACAAACGCATCGACCCGCAGGGCGCTTGCATCGGGATGCGCGGTTCGCGCGTCCAGGCAGTGTCGGGTGAGTTGGGCGGTGAGCGTGTGGACATCGTGCTGTGGGACGATAACCCGGCGCAGTTCGTGATCAACGCCATGTCGCCGGCTGAAGTGGCAGCAATTATCGTCGACGAGGATGCCCATGCAATGGACATCGCCGTTGGCGCAGACAATCTGGCTCAGGCCATTGGTCGTGGTGGTCAGAACGTGCGTCTGGCCAGCCAACTGACCGGTTGGACCCTGAACGTGATGACCGAATCGGACATCCAGGCTAAGCAGCAAGCTGAAACCGGTGACATCCTGCGAAACTTTATCGACGAGCTGGAAGTCGATGAAGACCTGGCGCAGGTGCTGGTAGATGAAGGCTTCACCAGCCTGGAAGAGATTGCCTACGTACCGTTGGAAGAAATGCTCAACATCGACGGCTTTGACGAAGACACCGTCAACGAGCTTCGCGCTCGGGCCAAGGATCGTTTGTTGACTAAAGCCATCGCTACTGAGGAAAAGCTGGCAGACGCCCATCCGGCCGAAGACCTGCTCTCGCTTGAGGGTATGGACAAGGATTTGGCGATGGAACTGGCGGTGCGCGGCGTAATTACCCGCGAAGACCTGGCCGAGCAGTCTATTGACGATCTGCTCGACATCGACGGCATTGACGATGATCGTGCCGGCAAGTTGATCATGGCCGCCCGAGCCCATTGGTTCGAGTAATTAGGCGCGGCCTGAGGAGAGAAGTGCATGACGCAAGTCACGGTGAAACAACTGGCCGATGAGGTCAAAACACCGGTAGAGCGCCTGTTGCAGCAGATGCGTGAGGCAGGTCTGCCGCACACCGCCGCCGATGAAGGTGTGAGCGATAGTGAGAAGCAGTCTTTGCTGACTCACTTGAAGAGCAGCCACAAGGCGAAAGTGGAAGAACCGCGCAAGATTACATTGCAGCGCAAAACCACCAGCACCCTGCGTGTTGCTGGTAGCAAGAGCATCAGCGTTGAAGTACGCAAGAAGAAAGTCTTCGTACAGCGCAGCCCGGAAGAAATCGAAGCCGAGCGCAAACGCGATCTGGAAGAACGTCGCGCAGTAGAAAATGCTGCTCGTCAGAAGGCTGAAGAAGAAGCCAAGCGCCGCGCCGAAGAAGAAGCGCGTCGCCAGCCTGCTGCTGCGCAAGCTGCGTCCACGGACGCGGTCGCCGCGCCTGTTGAAGCTGTGCGTGAGGCCGCTCCGGTTGCCGCTGCACCCGCTCCTGCAGCTGACGCTCGCAAGCGTGACGAACCTCGTCGTCCGGACAAACCACGTGCCGACGATAACAATCGTCGCGGTGGCGGTGCCGATGGCGAGCGCAAAAACGCTCCGCATCGTGCCTCGGTCAAAGAGAAAGCGCCTGCTCCACGCGTTGCCCCACGTACTACCGACGAAGAAAGCGATGGCTTCCGTCGTGGTGGTCGCGGCAAGGCCAAGCTGAAAAAGCGCAACGCCCACGGTTTCCAGAGCCCAACCGGCCCTGTCGTGCGTGATGTGCAGATCGGCGAGACCATTTCTGTTGGCGATCTGGCCAACCAGATGTCGGTCAAGGCTGCTGAAATCATCAAGTTCATGTTCAAACTGGGTACTCCAGCGACCATCAACCAGGTGCTTGATCAGGAAACTGCTCAGTTGGTAGCCGAAGAACTGGGCCACAAAGTGACCCTGGTCAGCGACACCGCCCTGGAAGATTCCCTGGCCGAGTCCCTGAAGTTTGAAGGTGAGACGTTCTCCCGTGCACCGGTTGTGACCGTAATGGGCCACGTTGACCACGGTAAGACCTCGCTGCTCGACTACATCCGTCGTGCCAAGGTAGCTGCTGGCGAAGCCGGCGGCATCACCCAGCACATCGGTGCATACCACGTTGAAACCGAACGCGGCATGGTCACCTTCCTCGACACCCCAGGTCACGCCGCGTTTACCGCAATGCGTGCCCGTGGTGCCAAGGCGACTGACATCGTGATCCTGGTCGTTGCAGCGGACGACGGCGTAATGCCGCAGACCATTGAAGCTGTCCAGCACGCCAAGGCCGCTGGTGTTCCACTGGTTGTTGCCGTGAACAAAATCGACAAGCCGGGCGCCGATCTTGATCGCATCCGCAGCGAACTGTCGGTTCACGGCGTGACTTCCGAAGAGTGGGGCGGTGATACGCCGTTCGTTTCGGTCTCGGCGAAAGTCGGTACTGGCGTAGACGAACTGCTTGAAGCGGTCCTGTTGCAAGCCGAAGTACTCGAGCTGAAAGCGACTCCATCGGCCCCAGGTCGTGGTGTCGTGGTTGAATCGCGTCTCGACAAAGGTCGTGGCCCGGTTGCAACCGTTCTGGTTCAAGACGGTACCCTGCGCCAAGGCGACATGGTCCTGGTCGGTTCGAACTATGGCCGTGTACGTGCCATGCTCGACGAGAACGGCAAGCCTATCAAGGAAGCCGGTCCTTCCATCCCTGTCGAGATTCTCGGCCTGGACGGCACCCCGGACGCTGGCGACGAGATGAGCGTGGTTGCCGACGAGAAGAAAGCCCGTGAAGTGGCTCTGTTCCGTCAAGGCAAGTTCCGCGAAGTCAAACTGGCCCGTGCTCATGCCGGCAAGCTGGAAAACATCTTCGAGAACATGGGCCAGGCAGAGAAGAAGACGCTTAACATCGTCCTCAAATCTGACGTCCGTGGTTCGCTCGAAGCGTTGAACGGCGCCTTGAACGGCCTGGGTAACGACGAAGTGCAAGTGCGCGTTGTCGGTGGCGGTGTCGGTGGTATCACCGAGTCCGACGCCAACCTGGCACTGGCTTCCAACGCTGTACTGTTCGGCTTCAACGTGCGTGCCGATGCTGGCGCTCGCAAGATCGTCGAGCAGGAAGGCCTGGACATGCGTTACTACAACGTCATCTACGACATCATCGAAGACGTCAAGAAAGCCCTTACCGGCATGCTTGGCAGTGACGTCCGGGAGAACATCCTGGGTGTTGCCGAGGTGCGTGACGTGTTCCGCTCGCCGAAATTCGGCGCGATCGCCGGTTGCATGGTTATCGAAGGTGTTGTGCACCGTAACCGTCCAATCCGCGTACTGCGTGAAGACATCGTTATCTTCGAAGGCGAGCTGGAATCCCTGCGCCGCTTCAAGGATGACGCTTCCGAAGTGCGTGCCGGCATGGAATGTGGTATCGGCGTCAAGAGCTACAACGACGTCAAGGCTGGCGACAAGATCGAAGTCTACGAGAAGGTCCAGGTTGCTCGCAGCCTCTAACTCGCGTACTTCCGGAGCCACGCAGCGTGTGGGCATGCAAATGCCCCGCGCAGCGTACGGACTCTAAACGCAACGCCCGGTCTGGCTTTTGTCAGGCCGGGCGTTTGCCGCTTTCAGACCCCACGGGTTTCACCGTGTGGCAGTAACAGGTAACAAGACATGGCAAAAGAATACAGCCGTACCCAACGTATCGGCGATCAGATGCAGCGCGAGCTGGCCCAACTGATCCGACGCGAAGTCAAAGACCCCCGCGTTGGCCTGGTCACCATCACCGCCGTTGAAGTAAGTCGCGATGTTGGTCACGCGAAGATCTTCATCACCGTGATGGGGCAGGACAGCAGTGAAGAAATCGCGCAAAGCATCAAGGTGCTCAATTCGGCCGCAGGTTTCCTGCGTATGCAATTGGCCCGTGAAATGAAGCTGCGCAGCGTTCCCCAGTTGCACTTCCATTACGACGAAAGCGTCGTGCGTGGTGCGCACCTGTCGGCGCTGATCGAGCGCGCCGTGGCTGAAGACAGCCAGCGCCCGTCCACACCTGAAGACGCCAAGGAGTAAGCGGTGGCTCAGGTCAAACGTATCCGTCGCAACGTCAGCGGCATCATTCTGCTCGACAAGCCCATTGGCTTTACCTCCAATGCCGCGTTGCAGAAGGTCCGCTGGCTGCTCAATGCCGAGAAGGCCGGGCACACCGGCAGCCTCGATCCCCTGGCCACCGGCGTGCTGCCGTTGTGCTTTGGCGAGGCCACCAAGTTCTCGCAATACCTGCTTGATTCCGACAAGGGTTACGAAACCCTGATGCAACTGGGCAAGACCACCACCACGGCCGACGCCGAAGGTGATGTTCTGCAGGTTCGCGACGTGACCGTTGGTCGTGCTGATATCGAGGCTGCCTTGCCCGGTTTTCGTGGGCAAATCAGTCAGATACCGCCGATGTACTCAGCGCTTAAGCGTGATGGCCAGCCTCTTTACAAGCTGGCACGTGCGGGCGAAGTAGTGGAGCGCGAACCGCGTTCTGTTACTATTGCGCGCTTGGAATTGCTCGCTCATGAAGGCGACACTGCCCGCTTGGCCGTGGACTGCAGCAAAGGCACTTATATCCGTACCCTGGTGGAAGATATTGGTGAACAGCTCGGTTGCGGCGCGTACGTTGCAGAACTGCGACGCACCCAGGCCGGTCCTTTCAGCCTGGCCCAGACGGTCACGCTGGAAGAGTTGGAAGCCGTGCACGCCGAAGGCGGCAATGAAGCAGTTGATCGCTTCCTGATGCCATCGGACAGCGGTTTGCTGGATTGGCCATTGCTGCACTTCTCGGAGCACAGCGCGTTCTATTGGCTCAACGGCCAGCCGGTACGTGCCCCGGATGCCCCGAAGTTCGGCATGGTGCGGGTACAGGATCATAACGGTCGCTTTATCGGTATCGGTGAAGTGAGCGAAGACGGGCGCATCGCGCCGCGTCGACTGATTCGGTCAGAATGACCGAACGAGTGTGGCTGTTAACAGGCACGGTCAACACTCATTTTTAGATACAGGGATTTGTCCCTGGCCTGTTGAAACTGCCCTTTGGGTGGTTTCCTGAAAAAAGGATTGCCTCATGGCTCTCGACGTTCAAGAAAAAGCACAAATCGTTGCTGACTATCAGCAAGCTGTTGGTGACACTGGTTCGCCAGAAGTGCAAGTTGCACTGCTGACCCACAACATCAACAAGCTGCAAGGTCACTTCAAGGCCAACGGTAAAGATCACCACTCCCGTCGTGGTCTGATCCGCATGGTAAACCAGCGCCGTAAGCTGCTGGACTACCTGAAAGGCAAGGATCTGGGTCGTTATCAGGCTCTGATCGGTCGCCTGGGTCTGCGTCGCTAATAAGCGATTGCGCTAGAGGTTGGTTGTCTGCCGTGTGTCAGTGGGATTTCCGCTGGCCCATGGCAGGCTCCCAGCCTCAAGTTTTATCTGGATACACGTTTTACCCTGGACCAGGCTCGGGCCGATTCCCGACATTGCCCAAGAATTTCGCAAGAAGACAAGTTCCCCAAGAGCCACAAAGAAGGTAGGACACCGTGAACCCGGTTATCAAAAAATTCCAGTTCGGTCAGTCGACCGTTACCCTCGAGACAGGCCGTATCGCCCGTCAAGCCTCCGGCGCAGTGCTGGTCACCGTTGACGATGACGTCACCGTATTGGTGACCGTGGTTGGCGCCAAGACCGCTGACCCGAGCAAAGGCTTCTTCCCTCTTTCCGTTCACTACCAGGAAAAGACTTACGCTGCCGGTAAGATCCCTGGCGGTTTCTTCAAGCGTGAAGGCCGTCCTTCCGAAAAAGAAACCCTGACTTCCCGACTGATCGACCGTCCGATCCGTCCGCTGTTCCCAGAAGGCTTCATGAACGAAGTGCAGGTTGTCTGCACCGTCGTTTCCACCAGCAAGAAAACCGATCCGGACATCGCTGCGATGATCGGTACCTCGGCTGCCCTGGCTATTTCCGGTATTCCTTTCGACGGCCCGATCGGCTGCGCGCGCGTTGCGTTCCACGAAAGCACCGGCTACCTGCTGAACCCGACTTACGAACAACAGAAAGCGTCGAGCCTGGACATGGTCGTTGCCGGTACTTCGGAAGCCGTGTTGATGGTTGAATCGGAAGCCAAAGAGCTGACCGAAGACCAGATGCTGGGCGCAGTACTGTTTGCTCACGACGAGTTCCAGGTTGTGATCAACGCTGTCAAAGAACTCGCTGCCGAAGCTGCCAAGCCTACTTGGGCCTGGGCTCCACAGGCTGAAGCGACTGAACTGCTGGGCGCTATCCGCTCCGAGTTCGGCGCTGCCATCTCCGACGCCTACACCATCACCGTCAAGGCCGATCGTTACGCGCGCCTGGGCGAGCTGAAGGATCAGGTTGTAGCCAAGCTGTCCGGTGAAGAAGGCCAGCCTTCTTCCAGCGAAGTCAAAGCTGCATTCGGCGAAATCGAATACCGCACCGTTCGCGAAAACATCGTTAACGGCAAGCCACGTATCGACGGTCGCGACACCCGCACCGTACGTCCGCTGAACATCGAAGTCGGCGTTCTGCCGAAGACTCACGGTTCGGCCCTGTTCACCCGTGGTGAAACTCAGGCCCTGGTAGTCGCGACCCTGGGTACTGCCCGTGACGCACAGCTGCTGGACACCCTGGAAGGCGAGAAAAAAGACCCGTTCATGCTGCACTACAACTTCCCGCCGTTCTCGGTCGGTGAGTGTGGCCGCATGGGTGGCGCTGGTCGTCGCGAAATCGGTCACGGCCGTCTGGCTCGTCGTTCGATCTCGGCCATGCTGCCGGCTGCCGACGTGTTCCCGTACACCATCCGTGTTGTATCGGAAATCACCGAGTCCAACGGTTCCAGCTCCATGGCTTCCGTTTGCGGTGCTTCCCTGGCATTGATGGACGCCGGTGTGCCGATGAAGGCGCCGGTTGCCGGTATCGCCATGGGCCTGGTTAAAGAAGGCGAGAAGTTCGCCATCCTGACCGACATCCTGGGCGACGAAGACCACCTGGGCGACATGGACTTCAAAGTAGCCGGTACCGCCAAAGGTGTTACCGCGCTGCAGATGGACATCAAGATCAAGGGCATCACCGAAGAGATCATGGAAATCGCTCTGGGCCAAGCCCTGGAAGCGCGCCTGAACATCCTCGGCCAGATGAACCAGATCATTGGTCAGTCGCGTACCGAACTGTCGGAAAATGCTCCGACCATGATCGCGATGAAAATCGACACCGACAAAATCCGTGATGTTATCGGTAAAGGCGGCGCGACCATCCGTGCGATCTGCGAAGAGACCAAGGCTTCGATCGATATCGAAGACGACGGCTCGATCAAGATCTTCGGCGAAACCAAGGAAGCTGCTGAAGCTGCACGTCAGCGCGTTCTGGGCATCACCGCTGAAGCCGAGATCGGCAAGATCTACGTCGGTAAGGTTGAGCGCATCGTCGACTTCGGCGCATTCGTCAACATCCTGCCGGGTAAAGACGGTCTGGTTCACATCTCCATGCTGAGCGACGCTCGCGTTGAGAAAGTGACCGACATTCTGAAAGAAGGCCAGGAAGTGGAAGTGCTGGTACTGGACGTGGACAACCGCGGCCGTATCAAGCTCTCCATCAAGGACGTAGCAGCAGCCAAGGCTTCGGGCGTTTAATTACCCGCTGGCTTTACGCTGAAAAAGAGGACCCTTCGGGGTCCTTTTTTTGTGGATAAAGGAAAGTGCCGAAAAATCAGGCGCTTAATAGAATCCAAAAGCCGCAACTTGCATGCAGGTTAGGCCTGCTTCATGCAAGTTGCACGATTTCGGAAAATTGGAAGTTTTATAAGCTGTTGTTTTTAAAGGAATTAATTCGAAGGCTGGACTTGGCACGCTGCCTGCAATATCCCTGTTAACGCTGCAGCATCAAGGTTCACACACTGCAGACTTTTAATAAAACAGGAGTTACTCGTATGAAGAAGTTCGCTCTCGCTACTGCTACCGCTCTGACCCTGGCCATGGGTGCTAACGTGGCCTTTGCTCAGACTTCCCAAGCTCCAATGACCCTGGCGGCCGGTGAAGCCACCAAGGCTAAAGAAAGCGTTTCGGATACCTGGATTACCACCAAGGTTAAATCCGACCTGCTGACTGAAAAAGGCATTCCTGGTTCGGACATCAAGGTAGAAACCAACAAAGGCGTGGTTTCCCTGTCGTCGACCGTAGCTATCTCGGATTCGCAGAAAGCGACTGCTGTAGCGATCACCAAGAAGATCAAAGGCGTAACCGCTGTTTCGGCTGACGGCCTGATGGCTGGCGGCGCTACCAAAGCCGACAACGTCGACAAAACCAAAAGTGCAGCCGCTGGTGCCAAAGAGTCCACTTCGGACACTTGGATCACCACCAAAGTGAAAGCTGACCTGGTCACCGAGAAAGGCATTCCTGGCACCGACATTAAAGTCGAAACCAACAAAGGTGTGGTTTCCCTGTCGTCGACTGCTGCCGTGACTGAATCGCAGAAAGCGACTGCAGTAGCGATCACCAAGAAAATCAAAGGCGTTAAAGCTGTATCGGCTGATGGCCTGAAAGCAGAGTAACGCTAACCCATCGACTGAACTGTACGTCGGCGGCTTAGAGTGAGTTAGATATCCACTCGAGGCACCTCACGAGTTCATGCGAACGACCACACGGATGTGGTCATTACAGGCCCCGGCACTTGTGTCGGGGCCTGTTCTATTGTGGGGATAAACAACTGCCCCAGGCCGACCAAAAAAATGTGGGAGCTGGCTTGCCTGCGATAGCATCACCTCGATTCAAATGAATGACCGAGGTGTCTGCATCGCAGGCAAGCCAGCTCCCACATTTAGATGTATGTTGCTTGCTGGCTACTCCGCATCCAGGTGCATCGGCGTTACCACCCGGCCATCTTTCTCGGCTTGTCCCAGGTTGGCATCGATGAAGTACACCCTGTCATCTTCCAGCTGCCCTTTGTCCACAAGGTAGTCCTTGATGGTACTGGCCCGGTCCTGGCCCAGTTGGCGCAGCAGCACATCACTGGCGCTCCAGAACTTGATCACACCGTCGCGCAGTTTCGCAGTACGGTCATCGTCGCTCAGGTTCTTCCATTCGGCCGGTGGCTGTTGTTTCAGGCGAGTGCGATAGATGCCTTCAAGCAATGGCGCTTTTTCCTTTTCGGGTACTACAAGCAGCGATGCCTGGGCCGGGACCTTGTCGCCACGGCGTTGCAGGATCTTGTAGTAGTTGTATTGGTATTCACGCTCCAGGCGCTCTGCAGCCAGGAACGGCCCGTCGCTGCTGGCAGCCGCCGTGCCTTCGATTTCCAGGCGCAGGGCAGGGCGCTCTTTCAGCGCCTTGGCCAGGGTATTCAGAGCGCCTTCGGCATCTTTGTTGAGTTCGCTGGAACCTGCGGCGAACGACACATTGCCCAAGTCCTCCGAACCCCCGCCCGTCACTAGCCCACCGATAAACTTGAAGGGCGCCGTCGCCGCGCGCACCACCAGATTGCGCAGGGTCTGCCACACAATTGGCATTACGCTGAACTGTGGGTTGTTCAGGTCGCCGGTTACCGGCAGTTCGATGGAGATCTTGCCGTCGGAGTCCTTGAGCAACGCAATTGCCAGGCGAATCGGCAAGTCGACCGCATCGGCGCTGTCGACTTTGTCACCCAGTTGCAGTTGCTCGACCACCACTTTGTTTTGGGCCTTCAATTGGCCTTTGGTGATGATGTAGTGCAAGTCGAGGTTGAGCCGGCCCTTGCGGATACGGAAGCCCGCGAACTTGCCGGAGTACGGCGTCAATGTGGTCAGTTCCACCCGTTTGAAACTGGTGGCGATATCCAGCGAGGCCATCGGGTCAAACGGGTTCACGGCGCCCTTGATGGTGACCGGCGCGTAGCGGTCCACCTTACCCTTGATATCGACCGTGGCCGGTTTGGCCTGGCGGCTGTCAATGGTGCCGATCTGCCCGTTGAGTTGTTGAATCGCCGTGGCGAAGTTGGGTGTCAGGCTGAAGTCGGCAAAGTTCGCCGAGCCGTCGTTGATCGCGATTTGCCCGATGTGAATGCCCAGGGGCTTGTCTTTGCTGGCTGCGGGTTTGGCCGCCGACTTGGCGCCTTTGTCGGCCGGTTGCGGGATCAGCAAGTCATCGATGTTGGTGGTGCGGTCATCGTTGATCATGAACCGCGCATACGGCTGCAGCAGGTTGACCTTGGCAATCGACAGGCTGTCACCGTGCTGATAGTTCACGCCCTCCAGCACCAGGCGCTGCCATTTGAGGAAGTCGCGTGTCTTGAGGGTGTCGAGGGTGTGCAACTGGTCGACCTGCGCCCGGCCGGTAACCTGCAGTGCCAGGGGATCGGTACTTTTGAGGTTCACGTCCAGGTCGCTGCCGAGCATACCGCTGCGCAGTTCCAGGCGAATGAACGGGCTGATATAGGCCTGCGCAACCCGCAGGTCGATGTCCTGGGTGTTGACTTTGAGCTTGGCGCTGACCGGGTTGAGGTTGACTTCGCCGGTCGCCTTGATCTTGCCTTGCTTGCCCAGCCCGGAATCGACCCTGAGGGTGAAAGGGCTCTTGTTGAGGCTGTCGAAGTTCTGCACGTCAATGTTCAGCGGGCCCAGTTCCAGCGCGACGGCCGGTTTGGCCGCGCGGTCGGCCAGGTGCACCTGATAGTTGCGCAGTTGCACGTCCTTGAGCAGCACTTGCCAGGGTTTGCTCGGCGCCGCAGGTGCGGGTGTTGGCGAGTCGGCGGTGGCTGGCGCAGTGGCCGGCTCCGGCGCAGTGGTCGGCTTGCTTGGTTGACTGGCGAACAGCTTCTGCCAGTCGAGTTGACCATCGGCTTCGCGTGCAGCCCAGGTTTCCAGCTTGTTGCTGCGGATCTTGCCGACCACCACCTGCTGCTTGGCCAGGTCGACAGTGGTCTCACTGACGTCCAGGCGCTCCAGACGCACCAGTGGGCGGCCATCCGGTGCCTTGATGGCGAACGGCGCAATGCTGGCGGAAGTGTTGGTGAGCTTGAGCTCAGTCTCTTTGGCCAGGCTGAAGGTGTACTCGGTACTGAAGTTGAGCACGCCATCCTCAAGCACCAATGGCAGAGCATCCCGCACATACGGCCACCAGGCTTTCATCTTGCCGTCGGTGACTTTCAGCGTGCCTTGGGAGGTGATCGGCACCAGGCTGACGTTGCCTTTCCAGTCGATCTGTCCGCCTTCAGGGCCCGCAGCCACCAAGGTCATGTCGGCATTGTCTTCCGGCAGCGTGCTGAGGTCTTTCAGCTCGAAGTCGAGTTTGTCGTAGAGAAATTCGATAGGTTCGCTGGGGCGCAAATCCTGGAAGTGCACGTAGCCGCCGGCCAGCTTGATGCTGTCGATGCGCAGCGGAAACGGTTTGGCATCCGGGTCGGTCGGGGTTGGCTCGCTTGGTGGCAGCTTGAACAACTTCGCCAGGTTCAATTGGCCGGATTTGTCGAACAGCAGTTCGGTCTTGGGCTGGTCCAGTTGCACATCGGCCAGATGCAGGGCGCGGGTCCAGAGACTGTCGATCTGCAAGTTGGCGTAGAGGCGCTCGAAACCGACCTGTTCCTTGCCCGGTTCGCCGATCTTCAGGCCCCACACGGTCAGCTCCAGGCTGAACGGGTTGAGCTCGACGCGCTCGACCCGTGCCGGCAGCGTGGCGTAATTTGTCAGTTGTTGGTTGGCAATGCGAAGGGCGACGCCCGGCAGAATCAAAAAGCCCAGCAAGCTGTACAGAGCAAGTGCGGTCAACAGGGCGCCAGCGGCGCGAATCAATCCTTTGGGCATGGGTGACGCCATCTATATCGAACGAGAGTGCCTTGGAGTATGGCACGGGTTTTCGGTTCCGAAGCACGGGCCTTCTTGGGAAAAGCCCTACAACTGCAGGATCAGGGTTTTCAGCGGCGGCTGTTGATCCTGCGAAGGGAAGTCGGCGCCAGGCGTCATGATTTGCCAGTCGCGCACCGGGCGCCCGGCCTTCTCTGCGCAGCGCAAGACCTGATCACGCCAGTCGTCCATGCTGACTTTTGACAGGTTGTTGCAGCAGATCAGCACGCCGTTGTCGGCGGTGGCGAGCAGCGCGGGCTTGAGCAAGCTCTGGTAGTCGCGCAGCAGGTCGACGGTGCCGAATGCGCTCTTGGCCCAGGCCGGCGGGTCAAGCAACACCAGGTCATATTGACGCTGCTCCAGACGCGGATAGCTCGGCAGCTTCTGGCCGCGCCGCTGGGTGATCGGCAGCCCGGCCAGTTGGCGAATCGCCGGAAAGTAGTCGGACTGCACGAAGTCCATGGTGGGCAGCTGTGGATTGAGCAAACCGTTCTCGCGGCCAACCGCCAGGTTGCCCTCGGCGAAGTCCAGGTTGCACACCTCACGCGCACCACCGGCCGCCGCGCTCAAACCCACGCCGCAGGTGTAGGCGAACAGGTTCAGCACGCTTTTGCCGGCACTGTGCGCCTTGACCCAGCCACGGGTGTTGCGCAAGTCGAGGAACAGCAGCGGGTCTTGCCCGGCATGCCGCCCGCGCACACGGTAGTTGAGGCCCCATTCGTGACCCACCAGGTCTTCCAGCGCGGCGGGTTCGGCGCGGTACACCGTGTCTTCGCGATCGATGCGCGAGTTGCCACGGGAACGGTCGTTGTACACCAGCAGCAATTCCAGGCCCAGGTGCTGATTGACCTGTTCATGCAGCGCCAGCAGGTCAGCGGTTTCCAGGGTTTGGTGGAAGCTCTGCACCAGCAATTGCGGGCCGTAGCGGTCGACAGTCAGGCCGCCGGCGCCTTCCTGGCTGCCATGGAACAAGCGATAGCAATCGGTGCCCTGAGCGTGCAACTCGCTGAGCAGGTCTTGGCGTTGATCGAGGGCGGCGCGCAGCGCCTGATTCAGGGAAGTCATGGAGCGCGCCTTGCTTGCAGGTAAAGAAGGGAAATGAGGGCGCGGAGTTTAACAGCTCTGGGCCCGCGCCTACATCAACCCCATCCGCCGATGGGCGCGTTGCACCGACCCATTGCGCATCGCCCAGCGCAGCAACGGCGCACTGCGCTTGACCCCGGCGCGGATCATCTGGCGCTGCAGCGGGCTTTGATGGTGTTCGAGCATGGCGCTGGCCCAGTACGGCAGCAGATCAATCCCGGCTTGCATCATCAACGCCCCGAAAGGCTTGGCCAGATGGCTGGGGGCGGGCGCATTGAGCAATAGACGCAGCACTTCGCGACTGCGCTCGTCGCACAGCAATTGCGGGCGAATACGCTTCAGATAATCCGAAATTTCCTGCCGTGAGCGCGGCACATTCCGCGCGCCCAGCCGTTCGGCCACCAGGGCGATTTCGCTGTAGTAACGGTCCTGGTCCCGACCTGACAGCTGCGGGTTGCGATAGCGCAGGTGAGCCGCCAGGAAATTGCTGACCTCCGCCACGTGCACCCAGGTCAGCAGTTCCGGATCGCTGGCCGCATAAGGTCGCCCGTCCGGCGCGTGGCCGACCACCTGCAGGTGGATGGTGCGCACTTTTTCGATCAGCCACTCGGCATCCTTGCTCGAGCCGAAGGTGGTGCCGGAAATAAACTGTGATGTCCGCCGCAAACGCCCGAGCATGTCCTGGCGAAAGTTTGAATGGTCCCACACACCGGCCAGCGCCAGCGGGTGCAAGGCCTGCAGCATCAAGGCGCTGATGCCGCCGATGAGCATGCTGCTGAAGTCGCCATGCACTTGCCAACTGACCGAGTCGGGCCCGAACAGGCCGGGGTCGCCCTTGGGGTTTTCCAGGTCCAACTGACCCAGTGACAAGCCGGTCAGGCACATCAACTGGGACTCGATACGGTTGCGGATGAATTCCATGGGTTCCTATCGGTTCAGGCGTTTGTCGATCAGGCCATCCACCACGCTCGGGTCGGCCAGGGTCGAGGTATCACCGAGGCTGTCCAGTTCGTTGCAGGCGATCTTACGCAGGATTCGCCGCATGATCTTGCCGGAGCGGGTTTTCGGCAGGGCAGGCGCCCATTGGATCAGTTCCGGCTTGGCAAAGCTGCCGATTTCCTTGCTGACCAGCTCCAACAGGTGTTTTTTCAAGGCATCGCTGGGCTCCACGCCATTCATCGGGGTGACAAAGGCATAGATGCCCTGGCCCTTCACGTCATGGGGGTAGCCGACCACGGCGGCCTCGGCGACCTGGTCGTGCAGTACCAGGGCGCTTTCCACCTCGGCGGTGCCGATACGGTGGCCGGACACGTTGATCACATCATCGATGCGCCCGGTGATCCAGTAATCGCCGTCTTCATCGCGCCGCGCGCCGTCGCCGGTGAAGTAGTAGCAGGGGTAGGGTTTGAAATAAGTATCGAGCATGCGCTGCGGGTCGCCGTAGACGCTGCGGATCTGCCCCGGCCAACTGGCTTTGATCGCCAGCACGCCGCTGCCGGCGCCGCTGATTTCCTTGCCTTGCTCATCCAGCAGCACGGGCTGTACGCCGAACATCGGCTGGGTCGCGCAGCCAGGCTTGATACGCTGGGCGCTGACCAAGGGGCTGAGCATGATCCCGCCGGTTTCGGTCTGCCACCAGGTGTCGACGATCGGGCAGCGCTGCTCGCCGACCGCGTTGAAGTACCAGTCCCAGGCCTCCGGGTTGATCGGTTCGCCGACGCTGCCCAGCAAGCGCAGGCTGGCGCGCGAGGTGTTCTCCAGTGGGCCGTGGCCCTCGCGCATCAGCGCGCGCAAGGCGGTGGGCGCGGTGTAGAAAATATTCACCTGATGTTTGTCGATCACCTGCCAGAAGCGCGAGCTGTCCGGGTAACTCGGCACGCCCTCGAACATCAGTGAGGTGGCGCCATTGGCCAGCGGGCCATACACGATATAACTGTGGCCGGTGACCCAACCCACATCGGCGGTGCACCAGAAGACTTCGCCGTCGCGGTAATCGAGCACGTATTTGAAGGTCATCGCCGCCTGCAGCAGGTAACCGCCGGTGGTGTGCAGCACACCCTTGGGTTTGCCGGTGCTGCCGGAGGTGTAGAGGATAAACAGCGGGTCTTCGGCGTCCATCGGCTCGGGCGGGCAGTCGTCGCTGGCGGCATCCACGGCCTGTTGATATTTGAGGTCGCGGTCTTTGACCCAGATCAGGTCTGCCCCTGTGCGCTCCACCACCAGCACGGTGCTGACGTCCGGGCAACTGGCCAGGGCCTTGTCGACATTCCTTTTCAGCGCCACGGGCTTGCCGCCGCGCACGCCTTCATCAGCGGTGATCACGGTGCGGCAGTCGGCATCCAGGATACGGTCGCGCAAGGCGTCCGGCGAGAAACCACCGAATACCACCGAATGCACCGCGCCAATCCGCGTGCAGGCCAGCATGGCGTAGGCCGCTTCCGGGATCATCGGCATGTAGATGCACACCCGGTCGCCCTTTTTCACGCCACGGCTTTTCAGTACATTGGCCAGGCGGCTGACGTTTTGGTGAAGCTGGCGGTAGGTGATTTTGGAAGATTGTGTCGGATCATCGCCTTCCCAGATGAAGGCTGGCTGATCGGCGCGTTGCGCCAGGTGACGGTCGATGCAGTTGTAACTGACGTTCAGTTGGCCACCGGCAAACCAGTGGGCGGCGCCGGTCTGGATGTCTGACTGTTGCACGGTGTGCCACGGCGTTATCCAGTCGAGAAAGCCCTTGGCTTGTTCGGCCCAGAAGGTGTCCGGCTGTTCGATGGATTGGCGATAGAGGCGCTGGTAATCGGCTTGGCTGAGTTGCGCGGCACGACGCACGGCATCGGCGGTGGGGAATGTGCTGATATCGAACATGAGCGGTCCTTATTCTTGTTTTCGGGACAAGTCATAAAGATGCACGCTGCGAGGGGAGGGTTCAAGGCCAACGTCCAAACGGACGTTGGCCTTGAGATCGGCGTCAGCCGCGGTGACGGCCGCGGAAGTAGTTGATCAGGCCTTGGGTGGATGCATCGTCGGCCAGGGTTTCTTCGGCGCCGGTCAGGCGGTTGTAGACGCCTTTGCCCAGCTCCTTGCCCAGCTCGACACCCCATTGGTCGAAGGCGTTGATGCCCCAGATCACGCTCTGTACGAACACTTTGTGTTCATACATCGCCACCAGAGCGCCCAGGCGACGCGGGCTGATGCGCTCGACCACGATGGTGTTGCTCGGGCGGTTACCCGGGATCACCTTGTGCGGGGCCAGTTTCTGCACTTCGTCTTCCGCCAGGCCCTTGTCACGCAGCTCGGCTTCGGCTTCGCTGCGGGTCTTGCCGAGCATCAATGCCTGGCTTTGCGACAGGCAGTTGGCGTACAGCCATTGATGGTGGTCGGACACCGGGTTGAAGCTGACGATCGGCACGATAAAGTCGGCCGGGATCAGTTGGGTCCCCTGGTGCAGCAACTGGTGGTAAGCATGCTGGCCGTTGCAGCCGACGCCGCCCCAGATCACCGGCCCGGTATCGGTGGACACCGGTGAACCGTCCTGGCGCACGCTTTTGCCGTTGGATTCCATGTCCAGTTGTTGCAAGTGTTTGGTGATGTTGCGCAGGTAGTGGTCATACGGCAGGATCGCATGGCTCTGCGCACCCCAGAAGTTGCCGTACCACACGCCCAGCAGGCCGAGCAGCACCGGCATGTTGGCTTCGAACGGCGCGTTTTGGAAATGCTGGTCCATGGTGTAGGCGCCGGACAGCAGCTCCTTGAAGTTCGACATGCCGATGGCCAGGGCGATTGGCAAACCAATCGCGGACCACAGCGAGTAACGGCCGCCGACCCAGTCCCACATCGGGAAGATGTTTTCTTCGCGGATACCGAAGGCCACGGCTGCCGCGTTGTTGCTCGATACGGCGATGAAGTGGCGGTACAGCTCGGCTTCCGAGCCACCCTGGGCCAGGTACCAGGCGCGCGCGGCCTGGGCGTTTTTCAGGGTTTCGAGGGTGTTGAAGGATTTTGACGAGACGATAAACAGCGTGGTCTCGGCGCGCAGCTTCATGGTCAGCTCGTGGAATTCGCTGCCGTCGATGTTCGCCAGGTAGTGGCAACGCACGCCTTTATGGGCGTAGGACAGCAGTGCTTCGGAGACCAGCTCAGGCCCAAGGAACGAGCCACCGATGCCGATGTTCACCACGTCAGTGATCGGCTTCTCGGTGTAGCCACGCCACAGCCCGTCGTGGATGCGGCCCACGAGGTCGGTGATCTGGTTCAGCACCTTGTGCACGTCCGGCATGATGTTCACGCCGTTGACCGACAACTTGTCGCCAACCGGGCGGCGCAGGGCAGTGTGCAGGGCCGGGCGGCCTTCGGAGGAGTTGACCGGCTCGCCGGCATACAGCGAGTCAATCGCGCCTTTGAGGTCGACTTCCTTGGCCAGCGCCACCAGCAGGTCGCGGGTTTCGCCAGTGATCAGGTTTTTCGAGTAATCGAGGAAAAGTCCGCAGCTGCTCAAGGTGAACTGGGAAAAGCGCTGAGGATCGGCATTGAACGCTTCGCGCATGCTGAAATCCTGCATGGCTTGGCGGTGTTGGTTAAGCGCTTGCCAGGCGGGCAGAGCGGTAACGTCATGAGGAGTGCGGTAGTACGCCATCGCTGCGGGTTTCCTTTTATTACGGGGACTGCCTTTAGGACACTTCAAAGCCCGGAACGTCCAGTCTTTCATCAAGGAGTGGGTTCCGGACAGCGCTAACCATAGCGCAGGGCGATTACATTAAACCTAGCGTGGCGATATGTCTTGGCTTTGTCTGCGCTGTGGCCGGTACTTTTTTATACCGGCGCAGCAGGCAGGGCAACAGGCGGGGTGCACGGAGGCGTGCGGAGAGGGTTAGGCGAGGTTCAAATGCAGGTTGTCGATCAGGCGTGTTGCACCCAGATAAGCGGCTACCAGGATCACGACATCGCGGTCCTCGGCGGTGGCTGGGCGCAGGTTTACGCCCTGGCGCACTTCGAGGTAGTCCAGGCGCAACCCGGCAGCTTCGATCTGCGTGGCCTGTTCGGCACGCAGCTTGGCGAAATCGTGGTCGCCGGCTTTGATGGCCGCGGCAATCGCGCTCAGGCTGCGGTACAGCACGGGTGCTATGGCACGTTGCTCGTCAGTCAGGTAACCGTTGCGCGACGACAGCGCGAGGCCGTCGGCGGCACGCACGGTCGGTTCGCCGATGATCTGGATCGGCATGTTCAGGTCATGGACCATGGCGCGAATCACGGCCAGTTGCTGGTAGTCCTTCTGGCCAAACACGGCCATGTCCGGCTGGACCATGTTGAACAACTTGCTGACCACCGTGGCCACGCCTTCAAAGTGCCCGGGGCGGCTGGCGCCGCACAGGCCTTCTGACAGCTGCGGGACGCTGACGCGGGTCTGGCCGGTGGTGCCGCCGGGGTACATCTCATCGACGGTGGGCGCGAACAACAAGTTGCAGCCAGCTTGCAGGAGCGTTTCCTGGTCCGCCGCCAGGGTGCGCGGGTATTTGTCGAGGTCTTCGCCGGCGCCGAATTGCAGCGGGTTGACGAAGATGCTGGCCACCACGAAGTCCGCCTGTTGCGCAGCCTTGGTTACCAGCGTGGCGTGGCCGCTGTGCAGGTTGCCCATGGTGGGCACGAAGCCGATGCGTTTACCGGCGTTGCGGGCATGGGCGACGGCAGAGCGCAGTTCGCGTAGGGTTTTTACGGTGTTCATGCAGAGAATCCGTGTTCGGCGCCTGGGAAGGTCACGCCTTTGACTTCGGCGACGTAGGCACTCAAGGCGGCGTGGATGCTGTCCTGGCCGGCCATGAAGTTCTTCACGAACTTGGGCACGCGACCGGTGATCGACAGGCCGAGCATGTCGTGCAGTACCAGCACCTGGCCATCGGTGGCCGAGCCTGCGCCAATGCCGATCACCGGCACTTTGACCGCCTGGGTGATTTCGGCTGCGAGTTCGCTCGGTACACATTCGAGCAAAATCATCGCAGCGCCGGCTTGCTCCAGGGCAATGGCATCGGCGCGCATCTGGCGCGCCTGGGCTTCGTTGCGGCCCTGAACCTTATAGCCGCCGAGGATGTTCACCGACTGTGGCGTGAGGCCCATGTGCGCACACACCGGCACGCCGCGTTCGGCGAGCAGGCGAATCGACTCGGCAAGCCATACCGCGCCTTCCACCTTGATCATGTGCGCGCCGGCTTGCATCAGCTTGCCGGCATTCTGGAAGGTCTGTTCGAGCGTGGCGTAACCCATGAACGGCAGGTCGGCGATGATGAACGCCCCGTCGTTACCGCGTTTGACGCTGGCGGTGTGGTAGGCGAGTTCATCGGTGGTGACGGGCAGGGTGCTGTCATTCCCTTGAAGCACCATGCCCAGGGAGTCGCCTACCAGTAACACTTCCACACCGGCCTGGCAGCTGGCCTGGGCGAAGGTGGCGTCATAGCAAGTGAGCATGGTGATTTTTTCACCTTTGAGCTTGAGGCTCTGCAAGGTGGTCAGGGTAATGTCTGGCATGAAAAGGGTCCTCGTTCAGGCGCTTGGAAACAGCGAGTAACGCGCGTGAGTCTTCGTTTATACAGGCGCACTTTCTTGAGAGCAGTGCTTATAAGGCCTGGATTGCGCCCTTTAGCGCCGGGTTGGCGGCAGCGGGACGCCTATAGTCGTGAGGAGGACACGGGAAGTCAATTGGATGTGTTACCGCATTGTTACGCGTGGGGTGTTACCCCTGTTACTGATGCGATTCAGCAAGATGAACGCTGTTATGAGTAACGCTGAAGGCAAAGGTGGGAGCTGGCTTGCCTGCGATGCAGGCGACTCGGTACATCAGTGAAGCCGAGGTGATGCAAACGCAGGCAAGCCAGCTCCCACAGGGATTGCGTCAAACCGGGGGCAGGCGTTCCAGGCCAATAAACGGGCAAGTCGTCAGCAGCGCTTTGAGCGTACGGCCGTCAGGCAGTTGCAGGGTGGCGGGTGCGAGTTCGGCCAGCGGGTACAACACAAAAGCCCGCAAGTGCATCTGATAGTGAGGCACCGTCAGGCGCGGCTCGTCGATCAGGCGCTCGCCAAACAGCAGGATGTCCAGGTCCAGGGTGCGCGGGCCCCAACGCTCAAGGCGTTCGCGGCCCTGATCGTTTTCGATGGCTTGCAGGGCATCCAGCAGCTCAAGTGGCGCAAGGCAGCTGTCGAGGGCGGCAACCGCATTGGTGTAGCGCGGTTGGCCTGGAAGCAGGGAATCACTTTGATAGAAGGCCGACACACCGGCGACGGTTGTGCCAGGCAATTGCGCCAGCGCTTCGATAGCGCTGCGCAATTGCTGATCCGGGGCCGCCAGGTTGCTGCCCATGCCAATGTAGATGCGTTCCACGTTTATTCGCCTGCGGCGCCCGAGGCGTCGGCGGCACTGCGTTTGCGCTTGCTGCCAGAGCTGCGGCGCCGTTTTTTCGGGCCTTCACTGGCGCCATCGCCTTTGCTGCCCAGGTCGCGAATCATGTCGCGGCGCTCGCTGTCATTGGCGTCCTGGTAGTCGGTCCACCATTCGCCCAGGCCATCGGTCTGCTCGCCGGCGCTTTCGCGCAGCAGCAGGAAGTCGTAGCCGGCGCGGAAGCGCGGGTTGTCGAGCAGCAGGTCGGCACGCTTGCCGCTGCGGCGGGGCAGGCGCTCCTGCATGTCCCAGATCTCGCGGATCGGCAGGGTGAAGCGCTTCGGGATGGCGATGCGCTGGCACTGCTCGGTGATCAGCTCGTGAGCGGCTTCCTGCATCGCTGGAATCGGCGGCATGCCGCGGTCTTGCAGGCGCAGTACGCGTTTTGGCAGGGCCGGCCACAACAGGGCGGCAAACAGGAAGGCCGGGGTCACCGGTTTGTTCTGTTTGATGCGCAAGTCAGTGCTGATCAACGCTTCGCTGATCAGCGTGTGGGTATACGTAGGGTTGTATTCCAGAGCTTCGGCGCTGGCCGGGAACAATGGATCGAAGAGCTGCAGGTCGACGAGCATTTCGAAGGTGTCGGCCGCATACCCCGAGAGGAACAGCTTGAGCACTTCTTCGAACAGGCGTGCAGAAGGAATCTCGCGCAGCATCGGGGCGAGTTCGCGGATCGGCGCTGCAGTGTGCTTCTCGATGCCAAAGTTGAGCTTGGCGGCGAAACGCACGGCCCGCAGCATACGCACCGGGTCTTCCTGGTAACGCTGCGTCGGGTCGCCGATCAGGCGGATGAGGTTGTTGCGAATGTCGTGTACGCCATTGGCGTAATCGAGGATGCGCTCGCTGACCGGGTCGTAATACAGGGCATTAATGGTGAAGTCGCGACGTTGCGCGTCTTCTTCCAGGGTGCCGTATACGTTGTCACGCAGGATGCGCCCACTCTCGTTGCGGGAAGACTGATTGGTGTCTTCCTCTTCATCGTTTTGCGGGTGGCCTGCGCGGAAGGTCGCGACCTCGATGATTTCGCGGCCAAAGTGGATGTGCACGAGCTTGAAGCGGCGGCCGATGATTCGCGCATTGCGAAACTCGGCGCGCACTTGCTCAGGCGTGGCGCTGGTGGCGACGTCGAAATCCTTCGGCGTGATATTGAGCAGCATGTCACGTACACAGCCGCCCACCAGATAAGCCTGGTAGCCGGCGTTCTGCAAACGTTCGACGATGTTCACTGCATAACGGCTGAATTGGGCGCGCTGCAATGAATGCTGATTGCTGTTAAGCACTTCAGGCGTGCTGCGAATGTGTTGCGTACGACGCAAGGGGGAACGGAATGACTGGAACAACTTCTTCAGCATGGGATGCACTGTTTGAAGGAATGTTCGGCCATAACGAAGAATGACCGCATGATGGGCCGGGATTCTAGCATTTAGTCGGGGGATGGTGTAGGAACAAGCTGCGGCGTTGCGCCATAAGCCTTAAATCGTCATACCCCGGTGCTATACACCGGAAACTACAAGGGGAGCCGAAGCTCCCCCAGAAGTAGTTGCGTGCTCTATTTTTATTATTGGTTGCGGGCTTCTTGTTTTTGTTGATCGCCCTCGCCATGAAGCTTCACCTTCATGACACTCCCAATCGGGAGCCAAGAGCAAACGGATTGCTTTGGTCGCTGTGTTGCTGATCTACGATCCAACCAGTTCAGGCTCTGCCTTAGGGCAGTTTTTGTTGTTCTCGGCCTGGTTGCGGGGCAAGCCCCAAATGCAACGCCTCTCCAAAAGAATCAGTTAGCTGCGCCTCCGCCGTGTTGTTTTTATTGTGCGTGAGTCGATTCGTCTTATTTTTATTGTCTTGTACAAAGCTTGTTATTGTTTTTGTACTAAGCATATAGCAGGGTGCGTGCCAACTTTTGCGCCGCCCAGCAAAACCAGGGGTTTGAGGTGGTTTCGGGTTTTCGGGAGGCGAAAAAAAGCCGGGGCTTCGTTACCGTAAGCCCCGGCTTTTGTTACGTGAAAATTCTGCGGTAACAGTTTTTTCACATCTGAGGGTGTTACCTGTGGGGGCGCACCCTCAACTCTCGCTGGCCACCCCGGTCTTGCGCCGTGGGATGCCCAAACGCTGGCGCCGTTCCCACAGGCATTTACGGCTCACGCCGAGTTTGCGGGCGAGTTCGGTCTCGGTCATATGGTCCTGATGCTCCAGAACGAAATGCTGGAAGTAGTCTTCCAGTGACAAATCCTCGGTAGGCTCATGGCTGGTATTGCTGCCGCCACCCTGTTGTGGGGCCAGGCCGATGAAGTCGTCGTCTTCAAGGTCGCTCAACTCGATATCGATACCCAGCAGCTCGGCGGAAATTTCCGGGCTTTCCGACAGAATCACCGCGCGCTCGACCGCATTCTCCAGCTCACGCACGTTACCCGGCCATGAGTAATGCCGGATTGCCTGCTCGGCATCCGGGGCAAACTTCAGGTCGGTCCGGTTGATGCGCGCGCTCTGGCGGAGCAGGAATGCCTGGGCGATTTCGTTGACGTCGGCGCCACGCTCACGCAGGGCCGGCAGCTTGAGGGCGATCACGTGCAGACGGTAATACAAGTCTTCACGGAACTGGCCGATCTTGGCCAGGCTCTTCAAGTCACGGTGAGTGGCCGCAATCAGGCGCACATCAACCTTCTGCGACTGCACTGAGCCGACACGGCGAATTTCACCTTCCTGCAGCACACGCAGCAAGCGCGCCTGGGCTTCGAGGGGCAGTTCGCCGATTTCGTCGAGGAACAAGGTGCCGCCGTCCGCAGCCTCCACCAAACCCGCACGCCCGGCGCTGGCGCCGGTGAACGCGCCTTTCTCGTGGCCGAACAGTTCGGACTCGATAAGGGATTCGGGGATCGCCGCGCAGTTCACCGAGATCATCGGTGCCTTGGCGCGCTTGGACAGGTTGTGCAGGGCCCGGGCTACCAGTTCTTTACCGGTGCCCGACTCGCCCTGGATCAATACATTGGAGTCGGTTGGCGCGACTTTGCGGATCTTGCTGTACAGATCCTGCATCGGTGGGCAGGAGCCGATGATGCCGATCTCGCCATTGCTGTTGTCGACGCCTGGCTTGTCTGTTCCGCTGGCGGCTTTGCTGGCAGGGCGCGGTTCGGTTGATGCGCTGCTGGCCGACTGACGGTCACGCAGGATGCGCGCCACGGCCTGGAGCATTTCATCGTGGTCGAAAGGCTTGGCGATGTAGTCCACCGCGCCCATCTTCATCGAATCCACGGCCGAACGCAGGCTGGCATAGCTGGTCATGATCAGCACCGGAGTGCCCTGGCCCAGCTTGATCAGCTCGGTGCCGGGTGCGCCGGGCAGGCGCAGGTCGCTGACAATCAGGTCGAACGTGGGAATGCTGAATCGCTCCTGGGCTTCCTGCACCGAGCCGGCTTCGCTGACCTGGTACTGATTACGTTCAAGCAGGCGACGCAAGGCAGAGCGGATAATGGTTTCGTCTTCGACGATCAAAATGTGCGGCATTGATTCAATTCTCTCGACGGTCTCAGTTCACAGCGGACGTCGCTTCGACATGACGCGGCAAGGTCACCCGAATACGGGTGCCGCGTTGGCTTTCGGTGTCAGCCGGGCTGTCGATGGTGATTTGTCCATAATGCTCTTCAACGATGGAATAGACCAGTGCAAGGCCCAGACCGGTACCTTCACCTGGGTCCTTGGTGGTGAAGAAGGGTTCGAACAATCGATCCATGATGTTCTGTGGAATGCCGCTGCCTTCGTCTTCGACAATCAGGTCGACCGTGTGTTCGAAAGCCTCGGTCTTGACCCGTATCGCGCTGCCGGCAGGTGTTGCATCACGGGCGTTGGACAGCAGGTTGATCAGCACCTGGGCCAAGCGTTGTGAGTCGCCGTCGACCCAGTGGTCGGGGTCGCACAAATTGAAGAACTGTACTTCGAAATTGCGCCGGTTCAGGGCCAGCAGCCCAATGGCATCCTGCGCCACTTCGGCCAGGCACACCGCTTCGTCCTGGTTCTGGTGCGCGCCAGCGTGGGCGAAGCTCATCAGCGATTGCACGATGCGTGAAACGCGCTTGGTCTGCTCGAGGATCTGACCGCTGATCTCGGTGATTTCCCCGTCTTCTTCGCGCTCTTCCCGCAGGTTCTGGGCCAGGCAAGCGATACCGGTGATCGGGTTGCCGATTTCATGGGCCACACCCGCCGCCAGGCGACCAATGCTGGCCAGGCGCTCGGAGTGCACCAGCTTGTCTTCGAGCATCTGGGTGTCGGTCAGGTCCTCGACCAGCAACACCAGGCCGCTGTTACCGGGCGCCAGCGGTTCATCGATGGCGGCTTTGTGCAGGTTGAGCCAGCGCGTCTGGCCGTCGAGGGCCAGGTGCTGTTTATGCAAGTGCTCGTCAGGCAAGTTGATGAAACCTTGCAGCAGTTCTTTCCACGGGTCGCCGAGGGTGTTCAGGCGCGAGCCCACCACCCGTTGCGCGGCAATCCCGGTGAGTTCTTCCATGGCTTTGTTCCACATCAGGATCTCTTGATCCTTGGCCAGGGAGCACACGCCCATCGGCAGCTCCTGCAGGGTCTGGCGGTGGTAACGGCGCAGGGCATCGAGTTCGGCGGCGAGGCCGGTGAGGCGCGAGTGGTAGTCCTCCAGCCGGCTCTCGATGAAATGGATGTCTTCGGTCACGTAGTTTTCGCCGCCAGCCTTGTAGGGCAAAAACGTTTCCACCATGTCCTGGGACACGCTCGGCCCCATCAGGCCGGACAGGTTGGCCTCGATACGATCGCGCAGGCGGCGCAGGGCATACGGGCGGCGTTCGTCAAACGGCAGGTACAGATCGCGCAGCGCCTGCTCGACTTCCTTCTGTGCAGCCTTGGCGCCCAAGGGCTTGGCCAGCTGTGTGGCGAACTCCTGGGGCGAGGCTGCGTGCAGTTCGCGGCGTTGCGGGCGACGTACGTTGTCCACCGCACACGCCTCGGCGGCGCTGGTTTCTTCGGGGCTGGCGTTGGTGAACAGCGAAATCAGGGTGAACATCAGCACGTTGGCCGCCAGCGAGGCAATCGCTGCCATGTGCCAGCTGGTGTCGTCGAGCACGTAAATCATGTTCAGCAGCGGGATGTAGAAGCCCTGCAGGTTGCCGACCAACGGCAGCAGCATGGTCACGATCCACACCAAAATGCCGGCCAGCAGCCCGGCGATAAACCCGCGCCGGTTGGCGGTCGGCCAGTACAGCACCGACAACACGCCTGGCAGGAACTGCAAGGTCGCCACAAACGCGACGATGCCCAGGTTGGCCAGGTCTTGCCCGGCACCCAGCAGCAGGTAGAACCCATAGCCGGCCATGATGATCGCGACGATCAGCGCGCGGCGCGTCCATTTCAGCCAGCGGTAGATATTGCCTTCAGCCGGTGGCTGATACAGCGGCAGCACCAGGTGGTTGAGCGCCATGCCCGACAGCGCCAGCGTGGTCACAATGATCAAGCCGCTGGCCGCCGACAAGCCACCCACGTATGCCAGCAACGCCAGGGATTTACTGTTGGCGGCAATACCGACGCCGAGGGTGAAGTATTCGGGGTTGGTGGTAACTCCCAGCTTGAGGCCGGCCCACAGGATCAGCGGCACCGCCAGGCTCATCAGCAGCAGGAACAGCGGCAAGCCCCAGCTGGCGCTGACCAGCGAACGCGGGTTGAGGTTCTCGGTGAAGGTCATGTGGTACATGTGCGGCATCACAATTGCCGAGGCGAAGAACACCAGCAGCAACGTGCGCCATGGACCTTCCTGCAACGGCGTGTGCAGGGCGGCGAGGGCGGTCTGGTTTTGCAGCAGCCACAGCTCCAGCTGTTGCGGGCCGTCGAATACGCCGTACAGCGCATACAGGCCGACGCCACCGATGGCGATCAGCTTGATCACCGATTCGAAGGCAATTGCGAACACCAGCCCTTCGTGTTTTTCGCGGGTGGCGATATGGCGTGAGCCGAAGAAAATCGTAAACAGGGTGATCAGCGCGCAGAACGCGAGGGCCACGCGATGCTGCACCGGCTCGCGGGTCAGGATGCTGATGGAATCCGCCACGGCCTGGATCTGCAGGGCCAGCAGCGGCAGCACGCCGAGCAGCATGAATATCGTGGTCAGTGCGCCGGCCCAGGTGCTGCGAAAGCGGAACGCAAACAAATCGGCCAGGGACGACAGCTGATAGGTGCGGGTGATCTTCAGGATCGGGTAGAGCAACACCGGCGCCAGCAAAAACGCGCCGGACACGCCAAGGTAGCTCGAGAGAAAACCGTAACCGTACTGGTAGGCCAGGCCGACCGTGCCATAGAACGCCCAGGCGCTGGCGTACACGCCGAGGGACAAGGTGTAGGTCAGCGGATGGCGAATGATCGCCCGCGGAATCATTCCGCGCTCACTGATCCAGGCAACCCCGAACAGCGCCGCCAGGTAGGCGGCGCTGATCAGCAGCATCTGGGTGAGGCTAAAGCTCATCGGCATCTTTTTGGCTCTGCAGGATAAAGGTCACGACGATCAGGATCAGCCACAGCAGATAAGGGCGGTACCAGGCGCCCGTGGCGTCGATCCACCAATCCATGATGGCGGGGGAAAACAGGTAGATCCCGACGACCAGCAGCAGGACCAATCGATAGATGTACATGTTGGCCTCTGAGTTAAAAACTGCGGCGATGGTAACGGATGGCTGGCAAGCTGCAAGCGCCTTCAGCTCAATTGCGCTTCGGCCAGCGTGAGTGTGCGCGGGATCTGCGTGGCATCCCAGTGGGCAATGCCCCAATCCAGCAGTTCCCGTGGGCTGGCGTGCAGCAGCTCGTCCCCGACTGGCTGGCCCAGGGCACGCAGCGCTCTCACCAGCAAAGGCGTGGCCTGGTCGGGTGTCAGCGGCGGCGAACGGTAGGATTTGCCCAGTTTGTTACCGTCCGGCTGGACGATCAATGGTACATGCAGGTAGCGCGGTTGGCGCAGGCCCAGCAGCTCTTGCAGGTACAGCTGGCGTGGGGTGGAGTCCAGCAGGTCGGCGCCGCGCACGATGTCGGTCACGCCTTGCCAGGCATCGTCGAGTACAACCGCCAGTTGGTAGGCGTAGAGGCCGTCGCGGCGGCGGATGATGAAATCGCCTGCATCGCGGCCCAGGTGCTGTCGGAATTCGCCCTGTACGCGGTCGGTAAAGTGGTATTCCAGCTCAGGAACGCGCAATCGAATGGCGGCGTCCTGCTGGTCGTGCCCGGCATTGCGACACAGCCCTGGGTAAATCCCTTTATACGGTTCCAGCTGTTTACGCGAGCAAGTGCAGGCGTAGGCCAGGCCGTGGTTGAACAGATCGTTCAGCACCTTGGCGTAGGCCTCATGCCGCTCGCTTTGTCGGACCAGTTCGCCGTCCCACTCAAAACCGTAGCTTTCCAGCGCATGCAGGATCGCCGCCTGGGCGCCGGGCTCTTCACGGGGAGGGTCGAGGTCTTCCATGCGCATCAGCCAGCAGCCTTGGTTGGCGCGGGCATCGAGGTAGGAGGCGAGGGCGGCGACCAGCGAACCGAAGTGCAAGTGGCCGCTGGGCGTGGGGGCGAAACGCCCGATATAGGTAGAGGCTGTCATGGGCCGGATACTACTGGAAAAGCGCTAAACGCCAGAAACAAAAATGGGGCGTTTGCACGCCCCATTCGTTCAGCCCGGCAGAGTTACTTGCCGACCTGTTTTTCCTTGATTTCAGCCAAGGTCTTGCAGTCTACGCAGAGGTCCGCGGTTGGGCGGGCTTCCAGGCGACGAATACCGATCTCGACACCGCAGGATTCGCACCAGCCGTATTCTTCGTCTTCGATCAGTTGCAGGGTCTTGTCGATCTTCTTGATCAGCTTGCGCTCGCGATCACGAGCGCGCAGTTCAAGGGCGAACTCCTCTTCCTGGCTGGCACGGTCTGCCGGGTCCGGGAAGTTGGCTGCTTCGTCCTTCATATGGTCAACCGTGCGGTCGACTTCCTGCATCAAGTCCTGCTTCCACTGCTTCAGGATTTTGGAGAAGTGCTCGCGCATGGGCTTGCCCATGTATTCCTCACCCTTCGATTCAACGTAGGGTTGGAAGCCGCTGATGTTCTGCTTTGCTTGGGTGGACATGAATAGACCGCCTCTCACTCTTCTAATCCATTGCGCAGGATTGCAACGTCACCGACACCTGCCGGCCCTGCGGCTGCAAGCGGGCGAACTTACCAGATAGATTCAGGGTGCGCCACTCCCGGTTGTCGAGGCCCGTCGCGTACAGGTTGCAAAGTGCAGTGGCCCGTCGTTGCTGGGTATGTAACGTCTCGAGTGTTGATTTTAGTCTTTTTGCAGGCGCTTGCCGGGTTCATCTCTGACGGCCGAGCAGGCAATAGAGCATGTTTTACCGCGAGGGTTCGGTAGAATCCTGATTTTGTCCTCACCGTTAAGGAAGGCTCATGGCTCAGCCCTACAGTGCGCGCAGTCGCGCCATCGAACCGTTTCATGTCATGGCGTTGCTGGCGCGAGCCAATGAGCTGCAAGCGGCTGGCCACGATGTGATTCACCTGGAGATTGGCGAGCCGGATTTCACCACCGCCGAGCCCATCATTCAGGCCGGTCAGGCGGCATTGGCCAATGGCAAGACGCGCTACACCGCAGCCCGTGGGTTGCCCGAATTGCGCGAGGCGATCAGCGGTTTTTACCAGCAGCGCTACGGCCTGAGCATCGATCCGGAACGCATATTGATCACGCCGGGTGGCTCCGGTGCCTTGTTGCTGACCAGCAGCCTGTTGGTCGACCCAGGCAAACATTGGTTGCTCGCGGACCCAGGCTACCCGTGCAACCGGCATTTCCTGCGCTTGGTGGAAGGTGCGGCGCAACTGGTGCCGGTTGGCCCGGATGTGCGCTACCAACTGACCGCTGATCTGGTGGCCAAACACTGGAACGAAGACAGCGTGGGTGCCCTGGTTGCGTCTCCGGCCAACCCCACCGGCACTATTCTCACCCGCGATGAATTGGCCGGACTGTCCAGCGCAATCAAGGTGCGCAACGGCCATCTGGTAGTCGATGAGATTTACCACGGCCTGACGTACGGCACCGACGCCGCCAGCGTGCTGGAAGTCGATGATGAGGCCTTTGTGCTAAATAGTTTTTCCAAGTATTTCGGGATGACCGGCTGGCGCCTCGGTTGGCTGGTGGCGCCCCCGGCTGCGGTCGGTGAGCTGGAGAAGCTGGCGCAGAATCTCTACATCAGCGCACCCAGCATGGCGCAGCACGCGGCGCTGGCCTGTTTTACCCCACAAACCCTGAGTATTCTGGAGGAGCGTCGCGCCGAATTCGGCCGCCGTCGCGACTTTCTGCTGCCGGCGCTGCGCGAGCTGGGCTTCGGTATCGCGGTCGAGCCGGAAGGCGCATTCTATTTGTACGCTGATATCAGCGCGTTCGGCGGCGATGCCTTCGCCTTCTGCCGACACTTCCTCGAGACCGAGCATGTGGCCTTTACCCCGGGGCTGGATTTCGGGCGCTACCAGGCCGGCCACCATGTGCGCTTTGCCTACACACAGAATCTGGATCGACTGCAGGAAGCGGTGGAGCGGATCGCCCGTGGCTTGCGGAGCTGGCAAGGCTGATGCGCTTTCATCCCCCTCTTGAAGAAGCGCGGCTGATCCGCCGCTATAAGCGTTTTCTCACCGATATCGAAACCGTTACCGGCGAGTTGCTGACTATTCACTGCCCCAACACCGGCTCGATGCTCAATTGCATGGTGGAGGGCGGGCAGGTCTGGTTCAGCCGTTCCGATGACCCCAAACGCAAGCTGCCAGGCACTTGGGAAATTGCCGAAACACCACAAGGGCGGCTGGCGTGCGTTAACACCGCGCGCGCCAATCAGCTGGTTGAGGAGGCGTTGCGTGCCGGGGTGATCACTGAGCTCAACGGTTTCACTGCCTTGAAGCGCGAAGTGCCTTACGGTCAGGAAAAAAGCCGTATCGATTTTCGTCTGGATTACCCCGATGGTGCGGCTTATGTCGAAGTTAAAAGCGTCACGTTGGGCTTTGATGGCACCAATGTGGCTGCTTTTCCTGATGCTGTGACCCAGCGCGGGGCCAAGCATTTGCGTGAACTGGCTTATCTGGCTCGGGACGGGGTGCGGGCGGTGCAGCTGTATTGCGTCAACCTCTCGGGCATTGACGCGGTGCGCCCGGCCGCGGAAATCGACGCCGGATACGCCGCCGCGTTGCGTGAAGCCAAGGCGGCGGGGGTTGAAGTGTTGGCCTATGGCGTGCGGGTTACACCCGAGGAAATTTACGTAGAGCGTCGACTGGACGTATTGCTCGGCGACTAGAGTTGCACCCACAGCCCTTGTTCGTCTTCGCGGCCGGGCAGGGCGGTGAGGCTTTTGCCCGCGCAGGGCCCTGCGATGCACTCGCCGCTTTCGATCAGGAACAGTGCACCGTGGGTCGCGCACTGGATCAGGCTGGCGCTGGGGTCGAGGAAGCGGTGGGGCTGCCACTCCAGCGGGATCCCGCGATGGGGGCAGCGGTTGATATAAAAGTAGGCGACGCCGTCGCGGCGCACGGCCAGCAGCTTGCAGCCATCGATATCAAAGCCGAGGCTGCTGTCGGGCGCCAAGGCTTCGGAGGAACAGAGAAACTTCATTTCAATCCTTATGCCTTGACGTCCAAATGCAAACAATTATCAAATGCCGGCTTCGCCCGTTGGCTGACTGGGTGCTCAATTCGATGCGTTACAGCGGTTTTCTGTCACATTGACGAGTGCTCGAACGGCCCTGCCCCTGGAAGGAAACCCTGTTATGCGCCTGAGTGCCAGCGCTATTGCGCTTGTTGTCGGACTGCTGGTCAACCATGGGGCGCAAGCCTCTGAACTGCCTCAACGCTGGGTGAGTGCCGGCGGGGCGCTGTCGGAGTGGGTGACCGCCCTGGGCGGCGAGTCGAAGCTGGTGGGCGTGGACACCACCAGCCAGCATCCGGAATCCCTCAAGGCATTGCCGAGCATTGGCTATCAGCGCCAGCTGTCGGCTGAGGGCATTCTGAGCCTGCGCCCGCAGGTGCTGGTCGGGACCGAAGAAATGGGCCCGCCGCCGGTGTTGGCGCAGATTCGCAATGCGGGTGTGACGGTGGAGATGTTCTCGGCGCAGCCGGATCTGCCGACCTTGAAAGGCAACCTGCAGCACTTGGGCAAGCTGCTCGGCAATGAAGCCAAGGCCAGCCAATTGTTTACCGGATATGAGCAAGCGCTCGACCAGCAAAAGAGTTGGGTTGCCAAGGCTCAGGCTGGGCAAAAGGCGCCGGGCGTTTTATTGCTGCTTGGGCACGCCGGTGGCAAGCCGCTGATCGCCGGCAAGGACACCGCCGCCGACTGGATGCTGCAGCAGGCGGGCGGGCATAACCTGGCGACGCACAGCGGTTACAAGCCGTTTTCGGTGGAGTCGCTGGCGGGGTTGAGCCCTGACGTGCTGGTATTTGCCGATCGCGCCCTGACCGGCGATGCGGCGCGCGCGGCGTTGTTCAAGGAGAACCCGATCCTGGCATCGACGCCAGCCGCCAAGAGCGGTCGGGTGTTCGAGCTGGACCCCACATTGCTGGTAGGAGGTTTGGGGCCGCGCCTGCCGCAAAGTCTGGTGAAGTTGTCGGAAGGGTTCTATCCGTCTCAGGCTAAAGCCACCCCATGACCACTCTGGTCAAACCTCGAACGTTGTTTATCGGGCTGGCGCTGCTGTGCGTCCTGGCGATTTGGCTTTCCCTGGCCTTGGGCCCGGTGAGTCTGCCGTTGCTGGACACGCTGAAGGCGGCGCTGCGCTTGATGGGCGTGCCGATCGAGGCGCAAGGGCTGGAGCAGGCTGAGCTGATCCTGGGCCAGATTCGTTTGCCCCGCACGTTGCTCGGCTTGGCGGTAGGGGGTGTGCTGGCCCTGTCGGGCGTGGCGATGCAAGGGTTGTTTCGCAACCCGCTGGCGGATCCGGGGTTGGTCGGGGTTTCCAGCGGTGCGGCGCTGGGCGCGGCGGTCGCCATTGTCGGCGGCGCGTTGTTTGGCGGATTGCCGGATGCGCTCGGGCCGTACCTGCTGTCGCTGTGTGCTTTTATCGGAGGCCTGGGGGTGACCGCGCTGGTCTACCGCCTGGGACGGCGTAACGGCCAAACCAATGTCGCGACAATGCTGCTTGCCGGTATCGCGCTTACGGCGCTGGCCGGCTCGGCGGTAGGCCTGTTTACCTACCTCGCGGACGACGCGACCCTGCGTACCCTGACCTTCTGGAACCTGGGCAGTCTCAACGGCGCCAGCTACTCGCGATTGTGGCCCTTGTTGCTGGTAAGCGCCGGTGTGGCGCTGTGGTTGCCGCGCCGGGCCAAAGCGCTGAATGCGCTGCTGCTGGGAGAATCCGAGGCCAGTCATCTTGGGATCGACGTGGAGGGGCTCAAGCGTGAGCTGGTGTTCTGCACGGCGCTGGGCGTGGGCGCGGCTGTCGCGGCTGCAGGCATGATCGGCTTTGTGGGGTTGGTGGTGCCGCATCTGGTGCGCCTGCTGGCGGGGCCTGATCATCGCGTGCTGTTACCGGCATCGGTGTTGGCGGGGGCCAGCCTGTTGCTGTTTGCTGACCTGGTCGCACGCCTGGCGCTGGCGCCGGCTGAATTACCCATTGGTATCGTCACTGCATTTATCGGTGCGCCATTTTTTCTTTACCTGTTGTTACGGGGGCGTGCCTGATGTTGCGAGTGGAAGACCTGCATATCCGCCGCGGCCGTAAGACCGTACTGGCCGGTATCACCCTCGACTTGTTGCCGGGTCAGGTCCTCGGCGTGCTAGGGCCCAATGGCGCGGGCAAAAGTACGTTGCTCGGTGCGTTATGCGGTGAGCTTCAACCCGATCAGGGCAAAGTCTGGCTGGGCCAGCAAGTACTCAAGGACTGGAGCGGAGCCCAGCGGGCACAGCGCTTGGCGGTACTGCCGCAAACCTCGACCCTGGATTTCGGTTTTCGTGTGGAAGAAGTGGTCGGCATGGGTCGCTTACCGCATCAGACGGGGAGGGTGCGCGACGACGAGATTATCGACGCGGCGCTGCAGGCTGCGGATGTCGCGCACTTGAGCGGTCGCAGTTACCTGGCGCTGTCTGGCGGAGAGCGCCAGCGCGTGCACCTGGCGCGGGTGCTGGCGCAACTATGGCCCGGCGAGGCAGGCCAGACGTTGCTCCTGGATGAGCCCACGTCGATGCTCGACCCTTTGCATCAACACACAACGCTGCACGCCATTCGCACCTTTGCCGACCGCGGCGCTGCAGTGCTGGTGATTCTTCATGACCTGAACCTGGCGGCTCGCTACTGTGACCGGATTCTGCTGCTGGAGGAGGGGCGCCCCCACGCCTTGGACACGCCAGAGCGAGTGATGCGCCCTGAGCCGCTGAAAGCCGTGTTTGGTTTGGATGTGCTGGTGCAGCCACACCCCGAGCTCGGGCATCCGCTGATCATCGCGCGCTGAGCGTTCTACAGGCAGTTTTCTGCAGGCAAAAAAAGACCCGGCAAAAGCCGGGTCAAATAACCGTGATTAGCCTGATGAGGAGATAATCTGAGAGTCCGAACCAATGGTCTTTCAGTTATCGGCTGATCTCGCGACCAGTTGTGATAATCATAACGATTCTCATTTGAGAGTCAACATTTGTTTTTTCTCGTCCTCTGGTTTTCCTCAAACGCTCGTTCGAAACGCCTATAAGCATTGGTTTTTCTGCGCGATCTAATTTTTCTGCCGCGCCGCAATTGCGTCCAGCTGACGGTTCAAGGCTTCTTTGCGCTCCACAGGAATGTCGTTCCAGTGCACATCCATCAACGCGCCTTCGATCGCATACAGCAGCACTTTCGACGCTCGGAACCCGCGCGTTCGCACGGCTCGATAGGCGTCTACCGCCCCCAGGCGGCGCAGGTCTGATGCACTGTGGATGCCCACCGCATGCAGCCACTGTGCAGACGTCTTGCCAAGGTTTTTCAGGTGTTGCAGCTCATCATTCATCAAGCCTCCTTGCGACGGCCGAATGGTGCGGTGGGTATCGTGACCAGGCAAGCCTGAAAAGGAGTGTAGCGCTCAGTAGGAAAAACGTAGTTCTTTGGGCAGAAACGGCCTAAACGCTTATAAGAATGACGCGGGGATTTTGACGCCGTTCAGGCGCAGGCGCCCGGTACGTGTAGACGTAACCGGGGCAGGGGCGGGGTTATTTACTTGGTGCGGTAGCGTAGGCGAGTGCCGAAATTAACCGACATCAGAATCTCGTCGGCGGTCAGTTCAGGCGGAAAGTAGGTGCCGGATATCTGCGCATGGGCCAGGCTGGCGCCTTCCAGGGAACAGTCGCGCAAGTCCAGGCCACGCAAGTCGGTGGAGCGAAAGTAGGCGTCGGTGAAATCCACGCCGGTGGCATTCAGTTCGCGCAGGTCGAGCCCGCGGAAGTCGCCGCCGCGCATGTCGATGGCGCCGTCTTTCGGGCGTTCCTGGTTAAAACCTCGGATATCGTCTTTATGCAGGAGCGAGTAAAGCGGGGTATCGAGAAGCTTGGGCTGACTCATGACGGCGACTCCTGTTGGATTTATGACGCCATTATAGTGCCACTATTGCTGGGTCGTGCGCCTGAGTAGACGACACGACCAAGAAATATTTCTTACAGACCTGGCAGGCGTTGGCGAATTTGAGCGACCAAGGCGTCGAGGGTTCCGCTTTGATTGGTTTCCACGCGTTTGCTCAGCAGCAGTTCTTCTGCCGTCAGCGGGTCGCGATTGGCCTGCTGTTCTTCGATAACGGTCAATGTGGCGTCAGACGGATCGCTTTTATCCGCCTGACGTTGCTCCAGCCAGCTGGTGATAACGGCTTGCGGCGCGTTGCAATCCAGGATCAGGAAGGGCGCGCCGGTGGCTTCGGCAACCTTGGCGGCGGCGTCGCGTTGCTCGCGTTTGAGGAAGGTCGCATCCAGCACCACCGGGTAGCCGGCGCGCAATACGGTATCGGCGATTTCATTCAACCGGGCGTAGGTTGCCACGCTTGCGTCAGAGGCATAGATGCCGGCCTCCGGCGTATTTTCCACTTGCTGCTCGCCGAACAGGCGCTTGCGTTCAACATCCGAACGCACGCGCACGGCGCCCAATGCTTCCACCAGGCGCATGGCAACGTGGCTTTTGCCTACAGCCGACACGCCGTGGGTAACTGCCAGGAAGCGCGAGGGAATAGTGCTGTAGCTCTCAGCCAGGTTGGCGTAGTTGCGGTATTGACGCAGTGTGGTGGCGCGTTGCACCGGGCTGGCTTCGCTCGGCATGCTGAACAACGAGACCTTGGCCCGTACCAGCGCGCGGTAAGCCTTATAGAAGTTGAGCAGTTCAAGGCCCTGGTAGTCGCCGGTCAGCTCCAGGTACTGGCTGATAAAACGTCGCGCGAGGGATTTGAGACCACGGTCTTCCAGGTCCATCGCCAGGAAGCCGGTATCGGCATACACGTCGGTGAAACGGAAAGGCTCGTTGAACTCGATGCAGTCGAAGATCACCACGTGGCCATCGATCAACGTTGCGTTGCCCAAGTGGATATCACCGTGGCATTCGCGGGTAAAACCGTCCAGCTTGCGCTGTGCCAGCAGGGGCTTGAGGCGCTCGAAGCTGCTCTCAGCCCAGGCTTGCAGCGCTTCAAGCTGAGCCAGGTCGGCCTTGTCGCTGAGGAACGGGCGGATCTGCTCGAAGTTCTGCCGTACCGGCGCCATCACCTCGTCCGGGGTGCCGGCCGGGTGGGCCTGCGGGACTTTCGGCGCGGTGAGATGGAAGTGTGCGATCTGCTTGGCCATTTCATCAATGTGCGCGCTGGTCAGCTCGCCGTTGGCCTGCAAGGTGCTGAGCAGTTGGCTTTGCGGGAACTGACGCATTTTCAGCGCGTACTCGATGGCCGGGCCTTCGCCGCCCAATTGTGGTGCTTCGGCGGTGCCGGTAATCGGCAGGACTTCAAGGTATAAGTCCTCGGTCAGGCGTTGGTTGAGGCGCAGTTCTTCATTGCAGAAGTGGCCCCGATCGGCCAGTTGGGTGAAGTCCAGGAAGCCGAAGTTCATCGGCTTCTTCAATTTGTAAGCGTAGGGGCCGGTCAGGATGACCCAGGAAATGTGGGTTTCAATGACTTGAAATGCTTCAACCGGATGAGGGTATAAAGCCGGGTTTTGCAGGGCAGCGATCAGGGACTGGCTCACGGGCGATCCTTCAAAGTCTGGGGGAAATCATGGCGGGCATTATGGCGGTTACAGCCTGTGGTGCAAACCGCTGTCCGGCTCATGTTGATCATCAATAAAGTGCGTATAATCCGCCGCCATGACTCGAACCCGATCTCCCCGTTCCCGTAAAAAACCTCCTTCCCGGGGCCTGCGTCCATGGCTTGGCTGGGCGCTCAAGCTCGGCCTGGTCGGCCTTGTTGTGCTCGCCGGCTTCGCGGTGTACCTCGACGCTGTGGTCCAGGAGAAATTCTCCGGCAAGCGCTGGACCATCCCGGCCAAGGTGTATGCACGCCCGCTGGAATTGTTCACCGGCCAGAAGCTGAGCAAGGATGACTTCCTCACCGAACTCGACGCCCTGGGCTACCGCCGCGAACCTGTGAGCAATGGCCCGGGTGCGGCGGCTGTCAGCGGTAATACCGTCGATCTGAACACTCGTGGCTTCCAGTTCTATGAAGGCCTGGAAAAAGCCCAGCCGGTGCGCGTGCGCTTCTCCGGCGATTACGTGGCCGAGCTGTCGTCGCTCAACGGCTCAAAGCTGCCGGTGGTGCGCCTTGAACCGTTGATGATCGGCGGGATTTATCCGAAGAACCTGGAAGATCGCATCCTGATCAAGCTTGATCAGGTGCCGCCTTACCTGCTCGAAACCCTGGTTGCCGTGGAAGACCGCGACTTCTATAGCCACTGGGGCGTTTCGCCGAAGTCGATTGCCCGTGCCGTCTGGGTCAACACCTCCGGTGGCAAGATGACCCAGGGCGGCAGTACGCTCACGCAGCAGTTGGTCAAGAACTTCTACCTGACCAACGAGCGCAGCCTGACCCGCAAGCTCACCGAAGCCATGATGGCGATGCTGCTGGAGCTGCATTACAGCAAGCAGGAAATCCTTGAGGCCTACCTCAACGAAGTATTCGTCGGCCAGGACGGGCAGCGCGCGGTGCACGGGTTCGGTTTGGCCAGCCAGTTCTTCTTTGGCCAGCCGCTGTCCGAGCTGAAGCTGCATCAGGTCGCGTTGTTGGTGGGCATGGTCAAGGGACCGTCCTACTACAATCCCCGCCGCAATCCTGAGCGTGCACTGGAGCGCCGCAACCTGGTGCTCGATGTGCTTGAACAGCAGGGCGTTGCCACCGCTGAACAAGTGGCTGCGGCCAAGAAAATGCCACTGGGTGTGACAACGCGCGGCAAGCTGGCAGACAGTTCCTTCCCGGGCTTTATCGACCTGGTCAAGCGTCAGTTGCGTGAAGACTACCGCGACGAAGACTTGACCGAAGAAGGCCTGCGGATCTTCACCAGTTTTGACCCGATCCTGCAGATGAAGGCCGAGGCGTCGGTCAACGACACCTTCAAACGCCTGACAGGCCGTAAAGGCTCCGATGAAGTCGAAGCGGCCATGGTAGTGACGAACCCGGAAACCGGTGAAGTCCAGGCCATGATCGGCAGTCGCCAGGCCAGTTTTGCCGGCTTCAACCGTGCGCTGGATGCCGTGCGGCCGATCGGCTCGCTGGTCAAGCCTGCGGTTTACCTGACTGCGCTGGAAAAGCCGAGTAAGTACTCGCTGACCAGTTGGCTGTCGGATGATCCGCTGTCGGTCAAAGGCGCCGATGGCCAGGTGTGGACGCCGCAGAACTTCGATCGACGCTCCCACGGTACGGTGTTCCTGTATCAAGGGCTGGCGCATTCCTACAACATTTCCACGTCTCGTCTGGGCCTGGAAGTGGGCGTGCCGAATGTCCTGAAGACGCTGGCGCGCCTGGGTATCACCCGAGAATTCCCGGCCTTCCCGTCGATCCTGCTGGGCGCCGGTGCAATGACGCCGATGGAAGTGGCGACCATGTACCAGACCCTTGCCAACGGTGGTTTTAATACGCCAATGCGCGGCATCCGCAGCGTATTGACCGCCGAGGGCGAGCCGCTCAAGCGCTACCCGTTCCAGATTCAGCAGCGCTTCGATGCAGGTTCCATCTACCTGATCCAGAACGCCATGCAACGCGTGATGCGTGAAGGCACCGGCAGCTCTGTCTATAAGGTGTTGCCATCGAACCTGACGCTGGCGGGCAAGACCGGTACCAGTAACGATTCCCGTGACAGCTGGTTCGCCGGCTTCGGCCAGGATGTGCTGGCAGTGGTGTGGCTGGGCCGTGACGACAATGGCAAGACGCCGTTTACCGGAGCGACCGGTGCGCTGCAGGTCTGGACCAGTTTCATGCGCAAGGCCGACCCGTTGCCGCTGAACATGCCACAGCCGGACAATATCGTGCAGGCCTGGATTGATCCGCACACCGGGCAGGGCTCCGATGCCAACTGCCCAGGCGCGGTGCAGATGCCGTATATTCGCGGCAGCGAACCACCACCCGGGCCCGCGTGCGGTGGCAGTGCCCCTGCTGATGCGGAATCGGTGATGGATTGGGTCAAGGGCTGGATGAATTAAGCAAAGAGGGTTTCAAGTGAACAAGTGGTGGATTCCAGCTATTACAGCTCTGGCTTTGCTCAACGGCTGCGCCAGCGTGCAGCGCGGCTCGATTCCCGTGGTGGACTCGAGCAGCGCCGTCTCCAATAACGACCGGATCTCGGCCAATGGCGGGTTCCGCCAGACCGTGACCAACCGTCCCGCCCAGGCCGCCACCCAGGCTGTGCCGCAGGATTCGGGCGTGGTAGTGATGGTGCCGGGGGCTGGCTCTGCCACCTCCGCGCCGATCAGTGCCGAGCCGTGGACCCCAGGGCCGAGCACGTCCGGACCGATCGACACTGCGTCGGTTCAAGCGGCGCCGATCAATCAGGGCACCTACAACATGCCGTCGACGCCAAGCGGTATTCCGTCGTCCGCAAGCTCCGGCGGCCTGTCGGCTGACGAGCAACTGGATGGCCCGGTGCTGTCCTTGCTCACCACTGCCCAGCAACAGCAGGCGGGGGGCGACTTGAATGGCGCGTCCTCGAGCCTTGAACGCGCCCAGCGTGTTGCTCCGCGCGAGCCGCAAGTGCTGTATCGCCTGGCCCAGGTACGCATGGCCCAGGGCGATGCGCCGCAAGCCGAGCAGTTCGCCCGTCGTGGCCTGAGCCTGGCCAATGGTCGCCCGGACCTGCAAGCCAGCCTGTGGGCGCTGATTGGCGATGCACGTGCTGCACAAGGCGATGCCGCCGGCGCCGCCCAGGCTCGCCAGAAAGCCAAGGTCAGCCTCTGATGGATGCACGTTTTCCGGCGATTGCTGAACAGTTATTGCTGATTGAGCGCGAATTGCGCGTGCAGGGCTGGTGGGACGAAGTGCCTCCCAGCGCCGAAGCGCTCAGCAGTGTCGAACCGTTTTCGGTGGACACCCTGGACTTTCATCAGTGGCTGCAGTGGATCTTCCTGGCGCGCATGAAACAGATCCTCGAACAGGACCTGCCGTTGCCCAATGCTTCCGGGATTATGGAAATGGCCGAGATGGTCTACGCCGACCGGCCGCTGGAAAGCCTGGGTTTGCGCAATGCGCTGAAAAAGTTCGACCAATTGATAGTCGACGCTCGTTAATTGCCTGACTGCCGGGTTTTCCGGCAGTCTTGCGCACATTTCTACCGCTTGACGACATTCAGGCGAGTTTTATCCCTCCTCAAAGCCCTTTCTTCTACGTTCTCATGCGCTTAGTTGGAAAAAAGCGCAATTATTGCTTGACTTGAGGGGGCTGAAACAGAAGAATCCAAAGTCCGCTGTATCGGGACTGCCAGAAGCAGGCCCGCTCAGCAGATCATGAGGCGCACATCCGCGCCGACCTGTAACACCCGCAACGCGTTACCTCGCGCTGGGTGGGAAAAGCCCGCAACACTTGGGACGATCCCAATACTTGCTCAGTCAGTGCTGACGTAGTCGGCGACCACCGTCGCTCATGCTCTGTTGAGAAGTAAACCTATTAAGACCCGTCGGTTTTTAACGGACGGTATTCTGGCGTTTTAGAGGTGAACAACGTGGAGCTTTTATCTGGCGGTGAGATGCTCGTCCGCTTTTTGCGTGACGAAGGCGTCGACTATATCTACGGGTACCCAGGTGGTGCTCTGCTGCATGTTTACGACGCACTGTTCAAGGAACCGGCTGTTACCCACATTCTGGTTCGCCACGAACAGGCCGCGACCCATATGGCTGACGGTTACGCCCGTGCCACCGGTAAAGCCGGTGTGGTACTGGTAACGTCCGGCCCAGGCGCAACCAATGCCATTACCGGCATCGCGACTGCTTATATGGACTCCATCCCGATGGTGATCATTTCCGGCCAGGTCGCAAGCACCATGGTCGGTACCGATGCATTCCAGGAAACCGACATGATCGGTATCTCGCGGCCGATCGTGAAACACAGCTTCATGATCAAGCATGCGTCGGAAATTCCGGAAGTCATGAAAAAGGCCTTCTACCTTGCGCAGTCCGGCCGCCCGGGCCCTGTCGTGGTCGATATCCCGAAAGACATGACCAACCCGGCTGAAAAGTTCGAATACATCTTCCCGAAGAAAGCCAAGCTGCGCTCCTACAGTCCGGCTGTTCGTGGGCACTCGGGCCAAATCCGCAAGGCAGCAGAAATGCTCCTGGCGGCCAAACGCCCAGTACTTTACTCGGGCGGCGGCGTGATTCTCGGCGGCGGCTCCGCACCGCTGACCGAATTGGCCAAGCTGCTCAACCTGCCGGTGACCAACACCTTGATGGGCCTCGGCGCGTTCCCGGGCTCGGACCGTCAGTTCGTCGGCATGCTCGGCATGCACGGCAGCTACACCGCCAACCTGGCCATGCACCACGCCGACGTGATTCTGGCTGTGGGCGCACGGTTCGATGACCGTGTGATCAACGGCGCGAGCAAATTCTGCCCGAACGCCAAGATCATCCATATCGACATCGACCCAGCGTCCATCTCTAAGACCATCAAGGCCGACGTGCCGATCGTGGGTCCTGTAGAAAGCGTCTTGACCGAAATGGTCGCCGCGCTCAAGGACATCGGCGAAACGCCGAACAAGGAATCCGTTGCCAGCTGGTGGAAGCAGATCGACGAATGGCGCGGTGATCGCGGCCTGTTCCCTTACGACAAGGGCGACGGCAGCATCATCAAGCCCCAAACCGTGATCGAAACCCTGTGTGAAGTGACCAAGGGCGACGCCTTTGTGACCTCCGACGTGGGCCAGCACCAGATGTTCGCCGCGCAGTACTACAAGTTCGACAAGCCTAACCGCTGGATCAACTCCGGCGGCCTGGGCACGATGGGCTTTGGTTTCCCTGCGGCCATGGGTGTGAAACTGAGCTTCCCGGACACTGACGTTGCTTGCGTCACCGGTGAGGGCAGCATCCAGATGAACATCCAGGAACTGTCGACGTGCCTGCAGTACGGTCTTCCGGTGAAGATCGTCTGCCTGAACAACGGCGTGCTGGGCATGGTTCGTCAGTGGCAGGACATGAGCTACGGTAGCCGTCACTCCCATTCCTACATGGAATCGTTACCGGATTTCGTCAAATTGGTTGAAGCCTATGGCCACGTCGGCATGCGCATCACCGATCTGAAAGATCTGAAGCCGATGATGGAAGAGGCGTTCGCCATGAAGGACCGCCTGGTGTTCCTCGATATTCAAGTGGATACCAGCGAGCACGTCTACCCGATGCAGATCAAAGACGGCTCTATGCGCGACATGTGGTTGAACAAGACGGAGCGTACTTAATCATGCGGCACATTATCTCCCTGCTTCTGGAGAACGAACCCGGCGCTCTGTCTCGTGTTGTCGGTCTGTTTTCGCAACGCAACTACAACATCGAAAGCCTGACCGTGGCCCCGACCGAAGACCCGACCCTGTCGCGCCTGACGTTGACCACCGTGGGTCACGATGAGGTGATCGAGCAGATCACCAAGAACCTCAACAAGCTGATCGAAGTGGTCAAGCTGGTCGACCTGTCGGAAAGTGCCCACATCGAGCGCGAGCTGATGCTGGTCAAGGTCAAGGCCACGGGTGCCCAACGTGCCGAGATCAAACGGACTACCGATATTTATCGCGGGCAGATCGTCGATGTAAGCGCCAGCGTTTATACCGTTCAACTGACCGGTACAAGCGACAAGCTGGACAGCTTCATCCAGTCGATCGGGACGGCCTCGATTCTGGAAACCGTACGCAGTGGTGTCACCGGGATTGCCCGTGGCGACAAAGTACTCAGCATCTAACCCAAATTAGTGAATGGCCTCACGGCCTGGATATATAGAGGAACCTCATGAAAGTTTATTACGAAAAAGATTGTGACCTGTCGATCATCCAGGGCAAGAAAGTCGCCATCATCGGCTACGGCTCCCAGGGTCACGCCCAAGCGTGCAACCTGAAAGACTCCGGCGTTGACGTGACGGTTGGCCTGCGCAAAGGCTCGGCCACTGTTGCCAAGGCTGAAGCCCATGGCCTGAAAGTGACTGACGTTGCTTCCGCCGTTGCTGCTGCCGACCTGGTCATGATCCTGACCCCGGACGAGTTCCAGTCCGCGCTGTACAAGAACGAAATCGAGCCGAACATCAAGCAGGGCGCCACCCTGGCCTTCTCCCACGGCTTCGCGATCCACTACAACCAGGTTGTGCCGCGCGCTGACCTCGACGTGATCATGATCGCGCCGAAAGCACCGGGTCACACCGTGCGTTCCGAGTTCGTCAAAGGCGGCGGTATCCCTGACCTGATCGCGATCTACCAGGACGCTTCGGGCAACGCCAAAAACGTTGCACTTTCCTATGCTGCTGGCGTGGGTGGCGGTCGTACCGGCATCATCGAAACCACGTTCAAGGACGAGACCGAAACCGACCTGTTCGGCGAACAAGCCGTTCTGTGCGGCGGTACCGTTGAGCTGGTCAAAGCCGGTTTCGAAACCCTGGTTGAAGCTGGCTACGCGCCGGAAATGGCCTACTTCGAATGCCTGCACGAATTGAAGCTGATCGTTGACCTCATGTACGAAGGCGGTATCGCCAACATGAACTACTCGATCTCCAACAACGCCGAATACGGTGAGTACGTGACCGGCCCGGAAGTGATCAACGCCGAATCCCGCCAGGCAATGCGCAACGCCCTGAAACGTATTCAGGACGGCGAATACGCCAAAATGTTCATCAGCGAAGGTGCAACCGGCTACCCTTCGATGACCGCCAAGCGTCGTAACAACGCCGCTCACGGTATCGAAATCATCGGCGAGCAACTGCGCTCCATGATGCCGTGGATCGGTGCCAACAAGATCGTCGACAAAGCCAAGAACTAAGTCGTACGCATCAAGAAAAAACGCGGCCTAGGCCGCGTTTTTTCGTTTGGGGGCTGGTTCTGGTATAAAGCTGCATCGTTTGCGGGCGAACACACGCCGCAAGTATCTGTCGAACTTTTTTCACACCGTTGCAAGGTAAAGTCCATGAGCGAACGTCCCGAAGAGCCAAACCAGGCTCCTGACGCCGAAAGCCTGCTGTCGATCGATGAACATGTCGAAGAAGGGCATGACGCAGAAGGCCGCAAGGTCCGGCATCGTGGCATCTATCTGCTGCCCAATCTGTTCACCACGGCGAACCTGTTTGCCGGGTTTTATTCCATCATCAACTCCATGAGTGCGCAAAGCGCGCTGGCGGCCGGTGATGCGGTGAGTGCCAGCAAGTACTTTGGTTTTGCTGCTATCGCGATCTTCGTGGCCATGGTGCTCGATGGCCTTGATGGTCGTGTGGCTCGCATGACGAACACCCAAAGTGCCTTCGGTGCCGAGTATGACTCGCTGTCGGACATGGTTGCCTTTGGTGTTGCGCCCGCACTGCTGGCGTTTGCCTGGGCGCTGGGTGATATGGGCAAGGTCGGCTGGATGGTCGCCTTCATCTATGTCGCGGGGGCCGCGCTGCGTCTGGCGCGCTTCAATACCCAGGTGGGTACTGCCGACAAGCGTTACTTCATCGGTCTTGCCAGCCCGGCAGCTGCCGGCGTGGTAGCGGGTATTGTCTGGGCATTCAGTGACTACGGCATCCAGGGGTCGAAGATGTCGTTCCTGGTGGCCTTGATGGTTGCGGCCGCCGGCATGCTGATGGTCAGCAACATCAAGTACAACAGCTTCAAGGAGTTGGACCTGAAAGGGCGGGTGCCTTTCGTGGCGATCCTGGTGGTGGTGCTGGTGTTCGCGGTCGTGTTCAGTGACCCGCCGCGTATCCTGCTGCTGGCGTTCCTGGTCTACGCGGCTTCCGGGCCGATTCAGTACTTGCTGCATCTGCGCCGCGACAAAACATTGCCTTAATGTAATTTCCCCCATACTCCGCAGTCTATTGGTGCATCAGTCCTCCAAAGCTGCGGAGTTGCCATGTTAATCAAGATCCCCAAAGCGTCCGATTGCAACGAGTCGGATGTCACCCCAGAGTCCTTCTACCTTTCTCGCCGCAGCTTGCTCGGTGGTGCGCTTGCCGGTATGGCTGCCAGCAGCTTGCCGCGTTGGGCCAGTGCGGATGATGCTGCGCGTTATGCTGATGTCGAACCCGGTAAGGCGCCTGGGTGGTTCGCCGAGAAGCTGCCAGCCACCAAATGGCAGGCAGTAACGGTAAAAGACGAAGCTATTACTCCGTTCAAAGACGCGACCCACTACAACAACTTCTATGAGTTTGGTACAGACAAGGGCGATCCGGCGACAAACGCAGGCTCACTCAAGACCGAACCCTGGAGTGTCGTGATTGATGGGGAGGTTGCCAAGCCGGGGCGTTATGCCCTCGAAGATTTCATGAAGCCTTATCAGCTCGAAGAGCGAATCTACCGTTTGCGCTGTGTCGAAGCGTGGTCGATGGTCATTCCGTGGATCGGCTTCCCTATCTCGGCCTTGCTCAAGCAGGTTGAACCGACTTCCAAAGCCAAGTACATCCGCTTTGAAACCCTGCAGGACCCGAAAAGCATGCCCGGGCAGCGTTCGAGTTTTGGCTTGATCGATTGGCCGTATGTAGAGGGGTTGCGTCTGGACGAGGCGATGAATCCCTTGGCGATCCTTGCGGTGGGTATGTATGGGCGCGAGTTGCCTAACCAGAACGGTGCGCCGTTACGGTTGGTGGTGCCGTGGAAGTATGGCTTCAAGAGCGTGAAGTCGATTGTGCGGATCAGCCTTGTCAGTGAGCAGCCCAAAACGACGTGGCAGAGTATTGCGGCGGATGAATACGGGTTCTACGCGAACGTAAACCCGACAGTCGATCACCCTCGCTGGACGCAGGCGCGAGAGCGCCGTTTGCCGAGTGGCTTGTTCAGCCCCAATGTGCGCGAGACGCAGATGTTCAACGGCTACTCTGAGGAGGTCGCTTCTCTATATACCGACCTTGATTTGCGGAAGAACTATTAATGCGTTATCCGATCTGGCGCCTTGGCGTCTTTATAGCAGCGGCAATATGGCCTTTTTTCTGGCTGTATGAGGCATGGAGTTCTGTACTGGGGCCTGATCCGGGCAAAGTCCTGATGGATCGGTTGGGGCTCGGGACGTTAATTCTGTTACTGGTCACATTGGCCATGACCCCAATGCAGAAACTTAGCGGGTGGGCGGGGTGGATCGCCGTTCGCCGACAGCTTGGGCTCTGGTGTTTTGCTTATGTGGCTCTGCACCTGGCGGCCTACTGCGTCTTTATCCTTGGGCTTGATTGGTCGCAATTGGGAGTGGAGTTGCGTAAGCGGCCCTACATTATCGTGGGGGCGCTGGGATTCCTTGGTTTGCTGGTACTGGCGCTCACCTCCAATCGCTACAGTCAGCGGCGGTTGGGCAGTCGTTGGAAGAAGCTGCATCGCCTGGTGTATGTGATTCTTGGGTTGGGGTTGCTGCATATGTTGTGGATTGTGCGGGCCGACCTTAAGGAATGGGCTATCTATGCATCCATAGGAGCGCTGCTGTTGGTTCTGCGGATTCCCCCGGTAATGCGCAGGATTCCCCGCCTTATCGCGAAAAAACCAGTTTCTGTAACAAAAGCGTAATTAGTGCTTGACGGCAGATTCTGGAAGTCTATAATTCGCCCCACTTCCGGCGCAGTCGAAACGGAAAACTCCTTGGTAAACAAAGAGTTATGCGAGATTCGACGGCGAGTTGCTTCAGGNCATCGAAGCCCAGAAGGAGTTGGTAGAGCGGTGTTGTTTGGCTCTATTAACGTTTCGATCTTCTCGGTCGAAAGCGGAGAAAAAGAGGTGTTGACAGCAGCGTGTAACGCTGTAGAATTCGCCTCCCGCTAACGAGAGATCGGAAGCGCAAGTGGTTGAAGTTGTTGAAGAATTCTTCGAAAGCTTCTGAAAATAATCACTTGACAGCAAATGAGGCTGCTGTAGAATGCGCGCCTCGGTTGAGACGAAAGATCTTAACCAACCGCTCTTTAACAACTGAATCAAGCAATTCGTGTGGGTGCTTGTGG
>NZ_UTBG01000102.1 GCF_900580675.1 Pseudomonas viridiflava
GGAAGGAAAGTATTAATATCGCGCATAAGAACGCCGGTTTGTTAGATGTGTTTGCTCGCACGAACATCATCAATCAAATCGGCGTTCTTGTTTCTGTCTTTCCCGGGATTCCGTGAAGAACCTTTTTTATGGTGCGCTACAGGGCTTGTATTACAAGGCCTGTAGAATTAGCAGTTCCAATCCATTATGGGGGCGACGGAGAAACGGCGGGAGAGGGGAGCGGCTTGTAGGGGCATTAGGGAATCTGGGTCGATGGGGCGAATGGTGCAGTTTATCAGGGATGCTTCTCAGGTGCGCCTCTAGGAAATATCCCACGCTTTTCTCAGCTTGCCCGTCAGACCCCCCATAGCTAACCTGCCCACGCCGCTGCCAATCCAGCGGTCGGATGTGGAAGTCCGTACCAAGCTAAGACGCAATCGCCCATAAACACCCCACCGGCGTTTTTAACGCCTGTATCATGTGTTTCGGCGGCTGTGCGCGGGGCACTTCGGTGCGCCGGGTCCTTAGCCCTGGTCTTCCACACCTGCGTACAGCTGCCACCCTCATGTGGAAGTGAGTTTGGTAGTTCCTGAATAGTTAAGGAGCTTCGCCATGTACAAGGTCACACCGAATCCGCCCCGTACCTCAAATGCAGTACCCATTGATACCAAGCTTCAAGCCGCCGCCCAGCGAGCAATTCATCATTACCTGCCGCCATCTGACAACGACACTCCGCCCGAGCAACCCAGCCCCCACCTATTCCACGTCAGCCCCAACATCGATACCGAAACCCTCCTGGCCAACGCCTCCGAAAATCTCGCCTCCGCCAACCAGATGGTTTCAACCCTGGCGTTCGACCTCGACGAGCCCCACCGCGCCATAGCGTTGGGCATCCAACAGCTCATCGAATTGAGCGTTCTACTCGTAGATCGAGCCCAGGAGCAGGTGGCGCCTGCGATCATTTGATAACTTGCTCGCCGCCTTACCCAAAAAGGCGGCAACCTGAACCCCGCCTGTCACTCGGCAACGTTTCATGATCCTCTGTGCGCACGAGGTCTACGATCTTCCCTGTAAAGAGGCTCGCTGCACCTCCAATCCATAGGGCACTGAAATGATCTCGAACCTGTTCAAAGTCGTGATGATCACCGGCACATTGTTGTTGAGTGCCTGTTCAGGCATGAGCAGCAGTACGTGCTTTTCAGAGGGGTGCCAGTCGTTAGACGGCCATAGCACCAACAACAACGCCACCAAAGTGAATTTCGGTGGAGGTGCGCTGGGTAGCAGCTTCAGTCAGTACAGTTCGGGGCTTTTGCACGACGATTGACGGGCGGGAGCAAGCTCCCTCGCCACACGGGGGAGGTGGTTAGCCTGTAACCACGGTGCCCTTATGAAAAATCTCACGTCGCGCCCGGCGGCTGATGTTTTCATGCTTGCTCGCCGTGTACATCTCGTCAAAACGCTCGCGATCAACGCCTTCATAGTTGGCCAGTTCTTCCATCACCCTCCGGTCGTACTCTTTCTCAATCACGAAGCGGAAAACTTCGCGTCGATAGTAGAAGCCGAATTGAAATGCCAGCACCTCAGTCAGGTGCTGCGACGAGGTGAGGAAGCAGTTCTCCAGGTCGATGGCTTTGGCGTGTGAGGGCTGCTTGGGGTCGATCATCACGTTGTTGGCCCAGAAGTCCATGTGCACCACGCCCTTGCTGTGCAAGCAGCGCAGCAGTTTGAACGACACGTTGATCAGGCTGTGAATGTCTCGTTCCTGGCGCAGCCAGTCGAGGCCGCTGACGTAGCCGTCGAGCATCTCCGTGAAAATGAAGAATTCCTGGATCAGGCCAAGCGCGGATTTTCTGTAGCCGAACCCATATAAGCCCGCCACGGGGGCGCCGCGTTTTTGCGCGCGATGGGTGTTGATGACTTCTTCTACCGGCCAGTCGAACGTGCCGTCGCGTTTTGCGCGGCCGAAGGTGACGCGCAATTTCGGCTTGAGACTGTCGAGCGGTTGGGATTTGGCGAACAGGTCGTTCTCCATCCCCTTGAGCGGTGCACTCACGCGGTCTTTGAGCTGATGCCGAGTATCGATCAGATCCTGAATCGCCTGTTGGGTGCTTTCGTCGGTGCCATGTGTGGTGAACACTGTAGCGTTGCGGTGGCTGAGGGTCTTTGGAAAACTCTCAAGCACACTTCTATCAGGAAAGCTCAAAACACATCCTTGTCATATCAGAAAAATCTTACAGACATGTTACATGTCGAGTCCTTTGGATCCAACCTGAACGTAACCTGTCTGCGAATGAAATTTCCTTTATTTCGGCTGTTTTTGAGGTGAATTTTGTTGACGTGAAAGGATGTATGTGGTTTGGCATGCCGCTGCATGCTGCAGAAAAATTACAGTGAAAAGCGAATGCCGCAGTGCAATAATGGCCTCAGGCCATTATCTTGCACTCTGCGTAAGTACTCTTAATGAAAACAACTTTTCCCGCGAAACTGTTTATTGTTTTTATTGCTGTATTACTGGTCTGTGTCATTTTTTTATTGGTAGAAGAGTTTCTATAACCCATCCCGCGCGCGGTTGGATTGTTTGTATTGCAGGATCAGAAACCTGCCGATGACAAACAAACCGCCCAGTACCAATCCCAGGAACCCACCCAGCAAGATAGATTTTTTCGAGTGCTCGATTTTTGCGACTTTAATATCAGACAGCGTATTAAATGCACGCACGCTATTCTCGCCAGCCAGCGTTGGCAAACTCAGTGCTATAGCATCCGAGTTCGCGCTCTCAAGCGCTGCTTTCAGCCGGCTTTGCGCTTGTTCCCCAGTGGGTGCAGTCGTCGAGGCCACATAGAGAGCTGATTCGCCACCGCCTAATTTTGGTGCGCTTTCTCTAACGTCGATAGACTTCGCCGTCATCACGCCCAGGGCGGTAAAGAACGCATCATTTTGGATGGCACCGTACAGTCTGTTTTCAATTGGCGGCTGATTTGGATTGGTTGGCGGATCATCCTGCTTAACTTCTTTATACCAGTTATAGCGCGATGATTTGGTGAGGTAGGTGCTGGCAGTCCATTGTTCCGCGGTCGTAGCGTAGAACGCGAATGCGACAGCGGCGCCGGCGACTGCTGCGGTGATGAGGATTATTTTGCCGGCCCATAAAGCTTGCAGAAGGGGGATCAGGTCTATTTCGTCATCAGGGGAACGCGTTTTCGAATTCATTGAAGTGCTCACGAAAAATTCCTTATTTACGTCCCTGGAGTGTAGAGAATAAATCACAACGTGATACGTTCTCTAAAGCGACATCAGATGAGAACTATTCCCGTTTTAACCAGGCTGATAATTCTCCGATATCGCCATAAGAGCACACTCCATATGCATTCGTTCACATCGAAGAACCGGTCTTCCAGCCCTCTATTCAATTCCCGCCTTTCATCCGCCGCGCTACCAGGTAAACCCCCAGCCCGGCCAATGCCGTCGCCGCGCCGATGTACCCGGTACTCGTCCAGCCCAGCCCCGCCGTAATCGCCATCCCGCCCAGCCATGGCCCCAGCGCATTCGCCAGGTTGAACGCCGCGTGGTTGGAGGCTGCCGCCAGGCTGGGTGCTTCGTGGGCGATGTCCATCAGGCGGATTTGCAGCGGTGCGGCCATCGAGATCATGGTGCCGACCAGGGCAATGCCGAGCAGTACGCCCCACGGCGAGCTGGCGGCAAAGGTGAAGAAAATCAGCACGGCCATCGACCACACCAGAATCCAGCCCACCGCGCGAAATTGCAGGCGGTCGAACAGTTTGCCGCCGGCGATGTTGCCGATAATGCCGCCCACGCCAAAGGCGGCGAGGCCGAAGGGAATCCACTGCGGCGACACCTTGGTCACTTCCAGCATGGTCGGGGCGAGGTAGCTGAACACGCAGAACATCCCGGCAAAACCGATGGCGCCAATGGACAGGGCCATCCACACCTGGGGTTTGGTGAAGGCGCGCAGTTCCTTGCGCGGGTCGCTGCGCGGTTCGTCGCGGCGATCGGGCACGTAGCGCCAGACCAGGGCGATGGTGCACAGGGCGATGGCGCTGACCAGCGCAAAAGCCGAGCGCCAGCCCAGGTACTGGCCGAGGAATGTGGCAATCGGGTTGCCCAGCAACATGGCCAGCGTCAGGCCCATCATCACCCGCGCGACCGCGCCGGCGCGTTTGTCGGTGGGCACCATGCTCGAGGCCACCACGGCGGCAATCCCGAAGTAGGCGCCGTGGGGCAGGCCGCTGATGAAGCGGAAAGCCACCAGCGAAGCAAAGCTTGGGGTAAATGCCGTAGCCAGGTTGCCCAGGGCATACAGCCCCATCAACAGCAGCAACATATGTTTGCGCAGCAGCTTGGCACCGAGGATGGCCAGCAATGGGGCCCCGACCATCACGCCGAGCGCGTAGGCGCTGATGGCGTGGCCGACCTGGGGTTCGCTTAAACCCAGGTTCTGGGCGATGTCGGGCATCAGGCCCATGATGGCGAATTCGCCGGTACCGATAGCGAAAGCGCCCACGGCCATGGCCGCTTCCATTTTGGCGGCACTGCGCGCGGGCAGCACATGCCCGGAAGTTTGGTGGATAGACATGGATCGCTCTGTTTGGATGAATAGCACGAAGGATCGCCGATGCTACGCAAGTAGCGGCGAAGGTGTCTAGAACAGCCATTTGCTGCAGAGTTCAATGCGCGTAGGGCCGCGGCCTTTGAGATTCGTCTCATTCAACTGGCCCCTTGCGCTCTTTACCCTTGCGGCAATGAAACTCAAACATTTCCTGCAACCCCTCGACTCGTCCTTCTCGACGCCCAAGGCTGCCCGCAAGCTGCTGCGCCTGTTCGCCCTGGCGCTGGTGCTGGGCGTGTATGCGGGTGCCTACAGTTACTTGCGCGCGGCGTTCAGCGAGGAAATCTCGCTGCGGCGCAGTTACATGAATGAGGCGATTTCCGATGCACAGTGTTTTTTTGTCAGCCGCCAGACGCTGCTCAAAACCCTGGGCCTGTCGACGGTGCGCCACATCGCGCCACCGGTGGGCAACCTTAATCAGGTGCCGACCGAAGAGGTGCACATCACCCTGGGCGAGGCGGGCAATATCTGGAGCCTGTGGCTGACCAAGCGCACGCTCGACTACCTGGAGGCCAACCACGTCAACCTGATCTACGTGCCCCAGCGCGCGCAGCCTGCGGTGGAGCGCTTGTACACCGTGGGGACTGCGCCGGCGGCGGTGCCGGCGTCGGTATTGCAACGGCTGATGGCGGTGGACACGGGCAATGTCTCGGTCAGCGACGAGCTGTGGCTGACCGAGCAGAGCCGCCTGGACTCGCCGCTGTATATTTTCACCCGGCTCGATGAGCGCAGCCCCACCTCGGGTTGGCTTGGCCTGGAGGTCGATGCGCCGGACCTGATCAATGCCTTGCAGCACGAAAAAGCCGGCGACTTCATGTTGCTCGACAGCGCCGGCCAGTTGATTTTCAGCAGCACGCCGCATCAGCCGGCTGCCGTACAGGCGCTGCGCCAGTATCACTCCACGGCCAGTTTCGGCTGGGAGGGCAGCCGCTGGTTGCCGGATCGCCTGGCCATCCGCAAGCACCTGGGATATTCCCAGTGGCAGATCGTCTACAGCCTGGAGCTGCGCTCGCTGTTGCCCAGCCTGGCGCTGCCGTTGCTGGTGTGCCTGCTGTTGTGTGCGCTGGCCAGCGTGTTGATGCTGCGGTTGGTGCGGCGCATCGATCAGCGCCTGATTATTCCGGCCGCGCTGCGTATTGAGGCGCTGGTGGAAAGCGAGGCGTTCAGCAGCGCGGTCATCCGTATCGCGCCGGTCGCCCTGTGCGTGTTGCGCCGCAGTGACGGCGCGGTGGTGCTGGAAAACCCCTTGTCGCGCCAGTGGCTGGGCAACGGGCGTGAGCGCGAGCAGCTCTGCCACGACTGGATTCGCCGCGCCTTTGATGACGCCGAACAAAGCAGCACCGACGAGCTGCAAATGGCCGACGGTCGCCATCTGTTCCTGAGTTTCGCACCCACCCGTTACCAGCGTGAAGAAGTGCTGATCTGCGCGTTCAGCGACATCAGCGAGCGCAAACAGGTGGAGCTGGCGCTGCAACAGGCGCGCACTCTGGCGGACGCGGCCAATGAGGCCAAGACGCTGTTCCTGGCGACCATGAGCCATGAAATCCGCACGCCCCTGTACGGCGTGCTCGGCACCCTGGAATTGCTCACGCGCACCGACCTCAACAGCCAGCAGCGCGGCTACCTGAATGCCATCGAAGGCTCGTCGGCGAACCTGCTGCAATTGATCTGCGATGTGCTGGATGTGTCAAAGATCGAAGCCGGGCAGCTCTCTCTGGAGCTCAATGTGTTCTCGCCGTTGGAGCTGGTGCAGGAGGTGATTCAAGGCTACGCCGGCGCTGCGCAGAGCAAGGGCCTGCAGCTGTTTGCCTGCCTCGACCCGCAACTGCCCGACCGCGTGCGCGGCGATGTCACGCGTATCCGCCAGATCCTCAACAACCTGCTCAACAATGCGCTGAAGTTCACCGAGAGCGGGCGGATTGTATTGCGCTTGCGCCTGGAAAGCCGCGAAGGCGAGCGCGCGATGTTGCAGTGGCAAGTGGTCGACACCGGCAAGGGCATTGCGGCGCACGACCAGCAGTACCTGTTCGAGCCGTTCTTCCAGGCCAGCGGCAACGCCAACGTGGTGGCGGGCACCGGGCTGGGGCTGTCGATCTGCAAGCGCCTGGTGCACTTGATGAACGGTACGCTGCGAGTGGTCAGCGAGCCGGGCCTGGGCAGCAGTTTTACCTTCACCTTGCCGCTGGAACAGGTCAGCGCCCATGAGCTGGAGCCCTGGGCGCTGCCGCTGCTGGGCGAGCGGGTTTACGTGGTGTCGCCGGTGCGTGAGCTGGCCGAGAGCATCGGCGGCTGGCTGCGGCGCTGGGGCGCGCGGGCGCAGTTGGGCCTGCCCGAATCGGTCGAGGCCGACCCTGGCGCGGTGCTGGTGGAGCTTTACCCCGGCCAGGTCGAGTCCGGCCAACGGTTGCGCTGGTGTGGCCCACGGGTGACGGCCGCCGCCGACGAGCATGGCGTGTACCAGGGCCCTGGGGCGTGCTGGCAGATCGGCCTGAACAACCTGCACGCGCTTAACCGCGCGGTCAGCCGTGCCCAGGGCGTCGAGGAGCAATTGTCGCAGGCCCCCAGCGAAGCACCGGCCAAGCTCAGCCTGAACCTGCGCTTGCTGGTGGCTGAAGACAACCTGATCAACCAGTTGATCCTGCGCGATCAACTCGAAGAACTCGGCTGCAGTGTGGTGCTGGCCGGTGACGGCGTCGAAGCGCTGTCGCTGTGGGGCGAAACCGCGTTCGACATGATCCTCACCGACGTCAATATGCCGCGCATGAACGGCTACGAACTCACCGAGCAGCTGCGTCGCCTCGGTTGCGCGCTGCCGATCATCGGCGCCACCGCCAACGCGATGCTCGACGAAGCCGAGCGCTGCCTCAGCGCGGGCATGGACCATTGCCTGGTCAAACCCTTCACCCTGCGCGCCCTGTATCAATGCTTGCAGCGCTATCAAAGGAGCGTGCTGTGAGTGCCTACCGCGTGCTCATCGTGGAGGACCATCCCTTTCAGCATGAGTACTTGATCAACGTGTTCCAGGCCACCGGCGGCTTTGACGTGGATGTGGTCTGGGATGGCGCCAGCGCCTTGCAGCGCCTGGCCCGCCAGCGCTATGACCTGCTGCTCAGCGACCTGATGATGCCGGGGATGGACGGCGTGCAACTGATCCAGCAACTGGCACGTCTCCAGGCGCCGCCGGCCCTGGCGCTGATGAGCGTGGCGTCGCGGCGCATGCTGGTCGGCGCCGGGCAGGTGGCGGGTAACCTCGGCCTGACCGTGGCCGGGCTGATCTCCAAGCCGGTGTGTGAGCCGCAGGTGCGCACCCTGCGCGATTGCCTCGACAAACTCGCCGAGCAGGCCCGCGCGCCGTGCTGCCATCGCGGTCTCAGCCTGGCGCGGGAGAACCTCGTGCGCGCCTTGGGCAACGGCGAAATCCAGGCCTGGTTCCAGCCCAAAAAATCCCTGCATGACGGGCGCATTGTCGGCGCCGAAGCCCTGGCGCGCTGGGTGCACCCGGTGGAAGGGCTGTTGCTGCCGGGTGAGTTCCTCGGCGAAATCGAGCGCCTCGGCCTGGAAACCCGGCTATTGACCTGCATCCTCGCCCAGACCCTGACCGCCCAGGCCCAGTGGGCGCAGCTCGGTTACCGGCTGCCGGTGTCGATCAATCTGCCCACTCATTTGCTGGATGAATGCGACCTGGTCGACCGCCTGCTGGCCCAGGTGCAGCAGGGCGATGCCGAGCCGCGGCAAATTACCTTTGAGCTGATGGAAAGCTCCACCACACAGTTGCCCAGCAACTACTACGCTGGAGCATGCCGCCTGCGCATGATGGGCTTTGGCCTGGCACAGGACGATTTCGGCAAGGGTTTCAGCTCTTACTTCAACCTGGTCTCCACGCCGTTCAACGAAGTGAAGATCGACCGTTCCTTGGTGCAGGGTTGCGCCGAGAACGAGAGCCTGGCCTCGGCGTTGCAGAGCATCGTCGAGCTGGGCCGAAAGCTGGGGCTGACCACCATTGCCGAGGGCGCCGAGACCCAGGCGGAGTTGGCGGTGTTGCGGCGTATACGCTGCGACCAGGTGCAAGGCTTCCTGATCTCTCAGGGCGTGACGGCAGATAAATTCAGTGCGTTGCTGATCGAAGATGGCCCTGCGCCAGCACTTATCTGAGTCGCCGGGGTCACACAGTCAAGAAGCCCGAAGGAAGGGTCGCCCGGTGCGCCGGGCGTTATTGGCCAATGCCGGGAGCGTTGCATAGGCCCCACGTCCTGATTCAGGCTTTTTCGGTACTGACGATGAAACATGCAAGTCTGCGCCTGGACAAACTGGCGCAAAGCTCCCAGCGCCTGAACATCGCCCTGTTGCTGCTCACCGGGCTGGCCCTGTTGCTGTCCAGCAGTTGCTATTGGGCGGTGTCGCGGTTGCTGGATGCCGAGCAGGAAAAAGTCGAATTCCACTTCGCGCGCGTGGTGGAAATTATCCATGAGCACGAGGCGTTCCTGCGCAATGTGGCCACCGGCTACAGCCGCAGCCATGCGCCGCCGCTGCCTTCCGTGCAATCCACCGAGGTGGTCGAGTTGCAGCGCGACGCCGGGCAAGTGGTGTTGCAGGCCAAGGGCTTTGCCTTGTCGCTGCCGTTTACCTTGTCCCACGCTGCCGGGTTTACCGCGGATGACACGCGCCGCGCGCTGGCGTTTGGCGTGCAGTTGAGCGACTACTACGGCGGTTATTGGGCCAGCTCGTTTTATGCCTCGCCGCAGCTGTTCGTGTTTACCCCCAATGACGAGGCCAGCCTCGCCGTGCCCGGTATCGGCGGCCTGCGCCAGCACCAGCCATTGTTGCGTGATCAGTACCGTGGGGTGGTGAGCCGCTTGCACCAGTTGCAGCAGAGCCAAAGCCTGCTGCTGACCGACAGCCGCGTGCGCTGGATGCGGGCGCCGTTGCAGCTGTACCAGAACAGCCGCAGCGTGGTGGCGATGATCGGCCTCGATGCGCCCGCTGCGCTCCTGCCGGCCAATCAACCGCAGGGAATGCTGACCTTGGCGACAGTGGTGGATACGTCCCAGGTCGATGAGTTCGAGCGCGTGTTGCAACTGTCGGTGTACAACCAGTTCACCCTGATTTCGCCTCAGGGCGACGTGTTGCTCGGCAGCCTGGGCGATGAGCAGATGGCGCCCCTGGGCCTGAGCTTCAACAGCCAGGGCCTGCGCTTCAAGATGCTCAGCGAGGGCGGCGAGCATTGGACCGGCTTGTACGCGATCAGCTATCAGGATTTCCTGCGCTACGCCAAGTGGCCGCTGCTCGGCCTGGGCCTGACATTTCTTGCGGCAGTGCTGCTGGGCTGGTGGATCAACCATTGGTACAAAACCCGTATTGTCATCCCGGCCCAGCGTGCCCAGGAACGCCTGTTCGAGAGCGAAGCCTTCAACCGCATCATGCTGCACAACGCCCCGGCGGGTCTGTGCGTGGTGCGGCGCAGCGACTGCCAGTTGTTGCTGGAAAACCAGCGCGCCCTGCAATTGGGGGGCACCGCGCAACTGGTCGAGGTCCTCAAGGCCAACGATGGCCCCGATACCCCCGGCGAAATGTGCCTGGCGGTGCAGGGGCGCTACTTGCAAGTCGTGGTGGTGGCCGCGCGTTACGAGGGCGAAGACGTGTTCCTCTGCGGCTGCAACGACATCACTCGGCACGTGGATGAAACCCTGCAGCTGGACCAGGCCCGCCAGGAAGCCACCGCCGCCAACGAGGCCAAGACAGTGTTCCTGGCGACCATGAGCCACGAGATCCGCACGCCGCTGTATGGCGTGCTGGGCAACCTCGAGCTGATGGCCCTGACCGACATGAGCGAGCGCCAGCGGCAGTACTTGGAAATCATCCAGGGCTCCTCCACCGTGCTGTTCCAGCTGATCAGCAACGTGCTGGACGTGTCGAAGATCGAGTCCGGGCAAATGGCCGTGGAGGCGGCGCCGTTCAACCCGCGTCAATTGGTTGAGGAATCGGTGCTGGGCTTCACCGCCACCGCGCGTAATAAAGGCTTGCAGATCGATGCGGAAATCGACCCGCAAGTGCCGCTGCAACTGCGCGGCGACGCGGGGCGTATCCGGCAGATCATGCATAACCTGCTGGGCAATGCGATCAAGTTCACCGAGTCCGGGCGCGTGCGTTTGCGCCTCACCGTGCAGGAATTGCTCGAGGGCCAGGTGGCCCTGCAATGGCAGGTCACCGACACCGGCGTGGGCATTCCCGAGAAGGCCCTGGACCAGTTGTTCAAACCCTTCTATCAAGTGGCGGGCGGTCAGGACGGCAATGGCGCGGGCCTGGGCTTGTCGATCTGCTCGCGCCTGAGCGAATTGATGGGCGGCACCATGCGGGTGGTCAGTGAGCCTGGGTTGGGCAGCAGTTTCTCGCTGTTTATCACCTTGCCGATCCTCAGCAGCGCCGAGTCGGTAGCCGGCCCGGTGCTGGCGGAACCGTGCCTGGATGCGCCCTGCCTGAACGTGCGCGTGCTGGTGGCCGAAGACAACCCGGTCAGCCAGGCCGTGCTGCAGGAGCAACTCGAAGCCCTCGGCGCCCAGGCCACCGTGGCGCGGGACGGCGAGCATGCGTTGCAGATCTGGGGTTCGCAGCCGTTCGACCTGGTGATCACCGACATCAACATGCCGCGCCTCAACGGCTACGACCTGGCCCGCGCCCTGCGCGAGCAAGGCGTGCAGGTGCCGATCATCGGCGTCACCGCCAACGCCCTGCGTGAAGAGGGCGAGCGCTGCCTGGCGGTGGGCATGAATGCCTGGGTGGTCAAGCCGCTGAGCATGAACATGCTGCGCCAGGCCTTGATGTCGCACTGTCGCCGCGCGACAGCGCTGGCCGTGCCGGCGCCGGACCGCGACCGCGAAGGCTGGATCGAGCTGTCCCCGGCCATGCGTCAGCTGATGGGCGACACCCTGCTCGCCGACGTGCAACAGATCGAGCAGGGCCTGGCTGCCGGCGATTCGACCCTGGTTCGCCAGCGCCTGCACAGCCTCAACGGTGCGCTGGCCAGCGTGCGTGCCGGCGCTTTATCGAATGCGTGTCAGAAATGGGAAAACACACTGTACGACGGCCCCCTGGACAGCCACGCCACTGCGCAGATCCGCGTGCTGTGCGCACGCCTGACGGCGGTGGCGCAGTGCCTGGTGGCGGAGTCAACCGCTCACAAGGAAGACAAGTAATGCGAGAAATGAACGTCGTTATCGCCGATGACCACCCGATCGTGCTGGTGGGCGTGCGCGAGATTGTGCAGCGCGATGCGCGCTATACCCTGGTGGGCGAGGCGGTCAGTTCCAGCCAGTTGATCGAACAACTGCGCAGCCACCGCCCGCAAGTGTTGATCACCGATTTCAACATGCCCGGCGACGACATCTACGGCGATGGCCTGAAGCTGATCGAATACATCCTGCGCCACTTCCCCGAGACCCAGGTGCTGGTGCTGACGATGATTTCCAACAGCCTGATCCTCACGCGTTTGCAGGAGCTGGGCGTGGCCGGGGTGATCCAGAAAAACCACCTGCACGGCGAGATCGAAAAAGCCCTCGGCGCGATCAGTGCCCAGCGCAGTTACCGCGCACCCGAGCCCGCCGCGACTTCGGTGTTGGCGAATGTGACCCAGGTGCAGGCGCGTTTTCAGAGCCTGTCGCCACGGGAGATGGAAGTGCTGCGTTTATTTGTGACCGGCATGAGCGTCAGCGATATCGCGCGGCAATTGAGCCGTAGCAATAAGACCGTCAGCGCGCAGAAGATTTCGGCCATGCGCAAGCTGGACGTGGACAGTGACCAGGCGCTGCTGACCTATTGCATCGAGGCCCGGCAGTTTCAGTAATCAGCGGTACGTCATCTGCATCAACAGGATGGCTTTGTAGCTGCCCGCTTCGGGCAGCTCGCCCAGGGACACCGGCTTGACGCGCAGGGTCAGCGCCAGCGGTTCGTCTGCTACCGGCCAGGTGCCGGTTTCACCCAGGTTTACATCGGCCTTGGCGTTTTTATGCCACAGGCCCACCTGTAACCCTAGACCGGTGCGGCTGGTGAGCAGGGTCTGGTTATCCGCGCTGCCCAACCCCGCCGAGAGCATGAGGCTCACTTGGGTGTCGCCCTTGCAATCAAAGACCAGCGGCACGTCGGTGGCGACGGCGCTGTCATCGACTAACTGGTTGAGGTTGACCTTGCCCAGGTCCACCTGTTGCGTACTCGGAAACCTCGCGGTGCACGGCGGCGCAGTCAGCTTGCCGCTGATGTCGATGTGCGCTTCATCCGCCGCTTGCGCAAGGGCGGTGCCGGCCATGGCCAGCAGTATCCAGGCGAGCGCTTTCATAGGTAATTGAGGGTCATGACCATCGACGAGGTGAATGCGCCGGGCGCCAGCGTGCCGCGTTCGACCAGTTGCGCCTTGAGGCTGATATCCACGTCGCCGCTGAGGTTGGTGTATTTCTTGACGGTGCCATTGAGGTCTGCCGCCGTGTTGTCCGCCCACAGCAACGACACGCCGAGGTTATCCGCCGTGGTCTTGGCCACGGTGGAGGTGTAGGTGCCGTTGTTGGACGTGAAGCTCACATTGAGCGAAGAACCCGACGAGCACTTCAAGCGCACCGGCACTTCCACAGTGCCGGTGGTCGCCACCTGGTCAGTACGCACGTCGCCAAATGCGGCGGTCAGGGTGGTGCCGGTACTCAGCACGCACGGTGGGCGGGTGAGGGTGCCGCTGACGGTGATATTCACCACGTCGGCAGCGTGAGCGGTGGTGCTGAGCAGCACCAGGGCGAGCAGTGGAGTTTTCATGGCAAAGCCCTCATTGATAGTCGATGTTCAGCGTGTATTGGCTCTGAAACGCCCCCGTCGGCGATTGCCCGGCTGCCAGTTGTGGCTTGAAGCTCAGGTTTACGTCATTGCTGCCTACGCGTAACTGCATATAGCGCGGACTGGTGAAGTTCACCGGGTTCAGGGTGTCGGTCCACAGCGCCTGCATGTTCAAACCCGCCAGTGAGGTACGCGTCACGCCGGTGGTGGCGTTGACTACCGCCTGGTTTGGAAGCAGGTAGACGTTGGCGCGCATCGCGGACTTACAGTTGATCGACACGGTGGTCGACTGCATCTGGTTGTTGAGGTCGCTGTTGCTGATAGAGCCGAAGCGCAGGTTGACGCTGCCGGGTGAACTCAGGCTGCAGGCAGGCGGGACTACGGTGTATGAAAACCCGGTGTTAAGAAACCACTCGCCATAACCCAGCCAGTTTTCCGAGGTAACGCCCAGCAACACGCCTATCCAGCGTGTGCCTGCAGTTTGGGGGGCTGTGCCCACCAGAATGTAGCGGTAAGGCACCACGGTATTAAGGGGTAGAGGTCGGCAGTAGCCGCCCAGGCAATTGTGGCTGTATTGGCCGATGTCCAGATCGGATAAATAGATGTTGTGATACGGGTCGGACCATCTCAACGGGGCTTGATCCGGGCCGCTCATATAGTTGACTCGCGTATTTAAACCGGCTGAATAGGGGAATGCGCGACGAACTGTGCACGTGCCCTGGAAGACGATCCTGATCGCCTGGCCCGGTGTAAACGTGTAGCCGCCGCTCGGAACGCCCGGCACTGTGCAGTTGAGGTTCCCCTCGACCAACGCTTGCGCCTGTTGTGAAAGGCAGCTCAATACTGCGCACAACAGCGCAAACATCAGCCGCTCACGCACCTTATGTGTTGCTTTAACGATCATGTCAGGAATCCTTGGCACCCGACCCACCGGCCGCGCGCTCACATTGAATATTCAGTTGGGTAATCCCGCCCTCGGCAGGCTTTGTTTCGTCCAGCGTCAATTCGCGGCTGCACCACGCCTGGCCGTCCACGCTGATCAACAACCGCGCCTTGGGCGGTACGCCGGTCAGGAATGCGCGGCCTTTGTCGGCCACCAGGGTGTTGCCGAGGGCGCGGCCGTCCGGCGCGAACAATTCGGCGCGGGCAGCAAACGGCGCTGCTTCGCCACGGGTGTCGCTGATGCGAAACAGGATGCGTTGGCCGCGCCGGGTGTCGAAGTCTGCCAACACAAACGCGCCACGGTTTGGCGTGACTTCCTGAACCGGCTCGGCGATGTCGACGTCAGCCGGCATCGATTGGGTGTCCAGCGACACGCGGTTTTTGCGATAGGGCAGGGCCTGTGGCACCACGGTGTAGCCATTGCTGTTAGTGCGCACCCCGCGCTTGTTGCTGATGCCCACGTCGGCGGCGCCCGGTGTGGCGACGATCACATTGGTTTCGCCCAATGGCTGGCTGAACATCAGGTTGCTGCCATATGCCACCACCGAGCCTTCGATGCCCATGTCCAGCTGGCGGCTGCCGCTGGTCTCGTTGTAGGCGCCGCGCACAATCGCGTTGGGGGCGTCGTATTGCGCGGCGAAGGTGCCGCCGTTCTGGCGTTGTACGCCGTTGACTTGCTGCGACACGCCCGCGCTGTAGGCCAGGGTGTCATCCTCGAATGCGTTGCCGCTGAGGGTCGCGGTGCGTGATGCCGAGCCGCGCGCGCTCTGGTTCATGTTGGCCGTAACGCGCTGGCTGCGCGTGCCGCCCAGGGGCATGCTGATGCTCAGGGACAGGCTGCGATCGTCGGTGTTCGCGCCTTTGCTCATGGCCAGCCCGAGGGTGTAGGAAATGTCGCCGACACTCGCGCTGTAACCGAGTTGGATCGAGGTGTCGGCCTGGCTCTTGTCCCAGTAGGCGGTTTTCGACACGTTGGCATACACCCCGCCGTAGCCGCCCAATTGCTGCGACACGTTGGCGGTGAAGTTGCTTTTCATGTGGCCGCTGCGGTACGTGTCCAGGCTTTGCTCGGTGCTGCGGCTGTTCAGCGCTTCGTTAAACGAGTAGTAGCCGCCGGTGGAATAGCGATAGCCGATCAGGCTGAAGTTGGTGTCGGTGGCCGCCAGGGACTTGGAATAGCGAAAGCGAAACGACTGGCCGCTGGAGGTGGTTTTCTCCCGCCCCATGCCATCGCTGCGGGCGTGGGTCACGTCCACCGAGATCGCGCCGAAGCCGGCGAAGTCGTGGGCAAAACCCAGCAGGCCGGCGTTGTATTGATCACTCAGCAGGCTGCCGCCAAACAATGTGGTGCTGCCGCTCAAGCCACGGCGCAGGGAGGCCTGGATAAATGTCGGGGTTTGCTGCACAAAGGACGATTGCGCCGGGCGGTACTGGCCGGCGAACACCGAATAGCTTTGCTGGCCCTCGCGCAGCATGTAGGGCACCGACGAGAACGACTGGGTGTAGACCTGGCGCTGGCCGTCCGGGCCTTCCACCGTGACTTCGATGTCGCCGTTGCTGGCGGTGGGGTACAGGTCGGTCAAGGCGAAGGGCCCCGACGGCACCCATTGTTCATGGATCACATAACCGCGCTGGCGGATGATCACCCGCGAGCGGCCATTGGCAATGCCGCGAATCACCGGGGCGAATTCGCGGGCCTGGTCGGGCAGCATGTCCAGGTCCGAGGCGATGCCCAGCCCGCGATAGGGGATGGCGTCAAACAGGTCGCCTTCGGTGGTGGAATCGCCCAGGGTGGCGATCGCCATCATGTTGCCCATGTCGCGCTGGGCGTAGGTTTCCAGCGACTCCCAGCGCCCGGGCGTGGTGCTGCCTTTTTGCCAGGTCGAAAAATTGCGCAGGCGCCAGGCCCCGGCATTCACGCCGCTGCGCAGGCTGCCGAACTGGTCCTGGCGACGCCCGCTGTCGGACTCCGCGGTGCTGCCGGTAAAGCTGTAATTGGTGAACGCCACTTGCTCGCCGTTGCTCCACTGCCGACGGCGCACTTCAAACGGGATGCTGCCCAGGTAGGCCTGGGGGATTTCAATCGACAGGATCTGGCGGTTGAAGTCGTAGTCGTAGCTCACGCCGGCCAGGCCCTGGTCGAACGCAATGCAGGTGGGGTCGGCGTCGGTGCGGTTTTGCAGGGCGGTGTCGGCCACGCCCTGGGCGCGAAAGAACTCGACATCCAGGCACGGGAACAGGCCGGTGCTGGAGCGTTCCTGGGTGCCGGTGGCGCGGATGAAGCGCACATCACGCTGTTCCACCGAGCGCTCGTTGAGCACCACATCCACCCGGTAGATCCCCGGCAACTGGCCGTCGCTCATGGCGCTGACCTGTTGTTTCACAGCTGCCGAACTCTGCCCGCCGCCGATCTCGAGGAACGACGCATCGAACTCGTAGCCGGCGTGTGCGGGGGCCAGGTGCAAGGCTGCGGCGGCCACGAGCGGGCAGCCGAAAGCCTTCATGGCGCGACAGCGCATGAATGGGAGTGAACGGGGCATGGGCGTTCCTGCAAGGGTGTTGCCGGGTTGGCGCGGGGGTCTTAGTGGATGCGGATTACCGGTGCGTCCACGGTGCTGCCGTAGTCATCGATGTAGCTGAGCGACACTTCATCGCCGGCCTTGGCCTGGATCGGCAACTCACGCGCTTCGCCTGGGCGCAGCACATCCGGCGCCTGGGTGATCGGCAGGCCGTTGAGCTTCAGGTCACTGACCACCACGTGCAGCTTGGAGGCGTTATTGAACGCCAGTGCGCCTGCCTGGGCCTTCCAGTTCACTTGCGCCACCGCGTCCTTGAGCGAGCCTTTGACGCCGGCCGGGCGGTAAAACAGTTTGATGGTGGTCTTGAGCGCGATCTGCAGCACGTTCTTGCCTTTTTGATCGTCGCTCATGGCCGGGATTGCCTTGACGTTCATCAGGAACAGGCTCTCGCGGTCCTGAGGCACCTCGGGGCCACCGGTAAAGATCACGCGCAGGATGTTTTCCTTGTCGGCATCCAGGCGGAACAGCGGCGGCGTGACGATAAAGTTATCGACGCTTTCCTCGTTGCCACTGCCGAAGCGGCTGACCCAGGACTGCACGAGGTAGGGCGAGGTGTCGTCGCGGTTGCTGACGGTCAGGTTGGCTTCGTTGGCAGCGCCGTCGTAGATCAGCCGCGTGGCGCCAACGGTGACGGCGGCGTTGGCGGCGCTATGCCAGAGCGGCAGCAGGGCGAGCAGAAAATAGGTTTTCAAACGCATGACAGTGGACCTCCGGAAGCCCGCGGGCCGGCGCGCAAACGCCTGGCCCACGGTGTTGACGAGCAATTACTTGTAGGTAACGTCGAAGCTGGCCAAGGCGTGCACCTGACCGGTACCGATGCCGGAGGTGGTCACAGCGTCGTCGCCTTCACCGGTGGTGGTGTCGGCGACGGTGCGCACGTAGGCAGCGGTGAAGTCAAAGGTGTTGGACTGGGCACGCAGGTCGTAATCGGCGGTCGGCGTGTTCAGTGGCAGCTTTTTGCCGTCCCGCGCGTCGGTGATCTGGATCGCGATACCCTTGACCTGGTTTTCGCCGGTCAGGCCGAGCAGGGTGGAGTCGTTGGCGTCTTGCTGCCCGCTGAAAGTGATCGCGACGTTTTTCTTGGTCGCGAAGCTGCAGTTGTCCAGGCTGATGGTGAATTTTTTCGCCTTGGCAGTGGAACCGACGGTCGGCTGGAAGTCAGCGATGCGCACCGGGTCCAGGGTCACGGACTTGTTCACGTCGCCGGTGGTGATGGTGCAGGCGTTGTCGGTGACGGAACCGGTGAATTCGATCTGCCCGTCCGCTGCCTGTGCGGTGCCGGCCAGCAACCAGCAAGCGCCGCAGGCGAGGGTGAGTTGGCTCAGTTTGTTCAGCATTGCAGTGCCTCTTTTAAGAGAAGGAAGGTTGTCTGCCTACCCGTCAGGTAAGCCAATCCATAGTGCAATGCTGTGATTTAGAGGCACATGAGACGGATCTTAAAAACTGGCGATCTGATGGCCGCCCGACCGGTGAGTCCATATCCGCCGCCGGGCGTGATATTCTGCGCGCCATCTTGGACTAGTCTCTCTGCGGTACGTACATCCGTATACGTCCCCGCGGGTCGCTGGCACCCAGGTAGCTGAAGCCAATAATGATAAAAAGTCAGCGCAGAAGGGACATAAAAGTGAGGTCGATACGTCGGCCTTGTGTGCCCACCCTGCGGCCCTCAAGTGAATGTGCACACCTCGCGGTGCGTTGCCTGGCGCAGCGTGGTTCAAGGGTGCCCATGCTCAGGGGTGGTGGGGCGGATGGCGTTTTATCATAGGTGCTACTGATGTTTAAAAAAGTAAACACTGCCCTGCTGGGGCTGGCTTTGTCGATGGGGATCACGTCCGTTCACGCGGAAGAGGCAAAGAAAGTCGATGTGCTGCTGATCGGCGGCGGCATCATGAGTGCGACCCTGGGTGTATGGCTCAATGAGCTGCAGCCGGACTGGTCGATGGAAATGGTCGAGCGCCTCGATGGCGTGGCCGAAGAAAGCTCCAACGGCTGGAACAACGCCGGTACCGGTCACTCGGCCCTGGCTGAGCTGAACTACACCCCGGAAGACAAGAACGGCAACGTTGAGATCCCGAAAGCGGTCGAAATCAACGAAGCGTTCCAGATTTCCCGTCAGTTCTGGTCCTGGCAGGTCCAGCAGGGCGTGCTGAAGAACCCGCGCTCGTTCATCAACTCCACACCGCACATGAGCTTCGTGTGGGGCGATGACAACATCAAGTTCCTGAAAAAACGCTACGAAGCCCTGCAAGCGAGCCCGCTGTTCGCCGGCATGCAGTACTCCGAAGACCCGGCGCAGATCGCCAAATGGGTTCCGCTGATGATGGAAGGGCGTGACCCGAACCAGAAAATCGCGGCCACCTGGACCCCGATCGGCACTGACGTGAACTTCGGCGAAATCACCCGACAGTTCGTCGCTCACCTGCAGACCACCCCTAAGTTCGACCTGAAACTGTCGAGCGAAGTGCAGGACATCACTAAAAACGCCGACGGTTCGTGGCGTGTGAGCTACAAAAACCTGAAAGACGGCACCAAGACTGAAACCGACGCCAAGTTCGTGTTCATCGGCGCCGGCGGCGGTGCACTGCACCTGCTGCAGAAGTCGGGCATTCCTGAAGCCAAGGAATACGCAGGCTTCCCGGTGGGCGGCTCGTTCCTGGTGACCGATAACCCGGCCATCGCCGAGCAGCACATGGCCAAGGCCTACGGTAAAGCCTCGGTTGGCGCGCCACCGATGTCGGTTCCGCACCTGGACACCCGTGTGCTGGATGGCAAGCGCGTGATCCTGTTTGGCCCATTCGCGACCTTCTCGACCAAGTTCCTGAAAGAAGGCTCGTACCTGGACCTGCTGACCAGCACCACCACCCACAACATCTGGCCAATGACCAAAGTCGGTATTCGTGAATACCCACTGGTCGAGTACCTCGCTGGCCAACTGATGCTGTCGGATGACGACCGCTTCAAGGCACTGCAAGAGTACTTCCCGAACGCCAAGCAGTCCGACTGGCGCCTGTGGCAAGCCGGCCAGCGCGTGCAGATCATCAAGCGTGACGAAGAGCAGGGCGGCGTCCTGAAACTCGGTACCGAAGTGGTCAGCTCCGCCGACAACAGCATTGCCGGCCTGCTGGGTGCATCGCCAGGCGCGTCCACCGCGGCTCCGATCATGCTGACCGTGCTGCAAAAAGTCTTCAAGGACAAGGTCGCGACTCCTGAGTGGCAGTCCAAGCTGCACCAGATCGTACCGAGCTACGGCACCAAGCTGAACGAAAGCCCAGAGGCTGTTGCGAAGGAATGGGCCTACACCGCCGGTGTCCTGCAACTGACCCCACCGCCTCCGATTCCGCAGATGGCTGCTCCAAAGGCGACCGAGGCTGCCAAGCCTGCGGCACAGCCAAGCAAGCCAGCGTCTGATCTGGCGCTGTAAGCAACGCTCAAGAAAAAGCCCGCTGAACCGGTAACGGTCAGCGGGCTTTTTTGTGCTCGGCGTTCAGATCTTGAAGTGCTTGAGCTGTTCGTGCAGGTGCAAGGCCAGTGCATTGCTGGTATCGCACAACAGGTACACATGGTGAACCGGCAGCGGCGGTAGCGCGAAACCTGCGATCACCTGCGTCAGGCCCTGGCCCATGCGGCTTTCCTCGATCAGGCCGACCGCCACGCCGCTGCGGATACAACTTTCGACAGCGGATGAGTTGGGGCTTTCCAACAGCACCCGGTGGTAAATCCCGTGATCCTTCAAGGCCTGCAGGGCGGCCGCGCGATACGGGCAACCGGCCATCGGCACGGTGATCGGCAGCGGCGCGTTCGGTGCGCAGTTGAAGTGCTCGGCGGCCACCCACAGCGGCTGCACCGACTCCAGTCGCTCGCCTTGCGCCAAAGGGTGGGCGCTGACGGTCAGGGTCAGGTCCAGCTGGTTCGCCATGAATAAATTCAGCAACTCACCGCTGGTGCGCGCTTCGACTTCCAGCTCGAGCAGCGGATTTTCCGCGATCAGCCCGGGCAGGAATGCCTCGATGAAGGCGGGCGCGTAGGTGTCGGGTATTCCCAGGCGGATCTTGCCCTGCATGCGCTGGGGCATCAGCGAGATCAGCAAGCGGTCGTGGCTCTTGAGAAACTCGGTGGTTTCACCCAGGAGTTTCTTGCCGTAAAGCGTCAGCTCCACGCCTTGGTTGCTGCGGCTGAACAGGCGTTGGCCTATCTGGTCCTCGAGCTTCTGGATTTGCGTGGTCACGGTGGATGCGCTGCGGTGCACATACTCGGCCGCCTCATTGAAGCGCCGAAAACGCGCCACGGCGTGGAACGTGCGCAGCAGGTCGATATTCAGCTGTTTGGTCATGATTCCACTTATCTGGATTAGTGGTGCAGGTAATTCAAATATACACAAGCATGCGCGGCCCTTAGCCTTTGAGTCAAATCACACCGGCTGGAGGCTTCATGACGCGCTCGACCCTGGGACGCTTACTGCTGCAAACCGCGTTCGTGCTGTCGTGGAGCTCAGGCTACATCGGCGCCAAGCTCGGCACACAAGGCGGTGGCGCATTCAACCTGTTGTTCTGGCGGTTCCTGTTGGTCTCGGTCTGCCTGGGGCTGTTTTTGAACGTCAGGCTGTTGAGGATTTCTTGGGCGCAGGTTCGCCACTACGCGGTAATCGGCTTTCTGTCGCAGTTTCTCTATTTGAGTTGCCTCTACGTCGCGATCCAGAACGGCTTACCGCCGGGGATTGCCGCCATCATCGCGGCATTGCAGCCGTTGATGACGGCTGCTCTGTCGATGCGCAGTGCGGCTGAACGCAGCGGCGGATGGCAGTGGGCGGGGCTGACGATCAGCTTTGTCGGGGTCTCGATTGTCATCGCCGGCCAGTACGGCAGCGGGGGCCAGAGTGTTGGCCTGGTGATGTATCTGTTGCCCGTGGCGGCGGCGTTGGGGCTGACGCTGGCGACCTTGTATGAACGCCGCACTGTAAGGTATCAAGACGTGGGCCTGGTCTTGCCGCTGTTTATCCAGTCGGTGCTGACCTTGCTCGGGTTTACCGCAGCGGTGCTCTACACCGGCACGCTGAGTATTCCCCATGACCCTGACGTGCTGATCTCGATCGTGTGGTTGACGGTGTTTTCGACCTTCGTTGCCTACCTGAGTCTGTGGATGTTGTTGCGGGTCATGACCGCGACCCATGTTGCCGCGCTGGTGTACCTGGAACCGCCGGTCACGCTGGTCTGGGCCGCGCTGATGTTTGGCGATGTGATCCACGCATCCACCTATGCCGGCATTGCCGTGGTGGTCGCGGGGCTGCTGCTGGTACGTCTGAAACGACCGACTGTCGCGTTTGCCTCTTGAGGCCTGCGGGTTCAGCAAGCTGACAGACACCACCTGTTACAACATATTCAGGCCAGGCAGGAGCGCGGCTGTGACACGGGGGGATATTTACCGCAGCAGGCAGTGGGCGTCAGCGCCCGAGGGATTTTTATGTTGCTACGTTATGCAGCATTGGCGGCCATGGTCGTCGCGGCATCCGGGTGTGTGCAAGAGCGCGTCGTGCATGAGCGCAGGCCGGTGCAACGTGAGTATGTAGAAGTGGTTGCGCCGCAACCGCCGCCGATGCAGGTGATCGAAGTCGAGCCGCCTGTGCGCTATGGCTACATATGGTCGCGTGGTTACTGGCGTTGGGAAGGCGGGCGTTACGTCGCGGTACACGGCCATTGGGAGCCGGTGCGCGAGGGCTACCGCTATGTGCACCCGCACTGGGTGCAACGCAACGATGGCTACCACTGGCAGGGCGGTGGCTGGGTGCGTTGAGCCCTGGCTAGATCGGCTTTTGGGTGCCCAGCAGCTTGACCTCGCGCAGCAGCGCCGCGCCGAGCTGATCGGTGCCCAGCTCCCGGTAGCCCACGGCCTTGATCTCGCCGTTTTCTTCGGCCTGGATGATGATCACCGGCGTCTCTTTGCCGCTCGCTTCGTCCACGTGCAGCGCGTATTGGGGGATATCCAGCTTGATCGGCGTGCCCGCCGGCTGGCCCTTCACATTGATCAGGAATGCCGCGCAACCGGTGTCGACATCCGCACTGGTGGCGGGGCGGCCACTGACGTAGCAGGTCTGCGGCAGGTCGGGCCAGGTGATCGCATCGGCCAGTGCAAGGGTTGGCGCCATTGTCAGAGCTGCGAGAAGAAGCGTGCGCACGTGAGTCTTTCTCTCGATCAAGGGTAGAGGCGGTTTTTACCAAAGCCTGCCTGTTGGCGCAACGCGGCGCATCACGCGAGCCGCTTCATGCCGCTTGCCTTGACCGCTTGCAGATCAAAGGTGGCGGTGTACTCGCACCCGGCTGCGTGGGCGCAGCGCTCGATCAGGCAGTCGGCGAAATCGGCTTTGTTGGCCGAGAATCGTCGGAGTGCCTGCCAGACAATCTCAGCATGCTCGACGGTCAATTCACGGGTGCGCAGCAGCGTTTCCAGCACGCTCACCACGTCGCTTTTGGCTGACGGGTAGCAGCTCTGTAAAACCCACACCAATTCCACCACGGCTACCAGGCTGACAAACCCAGGCGCAAACGCGGTGAGCGATTCGATCAGCTCGTTGGCCTTGGGCGATTGCACGGGATCATCCTGGGTGACGTAGCGCACCAGCACATTGGTATCCAGCCCGATCATCCAGCCTTCGCTCCCTGGGCTGCGATGGCAAGGTTCATGTCTTCGATGGATACGGCCTTCGCAGGCTTGCGGATCAAACCCTTGAGGTCGTGAACGGTTTTGCTCGCGGCAATCATGGAAAACTGGCCGTCTTCCATTTCGACAAATTCAACCCGGTCCCCGGTTTCCAGGCCCAGTGCAGTCCTGACCTGGATGGGAATGGTGATTTGCCCTTTTGAGGTGAGTGTGGCGGTGGCCATATTGACTATCTCTATCGTGATATTCCTTACCTTAGGGTAAGGAATTGCGGAGGACAAGATCCGTTGGTCCATAGGTCGCTCTTCTGGTGTGGAGTGGAAGGAACAGGTAAAACGATAGCCCGATTCTTCCGGCCGGCACGTCTGAACGCGGCCTTAAAGAGATACTGCATATGACCGACCGCCAGCTGATCATCCCTCCCGCCATGCAGCCCATCGTCGAGCGCGCGGGCTATGTGCCCGCCGTCAAAGTCGGCAAAACGCTGTATTGCGCAGGGCAGGTGGGTCGTACGTCGACGTTGGCCGTGATCGAAGACCCCGAGGCGCAATTCATCGCAGCCTGGGACAACCTGCGGCAGGTACTGGAAGAGGGCGGTTGCAGCTTTGAGGACGTGGTGGACATGACCACTTACCACGTCAACATGAGCCAGCACATGGCGGTTTTTCGCGAGGTGAAAAACCGCCTGTTCCCACGTGGGCATTGCGCCTGGACCACGATCGGAGTGTCCGAACTGGCACACCCCGGTCTGCTGGTGGAAATCAAATGCGTGGCAATACAGCGCTGACCGATTACTGCACCACGCGATAACACGGCACATACGCCGCGCCGCCCGGCAACTTCATACGGTGCTGGGCGACAAACGCCTGCAGCAGCTCGTCGAGCGGTTTCATAATGGCCGGGTCGCCGTGGATTTCGTACGGGCCGTGCTGTTCGATCAGGCGGATGCCCTTGTCCTTGACGTTACCGGCCACGATCCCGGAGAACGCGCGGCGCAGGTTGGCTGCGAGTTCGTGAGGCGGCAGCGCGTGGCTCAGTTGCAGGCTGGCCATGTTTTCGTGGGTCGGGTCGAACGGGCGCTGGAAGCCTTCGTCGATTTTCAGCAGCCAGTTGAAGTGGAAGGCATCGTTGCGCTCGCGACGGAACTGTTTCACCGCCTTGAGGCCGACGGTCATCTGGCGCGCCACTTCGGCGGGGTCATCGATGATGATCTGGTAGTGCGCCTGCGCCGCTTCGCCCAGGGTGGCGCCGACGAACGCATGCAGCTGTTGCAGGTACGGCGCTGCGTGTTTGGGCCCGGTGAGGATGACCGGGAACGGCAGGTCGCGGTTGTCCGGGTGCATCAGGATGCCCAGCAGGTACAGGAATTCTTCCGCCGTACCGGCGCCGCCCGGGAAAATGATGATGCCGTGGCCGACGCGCACGAAGGCTTCCAGGCGTTTTTCGATATCCGGCAGGATTACCAGCTCGTTGACGATCGGGTTCGGCGCTTCGGCGGCGATGATGCCCGGCTCGGTCAGCCCCAGGTAGCGGCCGCCGGAAATCCGTTGTTTGGCGTGGGAAATGGTCGCGCCCTTCATCGGACCTTTCATCACGCCAGGGCCGCAACCGGTGCACACGTCAAGGCTGCGCAGGCCCAGTTCGTGGCCGACTTTCTTGGTGTATTTGTATTCTTCGGTATTGATCGAGTGCCCACCCCAGCACACCACGATTTTTGGCTCCACGCCCGGGCGCAGCGTGCGGGCGTTGCGCAGCAGATGGAACACATAGTCAGTGATGCCCTGGGAGTTGCTCAGGTCGATGCGCTGGCTGTCCAGCTCGTTCTCGGTGTAGACGATGTCACGCAGGGCGCTGAAGAGCATTTCGCGGGTGCTGGCGATCATTTCGCCATCCACGAAGGCGTCGGCCGGTGCATTCAGCAGCTCGAGGCGCACGCCGCGATCCTGCTGGTGGATGCGCACTTCGAAATCTTTGTAGGCGTCAAGGATGGTCTTGGCGTTGTCGATGTGCGCGCCGGTGTTGAGGATGGCCAGGGCGCACTGGCGGAACAGGGTGTAGATGCTGCCGGAACCGGCTTCACTCAATTGCTGGACTTCACGTTGGGACAGGGTTTCGAGGCTGCCCTTGGGGCTGACGGAGGCGTTGATGACTTGACGTTGGGGCATTCTGATTCCTTGAAAGCACAGCCACCGCGCCCTTTTGAAACGCGTTGGCTTGAGAATGGTGGGCGCACATTAAGGCGCACGAGACAGCTATTTACCTCAGGCGAGAGGCTGAGTGCAAACGCCGTCCAACCTCATCATGCCGCAGAAGTCACTGAATCAGCTTCCAGTTTTTGTAGAAAACCCGACGCAGGGTAAAGACCATCCCGGCAAACCCAGCGATCACGGCATTGAGCACCGTCGGCAGCGGGGTCGGCCGCACAATGTCGATAAACAGGCAGTAGCGTTTTGCATCGTTTTTGTTGAAGGACGCATGCATCAGCGTGTCATCGAAGATAAACAGCGGGTCGTCGTGCCAGTAATGTTTGTGCTTGCCGACCTGGATATAGACGCCGTCGTGATGGGGCGCCGGGGCCATGTTGTAGAGCACGCGGAACATCATGCGCAGGGGGCCGAAGTGAAACGAGGTCGAACGGTTTTCATTGAACACCGACACGCCGATAGTCTTTACGAACGGCAGTTTCTCGCGCAGTTGCGGGATGTTCAGGGTGGTCTCGATCGGCCGGCCGTACCACTGGAAAAACAGCATGCCGCGCTTCTTCTCGGCCATGCGTTCGTCCAGGTAACCGATGATTTCATCCTTGTGCGCCATGGCATCGTCGATCACGTGTTGCAGGTCCTGGCGCCAGGCGGGCGGCAGGTCGTGCATCGTATAAACGTGACGGTTGCGCGAACTGATCAGGTCGAACAGCGTATTGAACGGCGCCAGCAGCCAGGTGTTGCGGCCGCTGCCGATGAAATATTTCTTGATCGTCGGCGCATCGTACAAGCCGTTGCGCAGGAAATCGTAGATACCGCACACCAGCACCAGGCCGAGAAACACCAGGGTGGTTTCGGGGAACACATCAATAATCAGCAGCACACCGACGACCCAGGCGGCCGACACGGCTTTTTTACGCAAGGCAGGCTTGTTCATGACACACAGCTCCAGCTGGAGGCCATTCGACAGGACCGAATCCCTGGCTGCGAGTGGTGAGGTTTTGAAACATATTGAAACAACTACGTCATGATAAGGCGTTCAGCGCCGGATAGGCGTTTTAAATAGTGCGAAATCGTGAACCCGTTGCGCAGTTTTGAACTCCGTGCACGGCGTCTGGGATTGGATTTTGTAAACGGAAGATTTGCGACTATCGTGACGCTTCGGTTTTTCAGGCGTCATAGACCGGTACGATTAAGTTGAATGGCCACCATTGGCCTTCGGCACCTTGGAAGAGGCAGAAATTTTATGATCATCAAACCGCGGGTTCGTGGCTTTATCTGTGTGACCGCTCACCCTGTTGGCTGTGAAGCGAACGTCAAGGAACAGATTGACTACGTGACTCAACACGGCGCCATCGAAGGCGGCCCTAAAAAGGTGCTGGTCCTCGGCGCTTCCACCGGCTACGGCCTGGCCGCGCGCATCAGTGCCGCGTTTGGCTGCGGCGCCGACACCCTGGGCGTGTTTTTTGAGAAAGAAGGCGAAGAAGGCAAGTTGAGCTCCGCCGGCTGGTACAACAGCGCCGCGTTCGAGAAGTTTGCCGTTGAAAAAGGCCTGTACGCCAAGAGCATCAACGGCGACGCGTTCTCCGACGAGATCAAGCGCCTGACCATCGAAACCATCAAGAAAGACCTGGGCAAGATCGACCTGGTTGTCTACAGCCTGGCCGCGCCACGTCGTACCGACCCGCAGGGCGTGGTGCACACGTCCACCCTCAAGCCGATCGGCAAGGCCGTAACCCTGCGCGGTATCAACACCGACAAGGGCGTTGTGGTCGACACCACCCTTGAGCCTGCGACCCAGGAAGAAATCGACGGCACCGTGAAAGTCATGGGCGGCGAAGACTGGCAGCTGTGGATCGACGCCCTGCGTGACGCCGACGTACTGGCCGAAGGCGCCAAGACCACCGCGTTCACCTACCTCGGCGAGAAGTTGACCCAGGATATCTACTGGAACGGCTCCATCGGCGAAGCCAAGAAAGACCTCGACAAGAAAGTCCTGACCCTGCGCGACAACCTGGCTGCGCTGAAGGGCGACGCCCGTGTGTCGGTGCTCAAGGCGGTGGTTACCCAGGCCAGCTCGGCGATCCCGATCATGCCGCTGTACCTGTCGCTGCTGTTCAAAGTGATGAAAGAGCAGGGCACCCACGAAGGCTGCATCGAGCAGGTCTACGGCCTGTTCAAGGACAGCCTGTACGGCAAAGCGCCGAAACTCGACGCCGACGGCCGCCTGCGCGCCGACCTGGCCGAGTTGGAGCCGAAGGTCCAGGACGCCGTGGCGGCTTTGTGGAACCAGGTCACCGACGACAACGTCAACGAGATCAGCGATTTCGCCGGCTACAAGGCTGAATTCCTGCGCTTGTTCGGCTTTGAAGTCGACGGCGTGGACTACGACGCCGATGTGAACCCGACCGTGAAGATCAAGGGCCTGGTTCAGGCTTAAGACGCAGTCAAAAAACAATGCGGGAGGGGGCTTGCTGTGGCGAGCAGGCTTACCCTGCGTTGGGCTGCGAAGCAGCCCCATTGATCTGCGGTGAACCTGTCGGGGGACAATCCCCTGACATAGCAAGCGCCCTCCCACATTTGTTTATGCATCCTGAATCAGCGCGCCCACTTCTCCATCACAAAATCCACAAACGCCCGCAGCTTCGGCAGGCGATAGCGATCCTGGCGGTAAAGCAAGTGCATGGGCCGGCTGGGCAGTTGATAGCGGGTCAGCAAGGCCACCAGCTTGCCGCTCTCCAGGTCCTGCTGCACCAGGGCATCGGCCAGCATGCTGATGCCCATCCCGTTGACGGCCGCCTGGCGCAAGCCTTGCGAGCTGTTGATGGTCAAGGAGCCGGAGACCGGAACCTCTACCCCACCGTCCTCGTCAGTCATGCGCCACAGCTTGTCGGTGTCGCGCCAGTTGTCGTTCGCCGGATAGGCGAACGCCAGGCAGTCGTGGTGCCGCAAGTCATCGGGTGTCGACGGCGTGCCGCGTCGCGCCAGGTAATCAGGTGACGCGCAGAGGGTCAGGGTGTAAGCCTGCAGTGGCCGGGCGATCAGGCTGGAGGTTTCCAGGTCGCCGAGACGGATTGCCACGTCGAAGCCGCTGTCGACCAAGTCCATCCGCTCATTGCTCAGCACCACGTACAGGTCGATCTGCGGGTAGCGCTGGGAAAATTCGCTCAAGGCCGGCACCAGACGTTCGCTGCCGAATACCGGTGGCACGGTGATACGCAGGCAGCCTTTGGGCGTTTCGCTGTGGATCTGCTCCGCCAGCAGCTCGGAGTCGGCCACCAGCCCGAGCACCTCAAGGCAGCGCTGGTAGTACTCCCCGCCGAATTCCGTGAGGCTTTGTTTGCGGGTGGTGCGCTTGAGCAGGCTGACGCCGAGGCGTTGCTCCAGCGCGCGCAGGTGATTGCCGACCATGGTGGTGGACATTCCGCATTCCTGTGCGGCGGCGGTCATGCTGCCGGTCTCCACCACTTTCACGTACACCGACATCGCCTGGAACAGATCCATTATCAAGCCCTGGTTTAAAGTCATTGCAGGAATGCGCAGTTTATCCAGCTCGGGTGGCTAACGATACTGGAGCCATCATAACGATGCACTGGAGCCCGCCACCATGACCGCCGCCTGCCTGATGACCACTTATCAACCCCTGGCCCTGAGCTTCACCCGTGGCCTGGGCACGCGCCTGTGGGACCAGCAGGGCCGTGAATACCTGGACGCGGTGGCCGGCGTGGCGGTAACCAACGTCGGGCATTCCCACCCCAGGCTGGTGAAGGCCATCAGCGAGCAGGCCGGCTTGCTGCTGCACACCTCCAACCTCTACAGCATCGACTGGCAACAGCGGCTGGCCGAGCGCCTGACCCAGTTGTCGGGCCTGGACAGCGCCTTCTTCAACAACTCCGGTGCCGAAGCCAACGAGACGGCGCTGAAACTGGCGCGCTTGCATGGCTGGAAAAAAGGCATCGAGGAACCGCTGGTGGTGGTGATGGAGAACGCTTTCCATGGCCGCACGCTGGGTACCATGGCGGCGAGCGATGGCCCATCGGTGCGGCTCGGGTTCCAACGCTTGCCGGGGGATTTTCTAAAAGTCGCCTTTGGGGATCTGGCCGCGCTGGAAGCGATCACCAACACCTTTGGCGCGCGTATCGCGGCGGTCTTGCTCGAACCGATCCAGGGCGAAAGCGGCGTGCTCCCCGCGCCCCCCGGCTACCTGAAGGCCTTGCGCGATCACTGCAGCCGCCACGGCTGGCTGATGATGCTCGATGAAATCCAGACCGGCATCGGCCGTACCGGCGCCTGGTTTGCCTTCCAGCATGAAGGCATCGTGCCGGACGTGATGACCCTGGCCAAAGGCCTCGGCAATGGTGTGCCCATCGGTGCCTGCTTGGCCCGGGCCGGTGTGGCCCAACTGTTCACGCCCGGCAGCCACGGCAGCACGTTTGGCGGCAACCCCCTGGCCTGCCGGGTGGGCTGCACCGTGCTGGAGATCATCGAAGAGCAAGGGTTGTTGCAGAACGCCGCGCTTCAAGGAGAACGCTTGCTGGCGCGGTTGCGCGTGGAGTTGAGCGAACACCCGCAGGTGCTGGCGATTCGCGGGCAAGGCCTGATGATCGGCATCGAATTGGCCCGCCCTTATCGCGACTTGGCGCAGCGTGCCGCCCACGAGCACGGCCTGTTGATCAACGTGACGCGGGGCAAAATCATTCGCCTGCTGCCGCCGCTGACCCTGGATGCCAAGGAAGTCGAGATGATCGTGCGGGCCATCAGCCGACTGTTGAGCTAGCTACGGCCGGGCCATTGAGCCATTCCTGGTTCAGGGTCTCGGTATCGCCCAGGTATTCCAGCAACCACGCCATGGCCGGGGACAGCTTGCTCTGTGCCCAGGCCACGCACGACGGGCTGGCAGGGAAGGGCCGCGACAGTTGCAGCGCCACCAGCTCGCCGCGCTCGATCCATGGCAGCACCTGATGCGCCGGCGCCATGCCGACACACAGGCCATCACGCAGGCAATCGATGGCTGAGGACCAGTTCGGCACCACCAGCCGGCGCTGATTATCCAGCGTCCAGGTGTCGCGCTTGGGCAGGTTGCGCGAGGTGTCGGTCATGCACAGCGAGGCGAAGGGCCGCAGTTGGTCGTCAGTGAGCAAGCCGTCCACGCTCGCCAGCGGATGGCGTGCGCTGACCACGCACAGCCAGTTCAGCAAACCCATGTCGCGAAAAGTGAAGTGGCTGGCCACCGGCACCGCGCTGGTGGCGCCGATCACGATATCGGTGCGCTCATCTGCCAGGGCGTCCCACACGCCGTTGTACACCTCGTACTCCAGCAGCAGCTCGACCTCGGGAAACCGCCGATAGAAATCCAGCACCAACTGCCGGCAGCGCTGGGGTTTGACGATGGAGTCCACGGCGACCTTCAACTGGCCGCTCCAGCCATTCGCCACTTGCTGGCACAAGCGCCGCGTGCCGAGCATTTTTTTCATCGCGCCGCGCGCTTCGTCTATAAATAGACGGCCGGCCGGGGTCAGCTCGACGTCGCGGTGGCGCCTGACAAACAGCGGCACTGCCAGCCACTCTTCCAGCTGGCGCACGGTATAACTGATAGCCGAGGGCACGCGGTGCAGTTCCTGGGCGGCGGCGCTGAAGCTGCCATGGCGCGCTACCGCATCGACGACATCCAGGGAATATTCAGACCACATTGTGCGTGCCTTCAAAATTATTGATAAGAGTGTCCAATTATTATCGCTTCACACACAAACTGTCAGCTTCATAATGGGCGCCAGTCAGCAGTTTCTACAAGGCTTCAATGAAAAATTCTTTTTTTTTCACTTGGTATCTGGCGGGGCTGAGCATGCTCGGTTATCTGGCCATGGACATGTACTTGCCGGCGTTCGGCGCCATGGGCGAGCAGTTGCAGATCGGCGCGGGCGCAGTCGGCGCCAGCTTGAGTATTTTCCTTGCCGGCTTCGCAGTAGGGCAGTTGTTGTGGGGGCCGTTGTCCGACCGGCTGGGGCGCAAGCCAATCCTGCTCGCAGGCCTCAGCCTGTTTGTGCTGGGTTGCGCGGGCATGTTCTGGGTCGAGACCGCGCCGCAGCTGCTGGCCTTGCGCTTTATGCAGGCAATTGGCGTGTGTTCCGCCGCCGTCAGCTGGCAGGCGCTGGTGATCGACCGCTACCCGGCCGAGAAGGCGCACCGCGTGTTCGCCAGCATCATGCCGTTGATGTCGTTGTCGCCAGCCCTGGCGCCGTTGTTGGGCGCGATGGTGCTGAACCACTTTGGCTGGCAGGCAATTTTCGGTGTGCTGCTGGGCGTTTCGCTGCTGTTACTGTTGCCGACCTTGTTTCTGCGCAAAATGCCGAAACGTCTGGCGGAGGAGGGTGAACCTGCTCGTCTCGGTTATGGCCAGTTGCTGACCTCGCGCGTGTTCACCGGCAACGTGATGATCTTTGCCGCGTGCTCGGCCAGTTTCTTCGCCTGGTTGACGGCGTCGCCCTTCATCCTCGGCGACATGGGTTACAGCCCGAATGACATCGGCCTGAGCTACGTGCTGCCGACCCTGGCCTTCCTGGTGGGTGGCTACAGCTGCCGCAGCGCCTTGCAGCATGTGCGAGGCAAGACGCTGTTGCCGTGGTTGCTGCTGGCCTACTGCATCAGCATGGTGGCGTTGTACCTGGTTGCAACCTTGAGCGTGCCGACCCTGACCACCTTGCTGATTCCGTTCTGCCTGATGGCCCTGGTCAACGGCGCCAGCTACCCGATTGTGGTGGCGAATGCGCTGATGCCGTTTGCTGAAAATTCCGGCAAGGCGGCGGCGCTGCAAAACACCCTGCAACTGGGTTTGTGCTTTCTCAGCAGCTTGCTGGTGTCGTCGATGATCGACCAACCGTTGCTGATCACCGTGATCGTAATGCTGGCGACCGCGCCATTGGCGGTGTTGGGGTACTGGCTGGCGCGGCCCAAGGCTGAATCCTCTGAGCTGGCAGCGGATCTGAAGTGACAATGCGGTCAAAAATGTGGGAGCGGGCTTGCTCGCGAATGCGATATGTCAGCACCGAATATATTGGCTGACACTCCGCTTTCGCGAGCAAGCCCGCTCCCACATTTGGAGCCGGTTTCTTCAGTTAAAACGTCACTTCCATATTCAGCGTAGGCGTCGACGTGCGGCTCCCCCGGCCGCCGTCCACGCCAAACTTGTTATGCCAGTACTCATATCCCACCCCGAGATACAGGTTCGGCTTCACGCTTTTACCCGGTCGCACCGCCACCATCAGCGCAGTGCGCATCAAGGCTTCCGGTGCGGTGTCACGGCCGTGGTAGTCGTCGCCTTTTTCCCCGACGTAATTGATAAACCCCTGGAATTTCGCCGCATGGTTGGCGATTTCGAACGGGCGCAGCCAGGTCAGGTTGAGCATGTAGGTGTCGTCGAACGTGTGGTTTGACTCCCGCGCACCGGGGATGCCGGTGTGGTTGCGCTCCTTGTAGTACATCAGGCTCAGGTCGAGCACCCCCACGGTGTTGAATTTCAAGGTCGGGCCGATCACCAGGGCGCGTTTTTTCGCCGAGGCGAAGTTGTTGTTGCGGTTGGCGTCGAAGCCCAGGGTCAACGCGTAATCCTTGACCAAGCCGGTGCCCAGCGGCACATCGAATACCCGGGACGCATACAGCTGGTGCCGATACACCGCGTACACCTCGCTGCCACCGTGATCGGTGCCCTTGCGCGGGTCGCGGCTGTCGGACAGGAACACATCCAGGTTGAGGAAATTGCTGCCATAGGCGTAGCCGCTGGCGTGGGTGAAGCTGTAGATGCGTTTGCTGAAGTCGTCCGGGTTGTTCGGGTTGGTGAACTGCTGGCCGTAGCGAAAGCCCAGGCTGTTGTTCATCCATTCCACCGCGACGGCCTCCCCGCCGCCGAGAAGGGTGAGTGCGACGGTTGCTCCCTGTAATGCCTTTTTCATGGTTTTTAGTCCTTTGGCGTCCTGGCTCATTGCGGCCGGATTGTTTTTGTAACGCAGATGCAGGGTATCTTGTCCGAAAGATTGTATACAACTCTATGGACATCCAGTCCAAACATTGCATACAGTGGCCGCACAACAAAAACAGAGAACCCCTCACCATGACTATCCCGAAGGCGTCACCGCAGCGGCCAGAAGATGAGAATCTCGGCGTAGCCGCCAACATGGCTTATGGCCTGCAGCATGTGCTCACCATGTACGGCGGCATCGTCGCCGTGCCGTTGATCGTCGGTCAGGCAGCCGGGTTGTCGCCGGCGGATATCGGCTTGTTGATCGCCGCGTCGCTGTTTGCCGGTGGCCTGGCGACCCTGTTGCAAACCCTGGGCTTGCCGTTTTTTGGCTGCCAGTTGCCGCTGGTGCAGGGCGTGTCGTTTGCCGGTGTGGCCACGATGGTGGCGATTGTCGGCAGCGACGGCGCCGGCGGGATCCCGGCGATACTCGGGGCGGTGATGGCCGCGTCCTTGATCGGGCTGCTGATCACGCCGGTGTTCTCGCGGATTACCAAGTTCTTCCCGCCGTTGGTCACCGGCATCGTGATCACTACGATCGGCCTGACCCTGATGCCCGTCGCGGCGCGTTGGGCCATGGGCGGCAACAGCCGCGCGGCGGATTTCGGCAGCATGCCGAACATCGGTCTGGCGGCGCTGACCCTGGTACTGGTGCTGCTGTTGAGCAAGATTGGCAGTGCGACCATCTCGCGCCTGCCGATCCTGCTGGCGATGGTGATCGGCACGGTGATTGCGGTGTTTTTGGGCATGGCTGACTTCTCCGGCGTCACCCAGGGGCCGATGTTCGGTTTCCCAACGCCCTTCCATTTCGGCATGCCGACCTTTCATGTCGCTGCGATCATTTCCATGTGCATCGTGGTGATGGTGACGCTGGTGGAGACCTCGGCGGACATCCTGGCGGTGGGTGAAATCATCGACACCAAGGTTGACTCCAAACGCCTGGGCAATGGCCTGCGCGCCGATATGCTGTCGAGCATGTTCGCGCCGATCTTCGGCTCGTTCACCCAGAGCGCGTTCGCGCAGAACGTCGGCCTGGTCGCGGTCACCGGGGTCAAGAGCCGCTTTGTGGTGGCGACCGGTGGGTTGTTCCTGGTGATTCTCGGCCTGCTGCCCTTTATGGGCCGGGTCATCGCGGCGGTGCCGACTTCAGTGTTGGGCGGCGCCGGGATTGTGTTGTTCGGCACGGTAGCGGCCAGTGGGATTCGCACCTTGTCCAAGGTGGATTACCGCAACAACATGAACCTGATCATCGTGGCCACTTCCATCGGTTTCGGCATGATCCCGATTGCCGCGCCAAGCTTTTACGATCAATTCCCCAGCTGGTTCGCAACGATTTTCCACTCGGGCATCAGCTCGTCGGCGATCATGGCGATCCTGTTGAACCTGGCGTTCAACCACTTCACCACGGGTAACTCGGATCAGCAGTCGGTGTTTGTGGCCGGGACCGAGCGCAGTTTGTACTTCCACGATGTGGCTGCGTTGCGCGAGGGGGATTACTTCAGCGGCGGGAAGTTGTTTGATGCGGAGGGCAAGGAGATTCCGGTGGTGGCTGAAGCCACAAGGAAGGCGGCGGTAAAGCCTGAGACCACTGAGGTTTAACCTGTGGGCTTGCTCGCGAATACGGTGTGTCAGTTAACAGCGTCATTGACTGATGCACCGTATTCGCGAGCAAGCCCGCACACATTTAGACCTCAGCCAGCCTTGAGCGCTTTGTAAGGTTCCGAACACGCCTCATCCAGAAACTTCACCACGGTGCCCATGCACGCCTGGCGTTCTTCCACATGGGGCATGTGGCTGGAGTCTTCAAACAGCGCCCAGCGCACATCGGCGATTTCATCCAGGAAGGGCTTGACCACCAGCGGTGTCGCCTCGTCATGCCGGCCGGAGATCACCAGGGTCGGCACGTTGATCGCCGACAGGCGGCCAATCGATTTCCAATCCCTCAAGCTGCCGATCACATGGAACTCGGTCGGGCCGCTCATGGCGTGGTACACCGTGGGGTCGGCATCAACCTGGGCGAAGGTCCGCGCGACCTCGTCCGGCCAAGGCACGACGCGGCACACGTGATGGTCATAGAACACCCGCGAAGCGGCGAGGTATTCCGGGTCCTGGTAGGTGCCGGCGGCCTCGTGCTTGAGCAAGGTTTCATGCACGCCTTCGGGCAACAGTTTGCGCAGGCGGTTGGCTTCGCTGACCCAGGTGCGCATGCACGTCGGCGAGTTGGCCGGGATAAACGCGCGCAGGCCCTTGGGCTGCAGGATTGCGTGTTCAGTGCCGAGCATGCCGCCCCAGGATTGGCCGAGGATCGCGTAGTTATCGCTGATCTGCAGGTGGTCCAGCAGGTTGTTCAGCTCGGCCAGGAACAGGTCGACGGTCCAGAAGGACGGGTCGTTGTCGGGCAAGTGGGTGGAGCGGCCATTGCCGAGTTGGTCGTAGTGGATCACGGCGTGGCCGCTGGCGGCGACGTCCTTGAATGCGTCCACATAGTCATGGGTGCAGCCGGGGCCGCCGTGGATAACCACCAGGGGTGTGCGGCCACTGGCGAGGTCACCGGTGACACGGAACCAGGTTTGGTAGGGGCCAAACGCCGCATACCCTTCGCGGATTTTTTCGATGAATTCCATTTCGTACCCTGCTCTGAAGAAAAAGGATCAGGGCTACGATAATCCGTGGGCGGCATTCAGGTAACTAGCAAAACAGCTAGGTTTTGCCCGACTTCAGTCTTCAAGCAGGCGGTAATGGGTGGCGCGCACCACCGCCTGCACGCGGTTTTTAGCCCCCAGCTTGTGCATTGCCGAAGCCAGGTGCAGGGTGACCACGGCCAGGGAACGGCTCAACTGCGTGGCGATTTCAGCAGCAGTCAGGCCCTCGGCGGCCCATTTCAGGCATTCGCGTTCGCGCTTGGTCAGGTGAATATGCGGGTAAGTGCGTAGTTCCTTGCTGAATAGCGGGTAGGCTGCTTCCTGCAAGGCGTGGGAAATCAGGCTGAAATCCGACAAGGTCTGCTGCGCATCCTGCAACACGCTGTGGGCTTTGCCGGTGCGCAGGCCGGTCAGCGAAGCGAAGCCACCGCGTGGCAAATGCATCGGCACGCTGACGCCGCAGGTCAGTTGCTGTTCGTGCAGGTAGGACGAAACCGGGGCGTGGCAGGGGTCGATGATCGTCTGCAAGGCGGTATCGGCCTTGGCTTCGTACGACCATACGAACGGCGACACCGTGCGCAGGGCCAGGTGTTGCACCGGGTCGATCTGGTAATAGCCTTTGCTGCACCACAAGGCGTGCCAGTCGTCCGGCGTATTGCGCAGTTCCAGCACCGAAGGGGTGATCAATGCACCATCCTGGTCGATCGGTACCGGGGTGTAGTCATACACCAGTGCATCGAAGCCCAACTGCTGGGCGAGGATGAAGGTGTTGTCCATCTGCTCATCCAGGCTCCTGCCCGGCATCAGACGGTGATTTAAGGCAGTCAGCTTGGCCAGCATCCGTTCTGCTCCCGAATTCATTTGAATCTCGACTTGCTGCAAGTAGAATGCCACGCCCCGGCGAAGGACTGCCAGGCCAAACCTATAAGAAATGCTAGGTTATGGACGCGCGGCATCCTCGGTAGTGTTGGCTCGATATGCGGCCGCTACCTGCCAGGCCGACACAACACAAGGAATGTATGCATGTGGCGTGAAATTGCCCCCGACCAGCAATACAACTTGCAAGTCGACGGCCATAACCTCGTGGTCTACAGCTTTGGCGAAGGCGATGAGGTGCTGCTGTGCCTCAACGGCGGCCCGGGCCTGCCGTGCGACTACTTGCGCGACGCCCATGGCTGGCTCAAAGACCATAACCTGCGAGTGGTTGCATTCGACCAGCTTGGTACGGGCGCTTCTGCCAGACCTACCGACGTTTCCTTGTGGGAAATCGGCCGTTATGTCGAAGAAGTAGAAACCGTGCGCCAAACCCTGGGCCTGGGCCGTGTGCACCTGCTCGGGCATTCCTGGGGCGGCTGGCTGGGGATTGAATACGCGATCCACTACCCCGACGCCCTGAAAAGCCTGATCCTCGAAAACACCGTCGGCGACATTCCGCACCTGTCCCAGGAACTCGAACGCCTGCGCGGCGCACTCGGCAGCGAGACCGTGGCGATGATGCAACGCCACGAAGCCATGGGCACCCTCGACCACCCGCAGTACCAGGCCGCGATCACCTTGCTCAATTATCGCCATGTCTGCCGCCTGGACGAGTGGCCCGCGCCGGTCAAACGCTCCCTGGACGACTGGAACATGGGCCCCTACGAAACCATGCAGGGCCCCAACGAATTCCTCTACATCGGCAACCTCAAGGACTGGAACCGCATCCCCCAGATGGCCGATTTCAAGATGCCGATGCTGATCACCACCGGTCAGCACGACGAACTGACTCCGGCCTGCGCCATGCGCATGAAGATGGCGGCGCGCCACGCCGAGTTGCACGTGTTTCCCAACAGCAGCCACATGCCCTTTTATGAGGAACCCCAGGCGTACTTCCCGGTGCTGCTGGACTTCCTTGCTCGCCATCGAGGCTGACGAATGAATTTGGCGCGCTACCGTTTTGTGCTGTCCCGGCCGCTGCAATTGCTGCCGGTGCTGTTTGGCATCAGCCTGATCACCTTTGTGCTGGTGCGCTCGATCCCGGGCGACCCGGCGCGCGCCCTGCTGGGGTCGCGCAGCACGCCCGACGCTTTGCTGAAAATCCGCGCGCAGTACGGCCTCGACCAGCCGTTGTGGCTGCAATATTTCTATTTCCTGAAAAACCTGCTCAAGGGCGACCTCGGCCAGTCGCTGCTGTACAAGGTCGACGCCTTGAAGCTGATCGTCACACGCATCGAGCCGACCCTGGTGCTGGTGCTCGGCAGCGTGGTGCTGGCGCTGCTGATCGCGGTGCCGCTGGCCACGCTGGCCGCGCGCAACAAAGGCGGTTGGGTCGATAACCTGATCCGCGTGTTCACCACCGTGGGCCTGGGCATGCCAGCGTTCTGGCTGGGCTTGATGTTGATCCTGCTGCTCAGCGTGCAGTGGGGCTTATTTCCGGTGTCGGGCTACGGCCGCACCTGGCTGGACAAGGCGCACCACATGCTGCTGCCGTGCCTGACCATCGCTTTGGCGCTGTCGGCGGTGCTGGTGCGCAACCTGCGCGCAAGCATGTTGATGGAGTTGCAGGCCGATCACGTCACCGCCGCCAGGGCGCGGGGGCTGTCGGAAGCCGCAGTGTTCCGTCGGCATGTGTTGCCCAACTCGCTGGTGCCGGCGGTCAACCTGCTGGCGGTGAACATCGGCTGGCTGATCAGCGGCACGGTGGTCATCGAAAGCCTGTTCGCCATCCCCGGTATCGGCCAACTGCTGGTACGCGGCATTTTTACCCGCGACTACATGGTGGTGCAGGGCGTGGCCATGGTGCTGGCGTGTGCGACGGTGGTGGTCAATTTCATCGCCGACGTGGCGACCGTCGCCCTCGACCCACGGGTGAAGATGCAATGAGCAGCCGCCCGTTGATCGCCCCCTGGCGTTTGCGCCTGCGTTTTGGTTTTCGCAATGGCCGGCTGACCGCCGCGTGGGGCTTGCTGATTCTGCTGCTGTGGTTCGCCCTGGCGTTGTTCGCACCGTGGATCGCGCCGTATGACCCAATTGCGCAAAATACCGATTTCAGCTTGCTCGGCCCGAGCCTGGCGCACCCATTTGGTACGGACAACTACGGCCGGGACATTCTCTCGAGGGTCATCTGGGGCGCGCGGATTGACCTGCAACTGGCCATCGTCGGGGTGATTTTCCCGTTCATGATCGGCACCTTTGTCGGCGCGGTGTCCGGCTATATCGGCGGGCGTTTCGACAGCGTTTGCATGCGCGTGATCGACGTGATCCTGGCCTTTCCGTTCCTGGTGTTGATGCTGGCGATCATGGCCATCCTCGGTCCGGGCCTGAAGAGCTTTTATATCGCCATGGCGCTGGTGGGCTGGGTCTCGTATGCACGGCTGATCCGCTCGCAGATCCTGGTGCTCAAGGAAAGCGAGTTTGCCCTGGCCGCCAAAAGCCTGGGCTTCGGGCACGGGCGCATTCTGTTTCGGCATTTGCTGCCGAACGCGATGTTCGGCTCGATTGTGTTTTCGATGTCGGACGCGGTGCTGGTGCTGCTCAACGGCGCCGCCGTGAGCTACCTGGGCCTGGGCGTGCAACCGCCGACCGCCGAGTGGGGCACGATGGTCGCCGAAGGGCAGGCCTTTATCACCACCGCCTGGTGGATCTGCACCTTTCCGGGCCTGGCCATCGTGACCCTGGCCATGGGCTTCAGCCTGCTCGCCGATGGCGTCGCGCAAGTATTGGGGGACCGCGCATGAGCCTGCTTCAAGTGCGCGACCTGAGCGTGATCGCCAACAACACCGGGCGGGATATCACCCTGGTCGACCGCGTATCCTTCGACCTCGCCGAAGGCGAAATCCTCGGCCTGGTGGGCGAGAGTGGCTCGGGCAAAACCATGGCCTGTCGCGGCCTGATGCGCCTGCTGCCGTCGCCCAGCCTGCGCGTGCAGGGCGCTGCGGTGCGCCTGGCCGGCGAAGATTTGTTGCAATTGGATGAGGCCGGGATGCGCGCAGTGCGCGGCGGGCAACTGGGCATGATTTTCCAGAACCCGAGCAGCCACCTCGACCCCTTGATGCGCATCGGCGAGCAGATCGCCGAAGGCATCCGCCTGCATCAAGGTGCGTCGAAAAAAGACGCGCGCCGCCAAGCCATCGAGGTGCTGCGCCAAGTGGGTATTCCCGACCCCCAGGCGCGCGTCGACAACTACCCCCACGAGTTTTCCGGCGGCATGCGCCAGCGCGCGATGATCGCCGTGGCCCTGGGCTGCAACCCGAAAGTGCTGATCGCCGACGAGCCGACCACCGCCCTCGACGTGACCGTGCAGGCGCAGATCCTGCGGCTGTTGCTGGACCTGCGTGACAGTCGCGGGCTGTCGATCATCATGATCACCCACGACCTCGGCGTGGTGGCGCAGACCTGCGATTCCATCGCCGTGATGTACGCCGGGCGCCTGTGCGAGCACGGCAGCAAATATGACCTGCTCGCTCACCCGCAACACCCGTACACCGCTGGTTTGATCGACTGCCAGCCGGCCCACAGCAGCGGGCATGCCTTGCTGCGCACCATCCCCGGCCAGCCGCCTTTGCTCGACGCGTTGCCTGCCGGTTGCCGCTTCAACCCGCGTTGCCCGCAGGTCGGCGCGTTGTGCACCGAATGGCTGCCGGAAGGCGCGCGCGTGGCGTGCCACTATCCCTTGGGAGGCCAGCCATGAGCCTGTTGCAGATCAAGGACCTGGAAGTGCGCTTCGCCGCGTCCGGCACGGGTGTGTTCGGCCTGAACAAGCAGTGGGTGAGGGCGGTGAACGGTGTGTCGCTGAACCTCGCGGCGGGCGAAACCCTCGGGCTGGTCGGCGAGTCGGGCAGCGGCAAAAGTACGCTGGGGCGGGCGATCCTGCACCTCAACCCGATCAGCGCCGGCCAGGTGCTGTTCGATGGCATCGACATGGCCCATGGCTCGGCAATCGACATTGCCCGCCTGCGGCATGAAACCGCAATGATCTTTCAGGACCCCTACGCCGCGCTCAACCCACGCCACACCATCGGCGAAACCATCGCCGAAGTGTTACGCGTGCAGCGCAAAGTGGCGCCGGAGCGCATCCCGGATCGCGTCAATGAGCTGCTGGACCTGGTTGGCCTGCGCCCCGAGCTGGCCAGCCGCAAGCCCGGCTCCCTCAGCGGCGGCCAGTGCCAGCGCGTCGGCATCGCCCGGGCGCTGGCGGTGGAGCCGCGTTTGATCATCGCCGATGAATGCGTGGCGGCGCTGGACGTGTCGATCCAGGGCCAGATCATCAACTTGCTGCTGGAGCTGCAGCAGCGCATGAACCTGGCGATCCTGTTTATCGCCCACGACCTGGCCATCGTGCGTCGCCTGTGCGACCGCGTGGCGGTGATGTACCTGGGCAAGATCGTCGAAGAAGGCCCGGTGGAAGCGGTGTTTACCGCGCCACGCCATCCGTACACGGCGGCGCTGATCCAGGCGATTCCGGAGATCGATCCGCATCGGCCATTGCCTACAGAGCCATTGCCGGGCGAACCCCCAAGCCCGCTGAATCTGCCTGCGGGCTGTGCGTTTCACCCGCGTTGCCGGTATGCGCAAGCCATGTGTTCCGTGGTGTTGCCGCCGACCCGTTTCCTGCACGAGCATCGATACAGTTGCGTGCTTGAAGAACCTTTGCTTTAACCCTCTGCCATTCATTAACAAGGAGTTGTGATATGCAATCGCGCCACTTGAAGTTGCTCGCCGCCGCCACGCTGACAGCCTGGTCGCTGACCGCCGGCCTGGCCCAGGCCGCTGGTGTCCTGACCATCGGCTGCCGTGAAGACAGCACCACGTTCGACCCGATCAAAAGCGCGCAAAACCGCGACACCTGGGTGTTCGCCAACGTCTACGACACCCTGGTGCGCGTGGACAACCTGGGCACCAAGATGGAACCGGGCCTGGCAGAAAGCTGGGATATCTCCAAGGACGGCCTGACCTATACCTTCAAACTGCGCGATGCGAAGTTCTCCGACGGCTCGGCGATCACCGCTGAAGACGCGGCGTTCAGCCTGTTGCGCATCCGCGACAACAAGGCCTCGCTGTGGGCCGACCCGTTCAACCTGATCAACACGGCCAAGGCCGCCGACGCGAAAACCCTGGTGGTCACGTTGAAAACTCCGGCGGTGGCGTTCCTCTCGCAATTGGCATCGCCGACGGTGTCGATCCTGTCGGAAAAAGCCATGACCAAAATGGGCGAAGACGCCTACTCGGAAAACCCGGTGACGTCCGGCGCGTTTACCGTGGAGGAATGGCGCAAGGGAGATCGGGTGATCCTGAAAAAGAACCCGAACTTCTGGCAGGCCAAGAACGTGAGCCTCGATGGCGTGGAATGGGTGTCGGTGACCGACGACAACACGCGCATGCGCATGGTCCAGAACAACGAGCTGGACACGGCGATCTTCGTACCGTTCTCGCGGGTTGAAGAGCTGAAAAAAGACAAGAACGTGGTGATCCACGCCGACCCGTCCACCCGCGAAGATCACCTGCTGATCAACCATGACCACGGCCTGCTGGCCAAGCCTGAAGTGCGCCAGGCGCTGGACATGGCGATCGACAAGCAATCGCTGGTCAAGACCGCCACTTACGGGCAGGGCACCGTGGCCTATTCCTACATTCCGAAAGGCTCGCTGTACCACTACGCCAACAACCTGCAACGCCCGTACGACCCGACCGCCGCGAAAAAGCTGCTGGAACAGGCAGGTGCCAAGGACTTGAAGCTGAACTACGTGGTCAACGCCGGCAACGAAGCCGACGAGCAAATTGCGGTGATCATCAAGGACCAGTTGGCCAAGGTCGGCGTGACCGCGAATTTGCAGAAAGTCGACCCGACCCAAAGCTGGCAGATGCTGGTGGACGGTGAGTACGATATTTCGGTGATGTACTGGACCAACGACATCCTCGACCCGGACCAGAAAACCACCTTTGTGCTGGGCCACGACACCAACCAGAACTACATGACCCGTTACAAGAACGACAAGGTCAAGCAACTGGTAGCTGCTGCGCGGATCGAGGCCGACCCGGCCAAGCGTGAGCAGATGTATGTCGAACTACAGAAGCTGGCGAAACAGGATGTGAACTGGATCGACCTGTACTACAGCCCGTACATCAACATCTCACGCAAGAATGTGAGCAACTTCCTGCAGAACCCGCTGGGGCGTTTCACCCTTGAGGAAGTGGTGAAAAACTAAGCAACACCGCTGAACAATTGTGGGCCTTGTGTGGGAGCTGGCAAGCCAGCTCCCACATGGATCCAGTTCCAGTTCGGGTTGTTTCAGTTGTTACTGCGCGTCAAACGCCTGCCCATTTATGCCAGTACTGTCCGGCCCCATCAGGTACAGGTACACCGGCATGATCTCTTCCGGTGCAGGCCTTTCCATCGGGTTTTCCCCCGGATACGCCTGGGCGCGCATGCTGGTGCGCGTACCGCCTGGGTTGATGCTGTTCGAGCGAACCGCCGCCACATCGTCGAGCTCGTCGGCCAATGTCTGCATCAAGCCCTCAGTGGCAAATTTCGACACGCCATAAGCCCCCCAATACGCGCGGCCCTTGCGCCCGACGCTGCTGGAGGTGAACACCACCGAGGCATCCTGGGACAGCTTGAGCAGCGGCAGCAAGGTGCTGGTCAGCATGAAC
>NZ_UTBG01000108.1 GCF_900580675.1 Pseudomonas viridiflava
GGTATGAAGACTGAACGGGCCCCGCAATGGCGCTGGTTGCTGCGGGGCCAGGGGCGACGGCTGGGCCTGGCGGTGGCCATGGCGGTGTTGGCGGCAGCGGTGGAATTGCTGCCGTTTTTTCTGCTGGCCCATGGGGTCAACCGTGTGGTGCAGGGCGGGCCTAGGCTGGGTGGCGACCTGATGCAGCTGGCGGGCTGGGTGGCGCTGGCATTGCTCAGTAAATACCTGCTGTACACCCTGGCTTACTATTTGAGCCATGTCGCGGCGTATCGGGTGTTGCTCACTACCCGACGTGCGCTGGTGCGGCATTTGTCTTGGGCGCCGTTGCCGTGGCTGAGTCGCTGGTCCAGCGGCGAACTCAAGCAGCGGGTGATCCAGGACGTGGAGCGCATGGAGCAATTTATCGCCCATCACAGCGTCGAGTGCGTGGCCGCCGTGTTGAGCCCGATATGGGTATTGATCGCCCTGTGCTTTGTCGACTGGCGCTTGGCCCTGTGCGCGCTGCTGCCGGTGCCCCTGGCCCTGTGCGCCCAGGCCTGGATGATGCGCGGTCTCGGCGAGCGCCTGGCGCAGTACGCCGGCGCGGTGGATGATCTGGACGGCGCCACCCTCGAATTTTTACGCAGTGCACCGCTGATGAAAGCCTTCCGCCAGGATGTGCGCTCGTTCAAGCGCATGCGCGAAGCTCTGGCGCATTACCAGCATCTGATCGGTCGCATGATCCGTATTAGCGTGCCGGGTTGGTCGGTGTTCGTGGTGCTGCTGGGGGCCAATGTGGCGGTGCTGTTTCCCGCAGGGCTATGGCTTTACGGCATCGGGGAGCTGACCCAGGCGCAACTGGTACTGGTGCTGATACTCGGGACGGGCATGCTGCGCCCGTTGTTACGTGTGGCGCGGTTGAATTCGCAGATCCAGGAGATTATCGGCGGTGTGCGGCGGTTTGCACCGTTGCTGGTTTGGCCGCAGCCCTCGCAAGGGCATGAGCAACCTGTGGCCGCGCACCTGGGCGTGACCTTCGAGGATGTTTCGTTCAACTATCAACAGCAGCCGATTGTGCGGCATATCGATCTGGTGTTGCCCGCCGGGCAGATGACTGCCCTGGTCGGCCCGTCCGGTAGCGGCAAAAGCACCCTGGCCTGGTTGCTTGGGGGCCTGCTCGATGCTGACTGTGGTCGCGTGTTGCTGGATGGCAAACCGTTATCGGCCTTCAGTGACGCCGCACGGGCGGCCGCAGTGGGTGTGGTCTCCCAGGACGCATTTATTTTCCAGGGCAGCCTGCTCGATAACCTGCGAATCGGCCGTGCCGACGCCACGCCGGGGCAGATCGCCACGGCCTTGCGCGTGGCCCAGGCCGAGGACTTTATACGCGCGTTGCCCCAGGGCCTCGACACGCAGATGGATGAGCGTGGAGGGCGCCTGTCAGGGGGCGAGCGACAACGTATCGGCCTGGCCCGGGCATTGCTCGCCGAGACCCCGGTGTTGGTGCTGGACGAGGCGACGGCGTTTGCCGACAGCCGTACCGAACGCCGCTTTTATCAGGCGCTGCGCGATACCTGGCCGGACAAGACCTTGTTGGTGATTGCACATCGCCTGACCAGTATCAGCGAGGCCGAACAGATCGTGTTGCTGGAGCACGGAGTGATCCGTGACCGCGGCACCCACGCACAATTGTTGGTGCGCAGCAGCGCGTATGCCACGCAATGGCAGCATCAATTCGACAGCGAAGACTGGACCATCCGCGACGGGAGTGCGCTGCATGCAAGGGTTGATTGAAGGGCTGCGTCAGGTCATCAGGCTTGCCGATACTCGTTCGCCGCGGTTGTGGTGGGGCTTGGGCTTGCGTGTGTTGGAGCGGGCCTGTGCGATTGCGCCATTGTTCCTTGGTTTTGCTTGGCTGGCCGGTGGTACGGGGCTGTCGTTGGGATGGTTGGGGCTGGGGTTGTTCGGGCTGCTGGGGTTGCAACTGGTGTGTTCCCACTACGGCCAGATGAACAGTTTTCTCGGTGGCTACGAGGTGATGCACGGCTATCGGCGCCATCTGCTGGATCATGTGGCGCGCCTACCCTTGGGGGCGCTGCGTCAGGAGCGCATCGGCCAGCTTGGCGAGCGCCTGACCGAAGACGTCAAGCGCATTGAAAACCTGTTTACCCACGTGCTGGGTGAATTGCTCGCGGCACTGAGCGTGCCGTTGCTGTTTATGTTGGTGCTGGTGTGGGTGGACTGGCGTCTGGCCCTGGCGTTGCTGGTGAGCTTGCCCGTGGGCTTTGCGGTGTTGAACCGGCTGAGCGGGTTTTTCCTCGCGGCGGGGCGACGCAAGCAACACAGCTTCAGGCAGGCGGCGGGCTTACTGGTGGAGTTTATTGCCGGCTTGCGTACCCTGCGTTTGTACAACCGTGCCGAGCAGTGGCGTGGGCGGCTGGATGCGCAGTTCGGTGAGATCGAACGGCACAGCTTGGGGGTGGAAGTATGGGGTGGCAGTGCGATCCAGCTGTATCGCCTGTGCGTGGACATGAGCTTGGTGCTGCTATTACTGACGGCGGGCCTGTTGGCCAACGCAGGCCAGTTAGAGGTGCTGGTGTGGCTGTTGTTTGCGTTGGTCACGCCGCGCCTGCTCGACCCCTTGTTGGACGTTGCGGCGTATCTGAGCGAGCTGCGTGGACTGGCTCAGGGGCAGTCGCGGCTGCAGGAGATCTTGCTGATGCCGCCGGTTGAGGAACCTCGGCACGCGGCGGTGGTGGAGGGGCATGGCGTGCGCTTTTACAACGTGGGTTTGCGTTATCCCGAGCAGCCGGGATGGGCGTTGCAGGGCCTGGACTTCAGTGTCGAGCCCGGCCAGATGCTGGCGATTGTCGGGCCGTCGGGCGCCGGTAAAAGTAGCCTGTTGCATGTGCTGGCGCGCTTCTACGACCCGCAGCAGGGGCGCATCGAGCTGGGCGGCGTGGACTTGCGGCAGATGCGTTTGGAGCAACTATATGGCGCTTGCAGCTTTGTGTTCCAGGACGTGCAACTGTTCGACGCCAGCGTGTTGGATAACGTGCGCCTGGGCAAGCACGACGCCACCCTGGCGCAGGTACAGCACGCCTGTGTGCAGGCTGGTTGCGATGGGTTTATCCAGCGCCTGCCCGCGGGGTATGACACCCCGATTGGCGAGAATGGTCAGCGCCTGTCCGGGGGCGAGCGCCAGCGCTTGTCCATCGCCCGGGCTTTGCTCAAGGACGCGCCGATTCTGTTGCTGGATGAAGCCACTGCGTCGGTCGACCCCTTGGCCCAGTATGAGATTCAGCGCGCTTTGTCGCGCCTGGCCCAGGGCCGCACGCTGATCATGGTCGCGCACCGTTTGCGCACGGTACGGCATGCGGATGTGATTTTGGTACTGGATCGGGGGCGTATCGTCGAGCGCGGCCGCCACGCCGCATTGCTCGCGCACGGCGGGTTGTATGCCGAGCTGTGGCGGCAGCAGGCCGGTTAAACCTTACTCCAATGCCCCGCGCCGGGCATCGCGCGGCAGCACGCCGTATTGTTTGCGAAACGCCACGCTGAAGTGACTGATATTGCTGTAGCCGAGTATGGAAGCGGTATCGGTTACCCCGTGTTGCTGCAACAGCTGGCGCGCCTTGCCCATGCGTTCACGCTGGAACAACGCGTAGATGCTCACATCAAACATCGCCTTGAAACCGCGCTTGAGCTTGAGCTGGTTGAGGCCGGTTTCCCGCGCCAGTTGCTCGATGGTCGGCGGTGAACTGAGGTCCATCAGCAGGCGATCGCGGGCGGCCAGCAGTTGTTTCTGTTCGCGCCGGCAAATCTGTTCGCTCTGGTCCTGGGGGTTGAAGGCTTTCAAGTGCCAGGCCAGGAACTCCAGGCTGGCCGAATGCACCAGCAGCGCCGAGGCCGAATCATCCCCCAGTAGGCGTTCCAGGCGCAGGGCCGCATCCTGGATGCGCTGGTTGCCATGGGTGGTGTGCAGGCAGAAATTGCCTTCCATGCGGTCGCCCAGGCGCTGGTAATCATCGCCAGCCAGTTCGCCCAGGCGCTCAGGGGTTATGCGCAGCTCAAGATTGCGGTGGGCCGGGGCGAATTCCAGTTCGAAACGTTCGGAAGGAGCGAAGCTGGTCATCAACTGGCCTTTGCCCAGGTGCAGGCCCTTGCGGCCGACGCGGATGTCGATATCGCCATTGAGCATGCAACTGAAATGCAGGTGGGGGTTGTCGTCGATGGTGCTGATACGCACTGACTGGCTGGCGTCGAAGGTCACGAGGGACACTTCCAGGCCAGGCTGGAGCACTTGGGTACGCACATGGCAACCCGGTGGGCCGGCGTGGGGGGCTGCTTTGTCAAAAAAGGTTGAAGCGCGAAGCTGGTACATGGTCGTCCTCGCAGGCAACTGCCCAGGCAGGCCTGGCAGGGGGCAGACGGCTCGTAAGTATCCCTGATTCCGGCGGCGGCTTGCGCCACCGCATTGCCCGGAAATCCCTGCGAGCATTCAAGATGGTCGGCAGGTTATTACTAATAGTTCTCATTTGCAATGGTTGTCACTTTACTCCTCAGAACTCCATGCCTACCCGCACACCCAGGGTGCGCGGCTGACCGGCGATGACCATGCCGTTGGACATGGCGCGGGTGAAGTAGGTGGTGTCGCCCAGGTTCTTGCCGAACAGGCCGACGCTCCACTGGTTGATGCGGTAGTCGATGTTTGCATCCCACAAGGTGTACGAGCCCTGGGAGAGGGTCGCGTTCGGGTACAGGTAGGATTGGCCCTGGCGGGTCAGGCCGGTGCCGACGGTGATGTGGTCGGTGGCGGCCCAGTCCATCGACACCCCGTAGCTGTGCTTGGGCGTGCTGGGGAACTGCTTGCCGGAATAATCCACCGCCCCCCGGGTGTAGTCGTCGAATTGTGCTTCGAACAGGCTGGCATAGGCGTTGGCCTGCACCGACTCCAGCGGCCGAACCGTGGCGGTCAGTTCCAGCCCTTTGTTGTGGGACTTGCCGGCGTTGCTGGTGGAGGTCTGGCCGCCGCCGTCCTCGACAATCACCTGCTGGTCACGCAGACGGGTGTAGAACACGTTGGTGCCGACTTCCCAGACCTTGCTCGGTGCACGGTAGCGATAGCCCAGCTCGGCGTAGTTGCCGTACTCGGGGTTATAGGCGTCGCCGGCCGTGCTAGCGCTGGTGGAGTAGGTGTTAAAGCCCGATGCCTTGTAGCCGCGTGCCAATACCAGGTAGCTGAAATGCTGCTCGTTGGGGCTGTATTCCAGGCTGAAACGCGGCAGAACCACGGTCTCGCTGACCTTGCGGTCGTTGAACGATTCTAGGCTGGAGAAGCTGCCATCTGGCACACCGTCGCCATTGCTGTCGAACATGCCCGCCTGGGTGCTGCTCCAGTCCATGCTGCGACGGTTGTGCTCTACCCGCAGGCCGACGGCTGCACGCCACTCTGGCTGGAAGCGCCAGCCGAGTTCGCCGAAGGTGGCCACGGTGTCGCCCTCGACTTTGGCCTTGGTGTCGCTCAGGAAAAACGGGCTGAGATCGAACGTGTAGGGCGCGTCACGGCGTACATGGGAGAGGAAGCCGCCCACCAGCCAGTCAATGTTGCCATTCTGGCCATTGAGCCGTGCTTCGCCGGTGTATTGGCGGGTCTTCATGTCGTAGCCAGCGGTACCGCCAAAGATCGATTTGGGTAGCCAGTAATCCCACTCTGTCTGGTTGGCGCCGACGTTGACCACCAGCTGTGTGTCATCGGCGAAACGCTTGCGGTATTCGCCGGTGAACAGCGTGTATTCGGTGTTGTTAGTGCCGGCGTCGGTGGCGTTGGACTGATACTTCTTCGCCAAATCGCGGGGGGCAAAGTAGTCGTTATCGCCGTGGGTATTCATGTGGTGCAGGCCGAAGCGCCACTCGCCGCCATCGTCATCCAGATGCAATAACTTGATGCGCCCGAAACCACTGTCCCAACCTGCGGTGTCGTGGCGCCCGAGGGTGGAGTTGGCGATCATGCCGTCGTTCTTTTCACCGCCAACAGACACGCGTACGGCGGTGTTTTCCGTTAATGGCAGGTAGCCGGTGACTTCGGCGCGTTGCTGGTTATTCGTGCCATATTCGAGCTTGACCTTGCCGCCGGCGATGAACTCCGGGTCGCGGGTGCGCAGGGCGACCAGGCCGCCCATGCTGTTTTGCCCATACAGGGTATTTTGAGGGCCACGCAGGATTTCGAGCTGGTCGATGTCATACAGTTGGCCGAGCACCAGGGCATTCATCGGCACGCCGTCGATGTACACGCTGTTGCTGATGCTGTCGCCTTCGTCGTCAGAAAACCCCAATCCGCGAATGGTCAGCGACGGCGTGTGCCGGGCGAAAGTGCTGAAGTAAAGGTTGGGCTGGCGCTGGGCCACGTCACCGAGGGTATCGAGGTGGCTGTCTTCAATCTTTTGGCCCTTGACCACGCTGACGCTGTTGGCGGTCTTGAACTGCGGAGTGTCCTGTTTGGTGGCAGTGATCACCGTGGCATCCAGCTCTTCCAGGTTGACGTCGGCGGCCATTGCCGGTTGCAGCAAGGGTAGGGCGCAGGATAACAACAGGGCATAACGTACAGCTTGGCAAAGGGGAGAACGTTCCATGGGGTTCACGCCTGAATGAGAATGACGCAAATGATACCGGTTCTCATTTTGTGCACTACCCGATTCGGGTTCTAAAACACCCGAATACAGTGCAACGTTGCTAGCCTTTTGCCTTTAGCTGAGTGGCGACAGGGCAGCTTGCCGATGTGGGGATGCACCGAAAACATTAGCCTCAGCGTCCATGGAAAAAGTTGGGGCGCAGGAGGGCTTTGTAAAAGCCTTTAAGGCTCGCCGAAAAAATGATGACTGGGGGCTAGAGCAGTAGTTTCAGGCAAAACTACGGGAACGAGCTTCCAGCCACCGACCACCTCGCCCAGCTTTACAGGGTAGGTCCGCGCTCGACTACGGTCACAAGAAGGCAAAAATCGTCTGGGTCTCCAGAAAACCAGTTAGACGCCCAGTCCAAACGGTACTTGGGTGAGTACGCTGCTTGGATTGCCATCGTTAAATCCAATAAATCGCTTTAGAAAAGCTGTTTCACGGGGCTGGTTTCTGCTTCCGGTGAAGATTTTCGGCTGGGCGAGCTGATAAACGGTCAGGAATGGACAGTTTTCAGTAGTAGGCTGTTACTCCTGTCTCAACCATGAAAACGCTCAGAAGAGGGCGAGACCATGTCGACTCAGAATCCTATTCATAATTCACGTGCCCATCGCTGGGCGTATGCCGGTGGCATATCGGTAAAGCGTCGTTATCGAAAATTGAAAGCGTTTGAGTCCCTCTTGGCTGAGCGTGCGGTGACGGCAGGTATACCTGCGGGTAACTTACTCGTTCGCGGGAGCTTTCTGATTGCCAAACTGGCACTGATCGGAGGTTTGCTCTTTGTCAGTGCTTGTCTGGTTACTTTCATTGTGATGATGCTGGCTTTCATCACTTTGCTATGGTTCAGGGCTTTTGTTGGTGCCGATCATGAAGAGAAAAATCCAGGGCCAGATTACTTAGGCGCTGACCTCTACATCGGTGACTTCGACGACAATGGGCATTATATAGGCGACAGCAAGTCATCTAATTGAGCGCTTAGCAGCACCCAATATTTGATCCGTACCTTTGCTCGCTGCGTCACTTGCTGCTTTGCTACCGTTCGCCAACATGCCTTGAATCCCACTGCCGACTGAATATCCTGCCCAGCTCATGGCCCCTAGAAACAGCATTGGTAGCACGATGAACATCGCCCCCATCACATACTCGATCACCTGCGCGGTAACAGTCCCATCCATAAACCCGGATGTGGGCAGCGATAACAGCACTTGGTTGGACGCCGAGACCTGGTTGTACAAGGTATCTAGCATGCTGGAGTCGACCCAACGAGCCAGTTCCCACCAGAAGCTCAGCATGTGTAAGGTAAATAGCGCGAACGTCACCGTCATGACGGTCTTCAGCTGGTAGGTACTGACCAGCAGGATCAGCGGCAAGCTGATGATGACGCCCATGATCAGGAAGGCCTGCACCATGGGCAGGGCAGCGCGTAGCGCATTCATCGCCGGGAAGTTGCTGAAGGAGCCGAGGGCCAACCCGGTATTGGTGGCCAGGTTATTGAGCCCCTGATTGATCGAGCCGCCTCGGGCACTGGAGCCATAGTCCTGGTACACCTGTCCGGGCGACATGGACATCGATTGCTGGCGCGGGCTGACCAACTCACGCAGGGTGGCATCCTCGATCTCGTTGTTCGAACGGCCAGTCAACCAACCTTTCAGTTGTGTCAGCAGCGAGGGATCGACCTGCTGGATCAAGCGGTCGCGCAACCCAACACCGCTATCACTCCACCACTGCTTGCAGGTGGGGTAGCCCGCGCCGTTCTCTAGCTGCGGCAAGGAGACATCGCGGCTTTCGTTATACGGCCAACTGACTCGCGGTGTGCGTGAACGATCCGTGTCGTAGTAGCCGGGCGTGTCGAGAAAATAGCTTGAACCAATCCACGCTGCGTCGTGACTTTGTGCCTTGTCCAACTGCGGGCGGTTGGTGAACAGCCGAGAACGGGAATAGCCATAGCAGTCGCGGGTGAAGTCGGCGACTTCCTGCAGCAGTACCTGGCTATCGATGCGCGAACTGTCGATCTCCATGCGCATCTGCCGGATATCCGCTGCGCAAGGGATGGAGGCGGTGGCCGCCGCGGTCACACCTTTGCTCAAGGCATGCACCAGAAACCACCAGATCGGTACGTTGGCGGAGCGTTCGCCGATCGTATTGAAGGTCGCCCCCCAGGCGGTTTCCGTCGGTTGGGCCACACTCACGCCGCAGCGCTGACTCGCCGCATCATCGAACGCCATCGAGGCGAGGCTCAACGGAAAGACCGGCGCGCAACCGAACAATACGACGATGTAGGCCAGCCACAACCGGTTCTCGATCCGCGGCACCGAGAGCAGTCCCTTGTTGCCTTCATCCGCGCCTTGCTGACGGGCTGACAGCCATTCCTGGAGGATGATCGCGCCGAAGGGCGCGGCAAATAGCCCGGTGTCGGACAGGACGCTCCAGAGGCCGTTATTGATGATCCAGGCCAGCAGAGAGAGGTAAAATTCCAGGTAGCTGTTGGTGCTCAGGAGCATGGTGGTGACCTCACAGTCGGGTGAGTTCGACGCAGGTAAAGAGCACGAGCCCTAATGCTCCGATGCGTTTCACGCGCAGTCGATCCTGTGGTCGATGTCGGTAGCGCCGAAGCAGATCCCACCAGAGCGCAAAGAGGGCGGCGTAGAGCAGGGCGCGCCACCCCCGCAGATAAGGTCGTGCGGATTCGAGTGCCTGCTGCCAGACCTCGAAATTACCCAGCGCAGTTCGGCCGATCCAGGCGACCAGTGCGGCGGTCAGGATCGTCACCGCGGCAATCCCCAGACCTGAAAGCAGACTGAATAGCGGTGAGCGTTTCATGGCTCATTTGCGCCTGGCGTCAGCATCATTGAGTCGGCCGGGCTCGGGGTCGCCTTGCTCGACGGTACGCGATGCGTCGGCACCACCGGCATGCCGGTCGAGTACCAGGCTGGCGGTGTTGGTGGCCAGCATCTGCCGGACCTGCAGTTCGGTCTGCAGCAGGCGTATTTCGCGCTCCAGGGTGTCGATGTTTTTCGTCAAGGCGCTCTGTGCCGGCTCGGCGGAGGCGATGTTCGGTTCGTGACTGCCCGCCAGCAGGGTGCGCAGTAGCAGCAACGCTTTGTCGAGCACACTGGACAAGGCCGTCTCACTGGCCAAGCGCCGCGCCAACAGGTCCTGATCGGGGTCGTCACGCAGGGCTTCGACCACACCACGGGTCACCGGCAGCATCGGGCTGGAGGCTTTCGCCAGGTTGTCAGGGGTAGGCGGCAGAGAGCCAGACAACAGCCCTTGCAGGGCCTTGAGGCGCTCGTTATAGGCCTCCTGGATCAGCGGCGTCAGTCCGCTGCCAGCGGTCGCACGCAGAGTTTCGCAGCTGTCGCAGGTCGCGACTTCGCTCTCGCCCAGTACGCGGACGGCCCACTCGGATTCCTCCTGGGGCGAAGCCCAGGTCTGGCAAATAGCCCCACCCAGACAATCACTGCTACTGATCGAGGCGCTGTCATCCACCGAACGGTTATGCAGCAGGTTATAGCCCGCGCGCACCACGTCGGCGGTCACCCGAATGGGCGTCTGTCCGTTACCTCCGGCCTTCGAACCGCCGACCCAGGACACCCCATTGTTGCCGTTATGGGCCTCGGTGTTTTTCACCGCTGCCACCGCATCACCGCCGGTTTGTTCTAGATTGCCCTGCATCTCCTGGTTTTTGGCCAGCGCACCCCAGCCGGCTTGACCGACCTTATCCGCCATCTTTTCGGCCATGGCCTGGCAGGTCAGCTTGGAGCGGTCGAAGTCGATGCGACCCTGCATAACGCCGTTACTCAGCAACTCATAGAGACCGGGATTGGCGCGCTGGATGATCAACGCTGGCAGCGACATCACCGCTTGGGTCGCGTTCTGCACAACGCTGCCCATGATCTGCTGGAAACCTTCGGTGACGCCGTTCAACTGGTTTTGCAGGGTGTTGGTGAGGCTCATGTTTCCGCACATCATGTTCGCTCGCCAGGACCCGCCGACACCGAGGCCGCTGGGTCGATAGAGCGAGCTCGGTGAGCCCGTTGCCGAGCCGCCACCGATGGTGTACATCACTCGGTCGTCGAGTACTTCGCCTTGAGTACCCAGGCGGTAATCGCCCTCGGCGGCGTGGGTAGGCGTGGCCATGGCGAGCAGTCCGCAGAGCAACGGGCTCATCACGCCCAACCATGATCGCGCGCAAAGCCGACTCATGACGCACCGCCTTCGAAGTCGATACTGAACAGAAAGGTCTGCCCCTCACGTTTGCAGCAGCTATAGGGACGCCACAGCGACCAGGCGTAGCCGCCATCCGCGCTCTGTACCGGATCGCTGGGGAAGATGGCACACGTGGGCTGAACCTGAGGGAAGAGCAATTGCCATTTGTGGGTCGACGCGTCGTTTTCAACGATCGGGCCAGGCGGCCAGTAGCCGTCGCGTTTGGCTGGAGTCAGTGGTACGTACACATGCGGCTGCCAATTGCGGGTAATCACATCGCCGGCCCGTTGCGCCATGACGGCGGCCGCCTTGAAGTCGTCGGGCTGTACCAGAAAGCCCTGCCGGGGATAAACGTTGCCCCACATGTTTCCCGAAGCCTGACGACCAATTTCACGGAGCCCCGGCATGAGCGACTCGGGGTAAAGACTTTCTGGGATGCCATGGCGCCAGGCCAGTGAGTCCAGGGTACTCAGGTAGTAGGG
>NZ_UTBG01000097.1 GCF_900580675.1 Pseudomonas viridiflava
ACCACTCCAGAGGCCCTTTGAGCATGAGCTGAGTCTTGCCGGCACACAGGCCTGCCGCATCCACTGCCAGGTCACGGTATTTCGGGTCGTAACCACCCGGCGCACGCAACTGAACCAGCTTGATACCGCCCGCGATGGCTTTCTGCATACCGCGCAACAGCTCGATATTATCCAGCCCCTCGGGGGTGATCAGATACTCGCCGGGCAAACGTGCCGCCGCAACGATCGGCTGATCGGCAGCCGGAAAGTCATAATTGGCCAGCTCACGCGGGCTGGCCCAGACCAGCGGCTGCCCTTCTGCGCCATGCGCCTGGCCAGTGAATGCCGAGACCTCCCAGACGTCCAGCAGCACCTGCTTGTCCGGATAGTCGTGAC
>NZ_UTBG01000110.1 GCF_900580675.1 Pseudomonas viridiflava
TTTCCAAAAGTGACCCGCCGTAAGGGCGGAACCAATACCCGCCATCACCCAAAAACCGGATATACCCAAAATACCGCTATCGATCCTTAAACTCCGGCGCCCGCTTGCCCACAAACGCCGCCATGCCTTCTTTTTGATCCTGCGTCGCAAACGCCGCATGGAACACCCGGCGCTCAAAGCGCACGCCTTCCGACAGGCTCACCTCAAACGCACGGTTCACGCTTTCCTTGACCATCATGCTGATCGGCACCGATTTGCCGGCGATCAGCGTAGCGACTTTCAAGGCCTCTTCCAGCAGCTCATCGGCCGGCACGATGCGCGCCACTATCCCGCAGCGCTCAGCTTCCACGGCATCGATAAAGCGTCCGGTCAGGCACATCTCCATGGCCTTGGCCTTGCCCACCGCGCGGGTCAGGCGCTGGGTGCCGCCCATACCCGGCAACACGCCGAGGTTGATCTCGGGCTGACCGAACCTGGCGCCGTCACCGGCCAGAATGAAGTCACACATCAACGCCAGTTCGCAGCCGCCGCCGAGCGCAAAGCCGTTGACCGCAGCAATGATCGGCTTGCGGCGGTTGGCCACACGGTCGCTGTCGCTGAACAGGTCGTCGAGATAGATCTGCGGGTAGGTCAGCTCGGCCATTTCCTTGATGTCGGCACCGGCGGCAAAGGCTTTTTTCGAGCCGGTCAGCACGATGCAGCCGATTTCCGGGTTGGCTTCCAGGCTGTCCAGCGCCTGGTTCAGCTCGCTCACCAGCTGTGCATTCAGGGCGTTCAGGGCCTGTGGGCGATTGAGGGTGATCAGCCCGACGCGGCCCTGGACGTCGAGCAAAATGGTTTCGTAACTCATGAAGTGGCTCCTTAGAGATTGCGTGAGATGACCATGCGTTGGATATCGCTGGTGCCTTCGTAAATCTGGCAGACCCGCACATCGCGGTAGATCCGCTCCAGGGGGAAGTCGCTCAGGTAACCGTAACCGCCCAGGGTTTGCAAGGCGGCCGAGCAGACTTTCTCGGCCATTTCCGAAGCAAACAGCTTGGCCATGGACGCTTCCACCAGTGCCGGCTTGCCACTGTCACGCAGCGCTGCGGCGTAATGCACCATCTGCCGCGCGACGGCGATTTGCGTGGCCATGTCCGCCAGGCGAAAGGCCACGGCCTGATGTTCGATGATGGCTTTGCCGAAGCTTTCACGCTCGCGTGCATAGTCGCGGGCCGCCTCAAACGCCGCGCGGGCCATGCCGACCGCTTGCGAGGCGATGCCGACGCGTCCGCCTTCGAGGTTGGCCAGGGCGATTTTGTAGCCTTCGCCCTCCTCGCCCAAGCGGTTGGCCACGGGCACCTTTACGTCCTCAAACAGGATCTGGCAGGTGTCCGACGCATGCTGGCCGAGTTTGTCTTCTACCCGCGCGACGCTGTAACCCGGCGAATCGGTGGGCACGATAAACGCGCTGATTCCGCGCTTGCCGGCGGCCGGGTCAGTCACCGCAAACACAATCACCACCCCGGCGTTTTGCCCGGAGGTAATGAACTGCTTGCAGCCATTCAGCACGTAATGGTCGCCTTCGAGGCGCGCGCGGGTTTTCAGGCTGCTGGCATCCGAGCCGGCCTGGGGCTCGGTCAACGCAAAGGCGCCGAGCATCGCGCCGCTGGCCAGGGGCTTGAGGAATTGTTCTTTCTGCTGATCGTTGCCGAATTTCAGGATCGGCACGCAGCCGACCGAGTTGTGCACGCTCATGATGGTCGAGCAAGCCCCATCGCCGGCGGCGATTTCTTCCAGGGCCATCGCGTAGGCCAGGTAGCCGGTGTCGCAGCCGCCCCACTGTTCCGGCACCAGCATGCCGAAAAAGCCCAGCTCGGCCATTTCGCCAATGGCTTCCCTGGGAAAGCGGTGCTCGCGGTCCCATTCGGCGGCGAAGGGTTTGAGGCGTTCCTGGGCAAATTGCCGGGCCGCGTCGCTGATTTGCAGTTGTTCGTCATTGGGCAGCATACAAAATCCTTAATACAGGCATTCGACGGCCATCGCCGTGGCTTCACCGCCGCCGATGCAAATCGCGGCAACGCCACGCTTAAGGCCTTTTTGGCGCAGGGCCGAGAGCAGGGTCACCAGGATCCGCGCGCCGGACGCGCCAATCGGATGGCCCAGGGCGCAGGCGCCGCCGTGCACGTTGACCTTGGCGTGGGGGATTTCCAGCTTGCTCATGGTCACCAGGCTGACCACGGCGAAGGCTTCGTTGATTTCGAACAGGTCGACTTCATCGAGATGCCAACCGGTCTTGCTCATCAGCTTGCGAATCGCCCCCACCGGTGCCACCGGAAACAGCCCCGGCTCATCGGCAAATGCCGCGTGCCCATGGATCACGGCAAGGGGTTTAAGCCCACGCTTTTGCGCTTCGGACTGACGCATCAGCAGCAATGCCGCCGCGCCGTCGGAGATCGAGCTGGAGTTGGCCGCCGTCACGGTGCCGCCTTCGCGGAACGCCGGTTTCAGGCTGGTGATCTTGTCCAGCCGGGCCTTGGGCGGTTGCTCGTCATGCAAGATGGTTTTCTGCTCTTTGCCGACGGTGACCTGCACCGGGACGATCTCGGCGGCAAAGCTGCCATGGGTGATGGCCTCTTGCGCGCGGGTCAGCGAGGCGATGGCGAAGGCGTCCTGGGCTTCACGGGTAAAGCCATTCAGCCCGGCGCAGTCTTCGGCAAAGGTGCCCATCAGTCGGCCTTTGTCGTAGGCATCTTCCAGGCCGTCGAGGAACATGTGGTCGAGCACCCGGCCGTGGCCCATGCGGTAGCCGCTGCGCGCTCGGTCCAGCAGATACGGGGCGTTGGACATGCTTTCCATGCCCCCGGCAATCACCACGTCGACGCTGCCGGCCAGCAGCGAATCATGCGCCAGGATGGCCGCCTGCATACCCGAGCCGCACATCTTGTTCAGGGTGGTGCAGCGCGTGGACTTGTCCAGCCCAGCGCCCAAAGCGGCCTGGCGCGCGGGCGCCTGGCCGAGGCCTGCGGGCAGCACGCAGCCGAACAGCACTTCATCCACGGCATCGGTGGCGATACCGGCACGCTCGACGGCGGCGCGAATCGCGGCGGCGCCCAGTTGTGGCGCGGTCAGGCCCTTGAGGTCGCCCTGGAACCCGCCCATGGGCGTGCGCACGGCGCTGACAATCACGATGGGATCAGTCACGGGTCAATCTCCTTACTTGGCCGCCATGCGCAAGGCGCCGTCGAGACGGATCACCTCGCCATTGAGCATGCTGTTTTCAATGATGTGCCGCACCAGCGCGGCGTACTCGGCAGGCTTGCCCAGGCGTGGCGGGAACGGCACGCCGGCCGCCAGCGAGTCGCGCACTTCCGCGGTCATGCCGGCCATCATCGGCGTTTCGAAAATGCCCGGCGCAATGGTCATCACCCGAATGCCGAAGCGTGCCAGTTCACGCGCGGCAGGCAGCGTAAGGCTGGCAATCGCGCCTTTAGAGGCGGCATAGGCTGCCTGGCCGATTTGCCCGTCAAACGCCGCTACCGAGGCGGTATTGATGATCACACCGCGCTCGCCCTCGGCATTCGCGTCGGTTTCAGCGATGGCCACGGCGGCCAGGCGCAACAGGTTGAAGCTGCCGATCAGGTTGACGTTGATCACCTGGGCAAAGCTCGCCAGGCCGTGCGGGCCGTTTTTACCGAGGATTTTCTCGCCCCGCACGATGCCCGCGCAGTTGACCAGCCCATGCAAACCACCGAACGCCTCGACGGTGGCCTGTACCGCTGCTTCGGCAGCGGCTTCCTGGCTGATGTCCGCCACGGTGCTGCGCGCATGCTCGCCCAACTGCCGGGCCTTGACCGCCACGGCGTCGGCGTTTAAATCCACCAGCATCACCTTGGCGCCGGCCGCGACCAACATGTCAGCGGTGGCTGCGCCGAGGCCTGAAGCGCCGCCGCTGACGAGAAATACCTTGTTTTCAATCTGCATTGTTATTGTTTCCTTGAGCGGAGCCTGGATCATCGAAATAGTCGCCCTGGCGCGTGGCTGCGGCAATGGTCAAAGCCTTCAATATAGTTGACTGGTTTGGCCAATCATCGATCCGGCTGATCGGCCGGTCAGCCCAAGCGATTGGACGCCTGCCGTGCAAGCTTCTAGTCTGATGGGCCGCGCCACCGAAGAAGCCTTGCCCCCGATGATCGTGCGTCCCAAACCCAATTTGCTGGGTATCCTGTTTTCCCTCAAAGGCTCGATTGCCAAGCGCATTGCCCTGCGCAGCCTGCTGGTTACCCTGCTGGCTTCGGTGATCGTGCTGGTGGAAACCCTGCACCCGGCGTATTTCTCCAAGGTCAACGCCACGCCCTTCACCTTGCTCGGGCTGTCGCTGTCGATCTTCATGAGCTTTCGCAACAACGCCTGCTCGGACCGCTGGTGGGGAGGTCGCAAGCAATTGGGGCAGATGATCATCGATGTGCGCTCGCTGATTCGTGAAA
>NZ_UTBG01000048.1 GCF_900580675.1 Pseudomonas viridiflava
GTTCAAAACCGTCTTCGGCGCTGGCTGCCAGCAGGCGTGGCCCACTGACCGGGCTGAACGGTACGGCCGTCAGCAGCTTGGGATAGTACTCAATGCCCGCCCGCTCACAGGCGTCCGCCCAGCCATGATCGAATACGTACTCGCCATAGGAATGCCATTTGCGATAACTGGGCAAGGCCGCCACCAGCCGATCGCCGTCCCAATGCAACAGATGCTCCGCTTGCCAGCCCGATTGCGGGCCCAGGCTGGCGCTGTCCTCCAGTGCGCTCAGAAAGGCGTGACGCACAAAAGGCTGGGCGGCCGGCACCAGCGCATCCCAGGTTTCAGGGGCGATTTCGGACAGGTTGTCCAGGCGTTGCAACGGCATCGGCATCCTCACTGAATCGTCTCTTGAAAGCCCCGCGAGTATCGCTTATCGCGCGCGCCCGCACACTGCTGAATCGCGTGACAAGGCTCTAAATCAATAGTTCCGTTTCTAAATAATTTGTCATCTACATGACATCACTTAGCCACCTCCGCGTCATAAACGATCGTGATACTGACGCCTGTTTTTAGAGCGCCTGGTTCTAACAGGTGGTTATTTTTCCGTCCGTCATCGGTCGGTTGTGTCCTGGATGGTTTGCCATCCCTCCTCACTTTCGGAGATTGATATGCGTCTTGCTTCCACTAAAACTGCGGCGGTCCTGTGCGGCGGCCTGCTCTTGGCCTTGAGCGTTCCGGCCAGCGCTGCAGTCGACGCTAAATTGCTCGACATGCTCAAGGCCAACGGCCAGATCACCACTGCGCAGTACACCGAACTGCAAGCGGAACTGGCCAAGGATCAGAAAGAAAAGCAGATCGCACAGCAAGCTCAACAAGAGACCAACGAACAGATCGCGGCCACCGCGAAAAAAACCAACGAGCTTAGCGTGTTCGACCAGAAGCTGGCCTGGGCGGCGAAGACTCAGCTCAAAGGTGATGTGCGCTTCCGCCACGAAACCATCAAGATCGACGGCACCCCCAACAACGGTGGCAAGGACAAGGACCGTGAACGTATCCGTGCTCGTTTGGGCGCGTTTACCGAAATCAACTCGCAAGTCGATACCGGCATTCGTGTTGCCACCGGCAGCAGCGACGATGCGCGCTCCACCAACCAGGATCTGGATGGCTACTTCAACAAGAAGTCGATCTGGCTGGACCTGGGTTACATCGACTACCACCCGACTCAAATCAAGAACCTGCACGTGATCGGCGGCAAGATGCTGCAACCCTGGGTCAGCATGGGCGATGTGATCTGGGACAGCGACATCAACCCCGAAGGTCTGGCCCTGACCTACAAATACCCACTGGGCAGCAGCGCCGAACTGTTCGGCAGCCTGGGTAACTACAGCCTCAAGGACAACGTCAACGGCGACGGCGTGCAGTTTCGCAACGACCTGCGCATGACGGCAGGCCAGTTGGGGTCTCGCTTCTCGCTGACCGACAATCTGAAACTGACCCTGGGCGGCAGCGTCTATGCGTTCCAGAACGATGAAGACAGCCGTTGCCCGACAGCAACCGGCACCACCCCTGGCTGCCTGACCCCAGGCGAGACAGTGGCGAATACCACGGCCGGCAATGCCAGCGAATACCGCCTGTACGAAGGCTTCAGCCAGGTTGATATCGGCGGCCTGGCCGTACCGTTGTCGTTCTACGGCCAGTACGTGCAAAACACCAAAGCCACCGATAAAGACAAGGACACTGCCTGGTTGCTCGGCGCCAAGTCCAAAGTGTTCGGCCTCAACCTCGACTACAACTACCGCGACGTGCAGCGCTACGCGGTGGTCGGTGCCTTCACCGACTCGGACTTCGCCGGCGGCTTCACCGGTGCACGCGGTCACAAGTTCAAGGTCGGTTACGACATCGACAAGAACTTCGCCATCGGCGCCACGTACTTCCTGACCAAGGCCGATTACGCCAGTGCTACGGGTTACCGCGACGCCAACGCGAATACCCTGCAGCTGGACGCAGAAGCCAAGTTCTAACAGGTCAGTGTCATAAGCCTTGGGCCAGGACGGCCCGAGGTGGCGTTATCAGTCTTGCGTGGGCGGATCGGTCCCCATCATCCGTTCGATTCACCCACGCGAGCCTGCTTATTCCCCGCCTGTCTGATCCTTGAGCCGCTCGGCAGCCAGCCGCTGCGCCAAGGCATCCACGTCCTTCACCGGCTCGTCCGGCATGATCTTCAGCGTCGCCTGCATCAGGCGCATCTGGCGGATAAACCGTCGGCAGTTGGGGCAGAACATCAAGTGATGACGCACCAGCAAACGCTCGCGAAAGGTCAGTCGCCCATCGAGATAATCACTGGAACGCGCCACTTGTTCTTTGCAGGTCAACATTCGCCCGTTTCCTCAAAATGCTCCACCGTGGCGAAGACTTTAAGCCGTGCTCGATGCAACAGCACGCGGACATTGGAGAGCGACAGTGTCAGAAGATTACAGATCTCCTCCAACTCCAGCCCCTGGCGCTCGCGCAATACCAGCACGCTGCTCTGCAGGTCAGACAAACTGAGTATCGTGTGCTCCAGGCATTTGCGCAGTTCATCCTCGGTCAGCAACGCTTCCGGGGTGTCCTGATGCCAGGCATACGGGGCGACTGCCCAGTGGCCATCATCGGGCACAAAACGGTCATCGCCGACAGTGCCGTGGGGCGAAGGCAAATCATCAAGCAACACTTCCCGACGATTCTGTTTATAGCGGCCTTTGGCGGCATTGGCGGTGATGGTCAGCAGCCAGGTCTTGAGGCTGGAACGCCCCTCGAATTTGGCCAGATTGCGCACCACCGACAGCCAGGCGTCCTGCACCACTTCGTCGGCATGGCGCTGGCCGACGATGGCATAGGCCACCGCCCGCATCGCGCTTTGATAAGTGGTGACCAGTTCCTTGTAGGCCCGCTGCTCACCCTTGAGCAGACGTTCAAGCAGTTGCGTGTCGTCTGCTGCTGCCATTCAAGACCTCGATTTCAAAGTGCAAACCCAATCAGTGTGGGAG
>NZ_UTBG01000143.1 GCF_900580675.1 Pseudomonas viridiflava
GGCTGCAAGGCCGCGCTGGCCGGGGCGCCGGATATCAAGGTGCTGTCCGACGACCAGGACGCCAAGGGCTCGCGTGAAGGTGGCTTGAATGCAATGCAGGGCTACCTCACACGCTTCCCGAAAATCGACGGCCTGTTCGCGATCAACGACCCGCAAGCCATCGGCAGCGACCTGGCGGCCAAGCAGCTCAAGCGCAGCGGCATCATCATTACCTCGGTGGACGGCGCGCCGGACATCGAGAACGCACTGAAGACCGACACGCAGATCCAGGCGTCGTCCAGCCAGGACCCTTGGGCAATGGCGCAGACCGCGGTCAATGTAGGCAATGACATCCTTAACGACAAAGCCCCGGCCGAAGCGGTTACCCTGCTCACGCCAAAACTGATCACCCGCGACAACGTCGGCACCTACAGCGGCTGGTCGAGTAAACATTGATTTAGCCAGAGGAAACGCGCCGTGGTCACCATGGATGACGTGGCAAGCAGGGCCGGCGTGTCGTCGTCGACCGTGTCCCACGTGTTGAACGGCACGCGCAAGGTCAGCCCGGCCACGGTGCAGGCGGTGCAGCGCGCGATCCAGGAGTTGGGGTATGCACCCAACACCCTGGCGCGCTCGCTCGCCCGTTCGAGTACCAGCACGATTGGCGTGGCGATCTCGGCGCTGTCCAACCACTATTTCAGCGAAACGGTGCACGCGATTGAAACCGAGTGCGCCAAGCACGGTTACATGATGCTGTTCGTCGACACCCACGACGACCCGGAGCAGGAGCTGCGGGTGGTCACGGCGCTGCACCACCGGCGCGTCGACGGGATTCTGCTGGCGCCGTCGAACGGTTCAAAGGCCTTGGAGTATCTGCGGGCCAATGAGATTCCGGCGGTGCTGGTGGACCGCATGATGAGCGAGCAGTTTGATCAGATCGGCGTGGACAATGCCTCGCCGACGCAGGCGCTGATTGCTCACCTGATCGCCCATGGGCACCGCCGCATCGGCTTTATCGCCGGGCGCGAAGGTTTCAGTACCACCGATGAGCGAGTGGCCGGTTACCGCGCGGCGTTGCAAGCGGCGGGGCTGGGGTTTGATCCGCAGCTGGTGGTCAACGGCGGCTCGGACACAGCCCCGGCGCGCGGGGCAACGGCGCAATTGCTGGCCTTGCCCGCACCGCCCACCGCGATCATGGCCGGCAATAACCTGATGACCCTCGGTGCCATGCATGCGCTGCGTGACGCGCATATCGAGGTGCCGCAGCAGATGGCGCTGGTTGGTTTTGATGATTTTGACTGGGCGGATTTTTTCGTGCCGCGCCTGACGTTGATCGCCCAACCCGTCCAGCCATTGGGCGCTCGGGCGGTACATATGTTGTTGCAACGCATGGCCGCGCCCGATGCGCCGACCCAAAGCGTGCGCCTGGCGCCGACCCTGCAAGTGCGTAATTCATGTGGCTGCCTTTGATTGGAATGACCCGCGTATGAACAACCCCGTTTCCCTCGGTATCGACCTCGGCACTTCGGAACTCAAGGCCATCCTGATGGACGCCGGCGGTGCCGTGCTGGCGCATGCCGGTGTGCGTTTGAGCGTGTCGCGGCGCCACAGCGGCTGGTCCGAGCAGGCGCCGCAGGATTGGTGGCACGCGTGCCTGCAGGCACTCGACCAGTTGCGCACCCACGAGGCCTATGCGCGTGTGGCGTGTATCGGTCTGTCGGGCCAGATGCACGGCGCCGTGGTGCTCGGCGATGACAACCGGGTGTTGTACCCGGCGATCCTGTGGGACGACTCGCGCGCTATCGCCGAGGCCGACGCGCTGGGGGTGGAGTTTGCCGAAGTCACCGGCAGCTTGCCCATGGCCGGGCTGACCGCGCCGAAGCTGCTGTGGCTGCAACGCCACGAACCCGAGGTGTTCCAGGCGATTGATTGCGTGCTGTCGCCCAAGGATTACCTGCGTTTGTGCCTGAGTGGTGAGCGCATCAGCGAGATGTCCGATGCGGCGGGCACGTTATGGCTGGATGTCGCGCGACGCGAGTGGTTTACCCCGATGCTGCGCGCCACCGGGCTTGCGCCACGGCAGATGCCGAAGCTGGTGGAAGGCGGTGCGGCGAGTGCTGTGTTGAACGTGAATGCTGCAACACGCCTGGGCTTGTCGCCAGGGGTCGTGATTGCCGGCGGTGGCGGCGATAACCCGGTGGCGGCAGTCGGTATCGGCGCGATCAATGCCGGTGACGGTTTCATCACCCTGGGCACCAGCGCAGCCATCGTCGCAATCACCGATCACGCAGCCGGTAACCCGGCCAGCGCAGTGCACAGTTTCTGCCACGCGCTGCCCGACCGTTGGTACACCATGGGCGCCATGCTGGCCGGGGCGAGTTGCCTGCGTTGGGTGACAAGGCTGACCGGTACGGCGGATGAACAAACCCTGTTGGACCAAGTGCAGGCGCAATTGCCAATGGGGCAGCCTGTGCCCTTGGACACGCCGCTGTTTCTGCCGTACCTGGCCGGTGAACGCACGCCGCACAACGATCCCTTGTTGCGCGGCGGTTTCATGAGCCTGGGCCACGACTGCACGCCGGCGATGCTCGGTTACGCGGTGATGGAAGGCGTGGGTTTTGGCTTGCTGGATGCGTTGCACGCGGTGCAATCGGCCGGTGCGAGCGTGGGTGCGTGTGCCCTGGTCGGCGGCGGCGCCCGCAGCGCGTATTGGGCGCAGCTGCTGGCGAATATCCTGCAACGGGAAATCTTCACCCTGCAGGGTAGTGAACTGAGCGCGTGTATTGGTGCAGCGAAGCTGGGTTTCATGGCCATCGGGCAGGGCGAGCAGTTATTGGCGGCGGGCATGCCCGTCAAGGCCAGATACCAACCGGACCTGACACAGCAGCCGGTATTGCAGGCGCGCTACGCCAAGTTCCAGAGCTTGCTGACAGCCGCTAAGGCGCTGCACGACTAAAATGTTGCGCATATCGTTGTGGCGAGCAGGCTTGCCCTGCGTTGGGGCGCGAAGCGGCCCCTTGACCATACAACACAGTCTTTCTGGAAATATGCGGTGACTGTTTTGGGGCCGCTTCGCAGCCAAATGCAGGGCAAGCCTGCTCGCCACAACAAGCCTGCATTGCACAACAAGCCTGTATTCACATTGAGGCTGCTCACCACAATCAGATCCTTTGTACATTCATAGCCAGGCAGCATCCCACAGCGGGTAATCGCCAATACGCTCCACCAACCCCGCGCGCAGTGGGTTGGCAATGATGTAGCGCGCCATCTTCCGCAGGTCTTCATCGGCCCGAACCGCGCGGTCGTGGTAGCCGCGCTGCCAGAACCTTTCCTTGCTGCCTCGCGCCCGGTTAACGCTCAGCGCGCTACGTGATTTGGTCCGGCGTATGACGTCTGCCAGCGTCGTGTCGTTGAGATCGAACAACCAATGAAAGTGATCCGGCATGATCACCCATGCCAGCGAATTAACCTGGCCGGCATCATGGGCGCGTTTGAATTCGGCGACCAGTAATCGGCCCAGGTGAAAGTCACGGAACAGGGGGAAGCGTTGATGCACGACTGCGGTGACCAGATAAGCGCGGCCTGACTCCGAATAGCGGCCACGGCGTAACAGGTGGGAGTTTGGCTGGCGAGACAATCCGTTGCTCCTTGC
>NZ_UTBG01000111.1 GCF_900580675.1 Pseudomonas viridiflava
CTGCGTCATGACAAGCCGGCTCGCAAGGTCATCAAGCAGGCGCGATGGCTGTTGCTGCGCAATCCGCAGAATCTGAAAACGCCGGAACAACAGGTTCGTTTGCAGGATTTGTTGGCGGCCAACCAATTGCTGATGACGGTTTATTTGATGAAGGCTGAGCTCAAAACGCTCTGGACAGCGGGCGCTGCCTGGGCTTGGCGATCGGCCTGGAAACAATGGCTGCGCCATGCTCATGAAAGCGAAATACCGGCTCTGGTGCAGTTTGCCAAACGGCTAAAGGGTTACTGGCGAGGCATCGTAAGCCGGGTGCGCTGGCCGATGCACACCGGTCAGTTGGAAGGAATAAACAATCGAATAAAGGTGATCAAGCGGATGGCGTACGGTTACCGGGATAGCGAGTTCTTTTTCATGAAGATCAAGAGCGTCTTTCCCGGTAATCCGTGAAGAACCAATAAAAAGCCCCTGTCACTTCATCAGTGACAGGGGCTTTTTTTGTAGCCGGGAGATCAGAACTGCGATTGCAGGTAGTTTTCCAGGCCAATCAGCTTGATCAGGCCTAACTGCTTTTCCAACCAGTAAGTGTGATCTTCTTCGGTGTCGTTCAACTGCACCCGCAGGATTTCCCGGGTGACATAGTCGTTGTGCTGCTCACAGAGCTCAATGCCCTTGCAAAGCGCGGCACGCACCTTGTACTCCAGGCGAAGATCGGCAGCGAGCATGTCAGGCACCGTGGTGCCCACGTCCAGGTCGTCAGGACGCATGCGTGGCGTACCTTCGAGCATCAGGATACGGCGCATCAGAGCGTCGGCGTGCTGCGCCTCTTCTTCCATTTCGTGGTTGATACGCTCGTAGAGCTCGGTAAAGCCCCAGTCTTCGTACATACGCGAATGGATGAAATATTGGTCACGAGCTGCCAGTTCGCCCGTCAGCAATGTGTTGAGGTAATCGATTACGTCGGGGTGACCTTGCATCGCCCTACATCTCCCTGCTTTAAAGTCTGTAGTTTGAACCATGATGACCCGGAGGTCACGGGACCAACGGCAGAAAAGTGAACATTTCCCGAGAAAAGTAGCTGAAATAACGCAAAAACCGCCCAAATGAGGGCGGTTCTGCTTATCGTTTAGAGTTAGTTAAGCGATACACCCAGCGCGGATGCGATACCTTCTCCATAAGCAGGATCTGCCTTGAAGAAGTACTGCAACTGGCGTTGCACCACGTCGCTGGAAACACCCGCCATGGCACCGGCAATGTTGTTGATCAGCAGAGCTTTCTGCTCATCGTTCATCAAGCGGAACAACGCGCCCGCGTGGCTGTAGTAATCGGTGTCTTCACGATGATCGTAACGATCAGCCGCGCCACTTAAAGCCAACGCAGGCTCAGCATACTGAGGCGCTTGTTTCGGTGCGTCGGCGTAGCTGTTCGGCTCATAGTTGGGAGCGGCACCGCCATTGCTGCCGAAAGCCATCGAGCCGTCGCGCTGGTAGCTGTTCACCGGGTTGCGTGGCGCGTTTACCGGCAGTTGCTGGTGGTTGGTGCCGACACGATAGCGGTGGGCATCTGCGTACGCGAACACACGGCCTTGCAGCATGCGGTCCGGCGACAGGCCTACACCAGGCACCATGTTGCTCGGGCCGAACGCGGCTTGCTCTACTTCAGCGAAGTAGTTCTGCGGGTTGCGGTTGAGCTCCAACTCACCAACTTCGATCAGCGGGAATTCTTTTTGCGACCAGGTTTTGGTCACGTCAAAAGGATTCTCGTAGTGAGCGTTGGCCTGGGCCTCGGTCATGATCTGGATGCAGACACGCCATTTCGGGAAATCACCGCGCTCGATCGCACCAAACAAATCGCGTTGGGCGTAATCGGGATCGGTGCCTGCAAGGCGCGCAGCCTCAGCTGGGGCCAGGTTCTTGATGCCTTGCTTGGTTTTGTAGTGCCACTTCACCCAGTGCCGCTCGCCATTGGCGTTAATCAGGCTGTAGGTGTGGCTGCCGAAACCGTGCATGTGACGGTAGCCGTCAGGGATCCCACGGTCGGAGAACAGGATAGTGACTTGATGCAGCGCCTCCGGGGAGTGCGACCAGAAGTCCCACATCATTTGCGCGCTTTTCAGATTGCTTTGCGGCAGGCGTTTCTGGGTATGGATGAAGTCCGGGAATTTCAACGGATCGCGGATGAAGAACACCGGAGTGTTGTTACCGACGATGTCCCAGTTGCCTTCCTCGGTGTAGAACTTGAGGGCGAAACCCCGCGGGTCACGCTCGGTATCAGCCGAGCCACGCTCGCCGCCAACGGTGGAGAAACGCAGGAAAGTTGGAGTTTGCTCGCCAATAGACTCAAACAGCTTGGCGCTGGTGTATTGCGTGATGTCTTGGGTAACCGTGAAGGTGCCGTAAGCGCCCGACCCCTTGGCGTGCACACGACGCTCAGGAATGTTTTCACGGTTGAAGTGAGCGAGCTTCTCGATCAGGTGAAAATCGTCGAGAAGCAAAGGACCACGCGGGCCTGCGGAACGGGAATTCTGGTTGTCCGCAACGGGAGCACCGCTGGCGGTGGTAAGGATTTTATTCTGGCTCATGCTCAATCTTCCTCAGGTCGGACTTGAAACTGCCGGCTAATCGGCTTGGGAGGAGTATTGATCATCAACATGACATCGACAAATTCATTAAATTGCGGACATCAATAGAAAATTACTACCAACACATCCAATGCCCATAGTGCCGGTCTCAATCTGACTCAAGCTTGTACAGATGGCGCTTTTCTTACGCGCACAAAAAACCGGGCACTAGGCCCGGTTCTTCGTTACAGCAAGTCGTCTTACTCGGCGCTTACAGCTTCGCCGGCAGTAGCACGATCAACCAACTCGACGTACGCCATAGGCGCGTTGTCGCCAGTGCGGAAACCGCACTTGAGGATGCGCAGGTAGCCACCCTCACGGGTAGCGTAGCGCTTGCCCAGGTCGTTGAAGAGCTTACCAACGATAGCTTTCGAACGAGTACGGTCGAAAACCAAACGGCGGTTAGCCAGGCTGTCTGTCTTGGCCAAAGTGATCAGCGGCTCAGCAACGCGACGCAGTTCTTTAGCTTTCGGCAGTGTAGTTTTGATCAGCTCGTGCTCGAACAGCGACACCGCCATGTTTTGAAACATGGCCTTGCGGTGCGAGCTGGTACGGCTCAGGTGACGACCACTTTTACGATGACGCATGGTTCATTCCTTACCAAACTCACGTTCGGTGATTACGACGATCAGGCAGTCGCCTTGTCGTCCTTCTTAAGACTTGCAGGCGGCCAGTTGTCGAGGCGCATGCCGAGGGACAGACCGCGGGAGGCCAGAACGTCCTTGATTTCAGTCAAGGATTTCTTGCCCAGGTTCGGAGTCTTCAACAGTTCTACTTCGGTGCGCTGAATCAGGTCACCGATGTAGTAAATGTTTTCCGCCTTAAGGCAGTTAGCCGAACGTACAGTCAGTTCCAGATCGTCAACCGGGCGAAGCAGGATCGGATCGATCTCGTCTTCCTGCTCGATTACCACTGGTTCGCTGTCACCTTTGAGGTCGACGAACGCAGCCAACTGCTGTTGCAGAATGGTTGCAGCGCGGCGGATAGCCTCTTCAGGATCCAGAGTACCGTTGGTTTCCAGATCAATAACCAGCTTGTCCAGGTTAGTACGCTGCTCGACACGGGCGTTTTCCACCACGTATGCGATGCGGCGAACCGGGCTGAACGAAGAGTCAAGCTGCAAGCGACCAATGCTGCGGCTTTCGTCTTCATCGCTCTGACGCGAGTCGGCCGGTTCATAACCACGACCACGAGCTACGGTGAGCTTCATGTTCAGGGCGCCGTTAGACGCCAGGTTAGCGATTACGTGATCGGGATTAACGATCTCGACATCATGATCCAGCTGAATATCGGCAGCGGTAACCACCCCCGAACCCTTCTTCGACAAGGTCAGCGTAACTTCGTCACGGCCGTGCAGCTTGATAGCCAGACCTTTAAGGTTCAACAGGATTTCAATTACGTCTTCCTGTACACCTTCGATGGCGCTGTACTCGTGGAGCACACCGTCAATCTCGGCCTCGACTACTGCACAGCCGGGCATTGAGGACAACAGGATGCGGCGCAGCGCGTTGCCCAGGGTGTGGCCAAAACCACGCTCGAGAGGCTCGAGAGTGATCTTGGCGCGGGTTGGACTGACAACCTGCACATCAATGTGGCGGGGTGTCAGGAACTCATTTACCGAAATCTGCATGGATGCACCTATTTTCTAGCCCTTACTTGGAGTAGAGCTCGACAATCAGGCTTTCGTTGATGTCGGCGGACAGATCACTGCGAGCAGGAACGTTCTTGAAAACGCCCGACTTCTTCTCAGTGTCTACTTCTACCCATTCTACGCGGCCACGTTGGGCACACAGATCGAGAGCTTGGACAATGCGAAGTTGGTTTTTTGCTTTCTCGCGAATCGCGACCACGTCACCAGCACGAACCTGGTAAGACGGAACGTTAACGGTTTGGCCGTTTACGCTGACGGATTTGTGCGATACCAGCTGACGGGATTCGGCACGAGTCGAACCAAAGCCCATACGGTATACAACGTTGTCCAGACGGCATTCGAGCAGTTGCAGCAGGTTTTCACCGGTTGCACCTTTCTTGCCAGCAGCTTCTTTGTAGTAGCCGCTGAACTGACGCTCGAGAACGCCGTAAATACGACGGACCTTCTGCTTTTCACGCAGTTGGGTGCCGTAATCGGACTGGCGACCGCGGCGTTGGCCGTGGATACCAGGTGCTGCTTCAATATTGCACTTCGATTCGATCGCGCGCACGCCGCTCTTCAGGAAGAGATCGGTGCCTTCGCGACGAGCGAGTTTGCATTTTGGACCAATGTAACGAGCCATTCTTTACAATCTCCTGGATTACACGCGGCGCTTCTTCGGCGGACGGCACCCGTTGTGCGGGATTGGCGTCACGTCGGTGATGCTGGCGATCTTATAGCCACAGCCGTTCAAAGCACGGACAGCAGACTCACGACCTGGACCTGGACCTTTGACGTTAACGTCGAGGTTTTTCAGGCCGTATTCCAGCGCAGCTTGACCAGCACGTTCAGCAGCTACTTGAGCAGCAAACGGCGTGGACTTGCGGGAACCGCGGAAACCCGAACCACCGGAGGTAGCCCAAGAAAGCGCGTTACCTTGACGGTCGGTGATGGTCACGATTGTGTTGTTAAAAGAAGCATGGATGTGGGCGATGCCATCAACCACTGTCTTTTTAACTTTTTTACGAGGACGAGCAGCAGGTTTTGCCATGATAATTTTCCTGTCGATTCGCGTGGGCGATTACTTGCGGATCGGCTTACGCGGACCTTTACGGGTACGCGCGTTAGTCTTCGTACGCTGACCGCGTACTGGAAGACCACGACGATGACGCAGACCGCGATAGCAACCGAGGTCCATCAAACGCTTGATTTTCATGTTGATTTCGCGACGCAGGTCACCTTCAGTGGTGAACTTCGCCACTTCGCCACGCAGCTGTTCAATCTGCTCGTCGCTCAGATCTTTGATCTTAGCGGCTGGGTTTACCCCAGTCACTGCGCAAATTTTCTGCGCAGTAGTGCGACCAACACCATAGATGTAGGTCAGCGAGATAACAGTGTGCTTGTTATCTGGAATGTTAACGCCTGCAATACGGGCCATTCAGTGGGACTCCAATTGACAGCTACCTACGCCCCGGAAGCCAAGAAATAGGGCGCGAGATAATATCGCTGTAATAACAAATAATCAACCCGGCAGCGCACTAGCTGCCGGGCTTCAAGCGGATCACACTCAGCCTTGGCGCTGTTTGTGACGCGGTTCCGCGCTGCAAATTACTCGAACAACACCTTCGCGGCGAATAATCTTGCAGTTACGGCACAGCTTTTTCACCGATGCACGAACTTTCATCACCAACTCCTCGAACCTTATGGGGTACTCAGCGCAACATGCCGCTGCCGTAGCCCTTCAGGTTGGCTTTCTTCATCAGGGATTCGTACTGGTGCGAAACGAGGTGCGATTGTACTTGGGACATGAAGTCCATCACAACCACGACCACGATCAGCAACGAGGTCCCGCCAAGGTAGAACGGAACGTTTGCTGCAACCACCAGAAACTGGGGCAACAAGCACACGGCCGTCATATATAGAGCACCGAACAGGGTCAAACGAGTCAGAACGCCATCAATGTAGCGCGCAGACTGCTCACCTGGACGGATACCCGGAATAAAGGCACCGGACTTCTTCAGGTTTTCCGCTACGTCTTTCGGATTGAACATCAACGCCGTATAGAAGAAGCAGAAGAAAATAATCCCTGCACTAAACAGCAGAATATTCAACGGCTGACCAGGAGCGATCGACTGAGAGAGGTCCTGCAGCCAGCCCATATTTTCAGACTGACCAAACCAGGTACCCAACGAAGCCGGAAACAGCAAAATGCTGCTCGCGAAAATTGCCGGAATAACACCGGCCATATTCACTTTCAGCGGCAAGTGGCTGGTCTGCGCAGCAAAAACCTTACGGCCCTGCTGACGCTTGGCGTAGTGAACAGCAATACGACGCTGGCCACGCTCAATGAACACCACAAAACCGATAATCGCTACTGCCAGCAAACCGATGGCAACCAGGGCGAAGATATTGATATCACCCTGACGTGCAGACTCGAAAGACTGCCCAATTGCTCTCGGAAGACCGGCGACGATACCTGCGAAAATCAACATCGAGATACCGTTACCAACACCACGCTCAGTAATCTGCTCACCCAGCCACATCATGAACATCGCACCAGCCACAAACGTGGATACCGCGACGAAATGGAAGCCAAAGTCACCAGTGAACGCAACACCCTGCCCGGCCAGGCCAACGGACATGCCGATAGCCTGGACCAGAGCGAGGATGACAGTGCCGTAGCGGGTGTACTGGCTAATCTTGCGACGGCCAGCTTCACCTTCCTTCTTCAACTGCTCCAGCTGCGGGCTGACGGCGGTCATCAGTTGCATGATGATCGATGCCGAAATGTACGGCATGATCCCCAGTGCAAAGATGCTCATCCGTTCCAGCGCGCCGCCGGAAAACATGTTGAACAAGCTAAGAATGGTCCCCTCATTCTGTCGAAACAGGTCTGCGAGTCGGTCCGGGTTGATACCTGGAACCGGGATGTGTGCGCCTATTCGGTAGACGATAATCGCCAGGAACAGAAAACGCAGACGAGCCCAAAGTTCAGACATACCGCCTTTGCCGAGCGCTGAGAGAGCACCTTGCTTAGCCATTTATTCCTCGAACTTGCCGCCAGCTGCTTCGATAGCCGAACGCGCACCTTTGGTGGCGCCGATTCCCTTGCCGATAGTGACAGCGCGAGTCACTTCACCGGACAGCATGATTTTCACACGCTGTACGTTGACGTTGATCACGTTGGCATCTTTCAGGGTCTGCACAGTAACGATGTCGCCTTCCACTTTAGCCAGCTCGGACAAACGCACTTCTGCGCGATCCATGGCTTTCAGGGAAACGAAACCGAACTTAGGCAGGCGACGATGCAGCGGCTGTTGACCGCCTTCAAAGCCTGGAGCAATGGTGCCACCGGAGCGGGAGGTTTGACCTTTGTGGCCACGGCCACCAGTCTTACCCAAACCGCTACCGATACCACGGCCCGGACGATGCTTTTCGCGACGGGAACCCGGCGCTGGACTCAGATCATTGAGTTTCATCGATTAACCCTCTACACGCAGCATGTAGTAAGCCTTGTTGATCATCCCGCGATTCTCGGGAGTATCCTGGACTTCTACAGTGTGACCGATGCGACGCAGACCCAAACCTTTAACACACAGTTTGTGGTTAGGGATGCGGCCGGTCATGCTTTTGATCAGCGTTACTTTAACGGTAGCCATGATCAGAAGATCTCCTTGACAGTCAAGCCGCGCTTGGCAGCAATGGACTCAGGAGATTGCATAGCTTTCAAACCTTTGAAAGTGGCGTGAACCACGTTTACCGGGTTAGTCGAGCCGTAGCACTTGGCCAGAACGTTCTGAACGCCAGCAACTTCGAGGACAGCACGCATTGCGCCGCCAGCGATGATACCGGTACCTTCAGAAGCAGGCTGCATGTACACCTTCGAAGCGCCATGGGCGGACTTCATTGCGTACTGCAGCGTGGTGCCGTTCAGGTCAACTTGGATCATGTTGCGACGAGCAGCTTCCATTGCCTTCTGGATCGCAGCAGGCACTTCACGTGACTTGCCACGGCCGAAGCCAACGCGCCCTTTACCATCACCCACCACGGTCAACGCGGTGAAAGTGAAGATACGGCCGCCTTTAACGGTTTTGGCTACGCGGTTAACTTGAACCAGCTTCTCAATGTAGCCTTCGTCGCGCTTTTGGTCGTTATTTGACATAACTTAGAACTCCAGCCCAGCTTCACGAGCAGCATCAGCCAGCGCTTTCACGCGACCGTGGTACTTGAAGCCAGAGCGGTCGAAAGCCACTTGCGAGACGCCAGCGGCCTTAGCACGCGTAGCGACCAGCTGGCCAACCTTTGTGGCCGCGTCGACGTTGCCAGTGGCACCATCGCGCAGTTCTTTATCCAAAGTCGAGGCGCTTGCCAGGACTTTGTTGCCGTCGGCCGAGATGACCTGGGCGTAGATGTGCTGCGACGAGCGATACACGCAGAGACGCACGACTTCGAGTTCGTGCATTTTCAGGCGTGCTTTGCGAGCGCGACGCAGTCGAGTAACTTTTTTGTCGGTCATTTGCTATGCCCTACTTCTTCTTGGCTTCTTTACGACGGACGACTTCGTCCGCGTAGCGCACACCTTTGCCTTTGTACGGCTCTGGTGGACGGAAGTCGCGGATCTCAGCGGCCACCTGACCTACCAGCTGCTTATCAATACCCTTGATCAGGATATCGGTTTGGCTAGGGGTCTCAGCGGTGATGCCTTCCGGCAGTTCGTAATCCACTGGGTGCGAGAAGCCAAGGGCAAGGTTCAGAACCGTGCCTTTTGCTTGCGCTTTGTAACCAACACCGACCAGCTGGAGCTTACGCTCGAAGCCTTGGCTTACGCCTTGGACCATGTTGTTTACCAACGCACGCGTGGTACCGGCCATTGCGCGAGTTTGTTGATCGCCATTGCGAGCAGCGAAACGCAGCTCACCAGCTTCTTCAACGATCTCAACGGACGAATGGATGTTCAGTTCAAGAGTGCCCTTGGCACCCTTCACCGAAAGCTGTTGGCCTGCGAATTTTACTTCGACACCGGCTGGCAGCTTAACGGGGTTCTTAGCGACGCGAGACATGCTTATCCCCCCTTAGAACACAGTGCAAAGAACTTCGCCGCCGACACCGGCAGCGCGCGCAGCACGATCCGTCATCACACCTTTGTTGGTGGAGACGATAGACACGCCCAGACCGCCACGAACTTTCGGCAGATCTTCAGCGGACTTGTACTGACGCAGGCCTGGACGGCTAACGCGCTTCACTTCTTCGATGACCGAACGGCCTTCGAAGTACTTCAGCTCGATGGACAGCAGTGGCTTGGTTTCGCTGCTGATCTGATAACCCGCAATGTAGCCTTCGTCTTTCAGGACTTTGGCAACAGCTACCTTCAACTTGGAAGATGGCATGCTTACGACGGACTTTTCAGCCATCTGGGCATTACGGATACGAGTTAGCATGTCCGCTAACGGGTCCTGCATACTCATGGGCTAGACGCTCCTAATACAAAAAAATTAGCCTTGCGGCTACATATGTCGCCGAGAATCTCCGAGCATAAAAAACACGAGCTCAGGCGAGCCGCGTATTTTAGACACACTCCGGAAATGAAACAAGCCCCAAAAGGGGCTTGTTCCAGATTCAAGGTCACCGGCGGTCAGTATCTTGCGATGCAGACCGCCTGGACGTTGAAAGTACTTACCAGCTGGCTTTAACCAGACCTGGTACGTCACCACGCATTGCCGCTTCACGCAGTTTGTTACGGCCGAGGCCGAACTTGCGGTAAACGCCGTGTGGACGACCGGTCAGGCGGCAGCGGTTACGCATGCGCGAAGCGCTTGCGTCACGTGGCTGCTTCTGCAGAGCAACTGTAGCTTCCCAACGCGCTTCTGGACTTGCGTTCAGATCAACGATGATTGCTTTCAGTGCTGCACGCTTCTTGGCGTACTTGGCAACCGTGAGCTGACGCTTCAGCTCGCGGTTTTTCATGCTCATCTTGGCCATGGTCCTACTCCAATCAGTTGCGGAACGGGAATTTGAAAGCACGCAACAGGGCGCGACCTTCATCATCGTTCTTGGCAGTGGTGGTCAGGGTGATGTCCAGACCGCGGAGAGCATCGATCTTGTCGTAGTCGATTTCCGGGAAGATGATCTGCTCTTTCACGCCCATGCTGTAGTTACCACGACCATCGAAGGACTTGGCATTCAGGCCGCGGAAGTCGCGTACCCGAGGCAGGGAGATCGACAGCAGACGATCCAGGAATTCGTACATACGCTCACGGCGCAGAGTCACTTTGACGCCGATCGGCCAACCTTCACGGACTTTAAAGCCAGCGATGGATTTCCGAGCGTAAGTCACAACGACTTTTTGACCGGTGATCTTTTCCAGGTCAGCAACAGCGTGTTCGATGACTTTTTTGTCGCCGACCGCTTCGCCCAGACCCATGTTCAGGGTGATTTTGGTAACGCGTGGAACTTCCATCACGTTCGAAAGCTTAAGTTCTTCCTTAAGCTTCGGTGCGATTTCTTTCCAGTAAATCTCTTTTAGTCGTGCCATGGTCTTCTACCTAGCAGTGTTCAAGCATCAACCGCTTTTTGGGTCGACTTGAAGACACGAATTTTCTTGCCATCTTCTACTTTGAAACCAACGCGGTCAGCCTTGTTGGTTTCGCCGTTGAAAATGGCGACGTTAGAAGCGTCCAGTGGAGCTTCTTTTTCGACGATACCGCCTTGTACGCCCGACATCGGGTTAGGCTTGGTATGGCGCTTAACCAGGTTCAGACCACCAATAACCAGACGGTTATTTGCGAGAACCTTAAGCACCTTACCGCGCTTACCTTTGTCTTTGCCGGCGATCACGATGATCTCGTCGTCACGACGAATCTTTTGCATGTCGGATCTCCTTACAGCACTTCTGGGGCGAGCGAGACGATCTTCATGAACTTCTCAGTACGAAGTTCACGGGTCACTGGCCCAAAGATACGGGTGCCGATCGGCTCTTGCTTGTTGTTCAGAAGAACAGCAGCGTTGCCATCAAAGCGGATAATGGAGCCATCTGCACGGCGTACGCCGTGGCGAGTGCGGACTACAACAGCAGTCATCACTTGGCCTTTTTTCACCTTACCGCGAGGAATTGCTTCCTTCACGGTAACTTTGATGATGTCACCGATACCAGCGTAACGACGATGGGAGCCACCCAGCACCTTGATGCACATAACGCGGCGAGCGCCGCTGTTATCGGCCACATCGAGCATGGATTGAGTCTGAATCATATAATTTCTCCGACCCCTAGTCCTTAGACTTCCACAGCGCGTTCGAGAACATCAACCAGTGCCCAAGACTTGGTCTTGGCCAGCGGACGAGTTTCACGAATAGTGACTTTGTCGCCGATGTGGCACTGGTTGGTTTCGTCGTGCGCGTGCAGCTTAGTCGAACGCTTAACATATTTACCGTAGATCGGGTGCTTAACGCGACGCTCGATCAAAACGGTGATGGTTTTGTCCATCTTGTCGCTGACAACACGGCCAGTCAGCGTACGGACAGTCTTTTCGGCTTCAGCCATGATCACTTACCTGCCTGCTGGTTGAGCACAGTCTTCACGCGAGCAATGTCACGCTTAACTTGCGAGAGCAGATGAGACTGCCCCAACTGGCCAGTTGCTTTCTGCATACGCAGATTGAACTGGTCGCGCAGCAGGCCGAGCAGTTGCTCGTTCAGCTGCTGTGCGGATTTTTCACGAAGTTCATTCGCTTTCATCACATCACCGTCCGTTTAACAAAGGCGGTGGCGAGCGGCAGCTTTGCAGCAGCCAGGGCAAAAGCCTCACGCGCCAGCTCTTCAGTTACACCCTCGATTTCATACAGGACTTTGCCTGGCTGAATCTGGGCTACCCAGTATTCCACGTTACCCTTACCTTTACCCATCCGAACTTCGAGGGGCTTTTTGGAGATTGGCTTGTCCGGGAATACACGGATCCAGATCTTGCCGCCACGTTTAACGTGACGGGTCAGTGCACGACGCGCTGACTCGATCTGACGAGCGGTGAGACGACCACGAGCTACAGACTTCAGCGCGAATTCGCCGAAGCTGACTTTGCTACCGCGCTGAGCCAGACCACGGTTGTGGCCTGTCATCTGCTTGCGGAACTTCGTACGCTTTGGTTGCAACATTTGGCGTACCCCTTACTTAGCAGCTTTTTTACGAGGCGCTGGTGCTTGTGGTTTCAGTTCTTCTTGGCGACCACCAATTACTTCGCCTTTGAAGATCCAAACCTTTACACCGATCACACCGTAAGTGGTGTGAGCTTCGTAGTTGGCATAGTCGATGTCGGCACGCAGGGTGTGCAGTGGCACACGACCTTCGCGATACCATTCAGTACGTGCGATTTCAGCACCGCCGAGACGACCGCTCACTTGGATTTTGATGCCTTTGGCACCAATGCGCATGGCGTTCTGCACGGCGCGCTTCATAGCGCGACGGAACATTACGCGACGCTCCAGCTGCTGAGCTACGCTCTGCGCAACCAGCATACCGTCGAGCTCCGGCTTACGGATCTCTTCGATATTGATGTGCACAGGCACACCCATTTGCTTGGTCAGGTCCTGACGCAGTTTCTCAACATCTTCACCTTTCTTCCCGATAACGATACCTGGACGAGCGGTGTGGATGGTGATACGTGCAGTTTGCGCCGGACGATGGATATCGATACGGCTTACGGACGCGCTTTTTAGTTTGTCTTGGAGATACTCACGCACCTTCAGATCAGCGAACAAATAGTCCGCATAAGTCCGACCGTCTGCGTACCAGACGGAGGTGTGCTCCTTGACGATTCCCAGGCGAATGCCAATGGGATGTACTTTCTGACCCATCTCTTCGACTCCGTTACTTGTCAGCAACCTTGACAGTGATATGGCAAGACCGCTTGACGATGCGATCAGCACGGCCTTTGGCACGTGGCATGATGCGCTTCAGCGAACGCCCTTCGTTGACGAAAACGGTGCTGACCTTCAGGTCATCAACGTCTGCGCCTTCGTTATGCTCGGCGTTGGCTACGGCCGACTCCAGCACTTTCTTCATGATCTCGGCGGCTTTCTTACTGCTGAAAGCCAACAGGTTGAGCGCTTCGCCCACCTTCTTCCCGCGGATCTGGTCGGCGACCAAGCGGGCTTTCTGGGCGGAGATTCGAGCGCCCGACAACTTAGCGGCTACTTCCATTTCCTAACCCCTTAACGCTTGGCTTTCTTGTCTGCCACGTGCCCACGATAAGTGCGGGTACCGGCAAACTCGCCTAGTTTGTGGCCGACCATGTCTTCGTTCACGAGAACTGGGACGTGCAAGCGACCGTTGTGTACAGCGATGGTCAAACCGACCATTTGTGGCAGGATCATCGAACGACGCGACCAGGTTTTCACCGGTTTGCGATCGTTCTTTTCCGCCGCCACTTCGATCTTCTTCAGTAGGTGAAGATCAATAAAAGGACCTTTTTTCAGAGAACGTGGCACTGTCGTATCCCTCTATTTACTTGCGACGACGGACGATCATTTTGTCGGTACGCTTATTACCACGAGTCTTCGCGCCCTTAGTCGGGAAGCCCCATGGCGATACCGGATGACGACCACCAGAGGTACGACCTTCACCACCACCGTGTGGGTGGTCAACCGGGTTCATGGCAACACCACGAACGGTTGGGCGAACGCCACGCCAGCGTTTGGCACCAGCTTTACCCAGCGAACGCAGGCTGTGCTCGGAGTTCGAGACTTCGCCCAGGGTCGCACGGCATTCAGCCAGTACTTTACGCATCTCACCAGAACGCAGACGCAGGGTCACGTAGACACCTTCACGAGCGATCAGCTGAGCCGAAGCACCAGCGGAACGAGCGATTTGCGCGCCTTTACCTGGCTTCAATTCGATGCCGTGTACGGTGCTACCAACTGGAATGTTGCGCAGTTGCAGAGCGTTGCCCGGCTTGATCGGTGCCAAAGCACCTGCGATCAGCTGGTCGCCAGCGCTCACGCCTTTAGGGGCGATGATGTAGCGACGCTCGCCATCTGCGTACAGCAGCAGAGCGATGTGAGCAGTACGGTTTGGATCGTATTCAATACGCTCGACAGTGGCAGAGATGCCATCTTTGTCGTTGCGACGGAAATCGACCAGACGATAATGCTGCTTATGGCCACCACCGATGTGACGAGTGGTAATGCGACCATTGTTGTTACGACCACCAGTCTTCGATTTCTTCTCGAGCAGCGGTGCGTGAGGAGCGCCTTTATGCAGCTCCTGGTTGACCACCTTGACCACAAAACGGCGGCCAGGGGAAGTCGGTTTGCATTTAACGATTGCCATGATGCACCCCTTCCTTACTCAGCACTGCTGCTGAAATCGAGATCTTGGCCTGGCTGAAGGGAGATAACTGCCTTCTTCCAGTCATTACGCTTGCCCAGACCGCGAGCAGTGCGCTTGCTTTTACCCAGAACATTCAGGGTAGTAACACGCTCTACTTTCACGCTGAACAGGCTTTCGACGGCCTTCTTGATTTCCAGCTTGGTTGCGTCAGTTGCAACCTTGAAAACGAACTGGCCTTTCTTGTCAGCCAGAACCGTAGCCTTTTCGGAAACGTGCGGGCCAAGCAGAACTTTAAATACGCGTTCCTGGTTCATCCCAGCAGCTCCTCGAATTTCTTCACGGCCGACACGGTGATCAACACCTTGTCGTATGCGATCAGACTAACTGGATCGGAACCTTGCACGTCACGTACATCAACGTGTGGCAGGTTGCGAGCAGCCAGGTACAGGTTCTGATCAACAGCTTCAGACACGATCAGAACGTCGGTCAGATTCATGTTGTTCAGCTTGCCCAACAGATCTTTGGTTTTCGGACCATCAACAGCGAAGTCCTGAACCACAACCAGACGATCAGTACGCACGAGTTCAGCAAGGATGGAGCGCAGTGCTGCGCGATACATCTTCTTGTTGAGCTTCTGAGTGTGATCCTGTGGACGTGCTGCGAAAGTGGTACCGCCGCCACGCCAGATTGGGCTACGGATAGTACCGGCACGAGCACGGCCAGTACCTTTCTGACGCCAAGGGCGCTTACCGCCACCACGAACGTCGGAACGGGTCTTTTGCTGCTTGCTACCTTGACGGCCGCCGGCCATATAGGCCACGACTGCTTGGTGAACGAGCGTCTCGTTGAATTCGCCGCCAAATGTCAGTTCGGAAACTTCGATCGCTTGAGCGTCATTTACATTTAATTGCATGTCAGCTTCCCCTTAACCGCGAGCCTTGGCCGCTGGACGTACAACCAGGTTGCCGCCAGTAGCGCCAGGAACAGCACCCTTGACCAACAACAGATTGCGTTCAGCGTCGACGCGCACTACTTCGAGGGACTGCACGGTCACGCGCTCAGCGCCCATATGACCGGACATTTTTTTGCCCTTGAATACACGACCAGGAGTCTGGCACTGGCCAATAGAGCCCGGGACGCGGTGGGAAACGGAGTTACCGTGAGTGTTGTCTTGACCACGGAAATTCCAACGCTTGATCGTACCCTGGAAGCCTTTACCCTTGGACTGACCGGTTACATCAACCAGTTGACCAGCGGCGAAGATTTCAGCGTTGATCAGATCGCCAGCCTGGTAGTCGCCGTCTTCAAGACGGAACTCCATAACAGTACGACCAGCTGCAACGTTTGCTTTAGCGAAGTGACCTGCTTGAGCAGCAGTCACGCGCGAAGCACGACGCTCGCCGACAGTGACTTGCACTGCACGATAGCCATCGGTCTCTTCAGTTTTGAACTGGGTGACGCGATTCGGTTCGATCTCAATGACCGTGACCGGAATGGAGACACCTTCTTCGGTGAAAATACGGGTCATACCGCATTTACGACCGACTACACCAATAGTCATGTTGTAAACCTCATGAGTGTACGGGGCTTTCACCCGCTATGGCCGCCCATTTCAGAGCGTTACACGACTAAGACCCAAGTCTTAGCCGAGGCTGATCTGTACTTCCACACCGGCCGCCAGATCAAGCTTCATAAGTGCATCAACGGTTTTATCCGTTGGCTGGACGATGTCCAGTACGCGCTTATGAGTACGGATCTCGTACTGGTCACGCGCGTCTTTGTTGACGTGCGGGGAGACCAGAACGGTGAACCGCTCTTTACGGGTAGGCAGTGGAATTGGACCACGCACTTGAGCACCAGTACGTTTCGCGGTTTCCACGATTTCCTGGGTGGATTGGTCGATCAGGCGATGGTCAAAAGCCTTCAACCTGATACGGATTTGCTGATTTTGCATTGGATTTCAGACTCCGGCTGCTATTCCCAGCGAGCGCAATACGCCCGTTAAAAGGAGGCGCAATTCTATAGACGGCCCTGATAGGTGTCAACCCAATAAAAAAGGCCCCCGCTGAGCGGGGGCCTTTTCAAAACATCAGAGCTATCTCAGAAGAGATAATTACTCGATGATTTTAGCTACAACACCAGCACCAACGGTACGGCCGCCTTCACGGATTGCGAAACGCAGACCGTCTTCCATAGCGATGGTTTTGATCAGGGTGACAACCATTTTGATGTTGTCGCCTGGCATTACCATTTCTACGCCTTCCGGCAGTTCGCAGTTACCAGTAACGTCGGTAGTACGGAAGTAGAACTGTGGACGGTAGCCTTTGAAGAACGGAGTGTGACGACCGCCTTCTTCTTTGCTCAGCACGTACACTTCAGCTTCGAACTTGGTGTGCGGCTTAACCGAACCTGGCTTAACCAGAACCTGGCCACGCTCAACGTCGTCACGCTTGGTACCACGCAGCAGAACGCCGCAGTTCTCGCCAGCACGACCTTCGTCGAGCAGCTTACGGAACATTTCAACACCGGTGCAGGTGGTGACGGTAGTGTCACGCAGACCAACGATTTCCAGTGGATCTTGAACCTTAACGATACCGCGCTCGATACGACCAGTTACAACAGTACCGCGACCGGAGATCGAGAATACATCTTCGATTGGCATCAGGAACGGCTTGTCGATAACACGGACTGGATCTGGGATGTAGCTGTCCAGAGTCTCAACCAGTTTACGAACGGACGTGGTGCCCATTTCGTTGTCGTCTTTGCCTTCCAGAGCCATACGAGCAGAACCGATGATGATCGGAGTGTCGTCGCCTGGGAAGTCGTAAGTGCTCAGCAGATCGCGCACTTCCATCTCAACCAGTTCCAGCAGCTCAGCGTCGTCTACCAGGTCAGCCTTGTTCAGGTAAACCACGATGTACGGAACGCCAACCTGACGGGACAGCAGGATGTGCTCACGGGTTTGTGGCATCGGACCATCAGCGGCCGAGCAAACCAGAATAGCGCCGTCCATCTGGGCAGCACCGGTGATCATGTTCTTCACATAGTCAGCGTGACCTGGGCAGTCAACGTGAGCGTAGTGACGGATCAGCGAGTTGTATTCAACGTGCGCGGTGTTGATGGTGATACCACGAGCTTTTTCTTCTGGTGCGCTGTCGATTTTATCGAAATCAACGATTGCGGAACCGAATACTTCGGAGCAAACGCGAGTCAGAGCAGCAGTCAGAGTGGTTTTACCGTGGTCAACGTGACCGATAGTGCCAACGTTGACGTGCGGTAGGGAACGATCAAATTTTTCTTTAGCCACGACAATTAACTCCTTGCCTAAAGGACTGAATCAGCCTTGTTTTTTGGATACAGTTTCAGCGATGTGCGCCGGAGCTGTGTTGTATTTTTTGAATTCCATAGAGTAGCTTGCGCGCCCCTGGGACATGGAACGAACGTCGGTCGCATAACCGAACATCTCACCCAACGGAACCTCGGCGCGAATCACTTTGCCGGAAACCGTGTCTTCCATACCCAAGATCATGCCGCGACGACGGTTAAGGTCGCCCATGACATCACCCATATAGTCTTCAGGTGTAACAACTTCTACCGCCATGATTGGCTCAAGCAACTCACCACCGCCCTTCTGGGCCAGTTGCTTGGTTGCCATGGAAGCAGCCACCTTAAACGCCATCTCGTTGGAGTCGACGTCGTGGTAAGAACCGTCAAAAACGGTTGCTTTCAGGCCGATCAGCGGATAGCCGGCAACAACACCGTTCTTCATCTGCTCTTCGATACCCTTCTGGATAGCCGGGATGTATTCCTTAGGAACCACACCACCAACTACTTCGTTCACGAATTGCAGACCTTCCTGACCTTCGTCAGCAGGAGCAAAACGGATCCAGCAGTGACCGAACTGACCACGACCGCCGGACTGACGAACGAACTTGCCTTCGATTTCACAGTTCTTCGTGATGCGCTCACGATAGGAAACCTGAGGCTTACCGATGTTGGCTTCGACGTTGAACTCACGGCGCATCCGGTCAACCAGGATGTCCAGGTGCAGCTCGCCCATGCCGGAGATGATCGTCTGACCAGTCTCTTCATCAGTTTTGACGCGGAAAGATGGATCTTCCTGAGCAAGTTTGCCCAGAGCAATACCCATTTTTTCCTGGTCATCCTTGGTCTTAGGCTCTACGGCAACCGAAATAACCGGCTCCGGGAAGTCCATGCGAACCAGGATGATTGGCTTGTCAGCGTTGCACAAAGTCTCACCCGTGGTGACGTCCTTCATGCCGATCAAGGCCGCGATGTCGCCAGCGCGCACTTCCTTGATCTCTTCACGGGCGTTTGCGTGCATTTGCACCATACGACCCACGCGCTCTTTCTTGCCTTTAACCGAGTTGATCACGCCGTCGCCGGAGTTCAACACGCCCGAGTAAACGCGGACGAAGGTCAAGGTACCCACGAATGGGTCAGTGGCAATTTTAAATGCCAGAGCGGAGAACGGTTCTGCGTCGTCTGCATGACGCTCCAGCTCGATAGTCTCGTCATCCGGGTCAGTACCCTTGATGGCAGGAATATCCACTGGTGCCGGCAGGTAGTCGATCACAGCATCGAGAACCAGGGGAACGCCCTTGTTCTTGAACGAGGAACCGCAAACAGCCAAGACGATTTCACCAGCGATAGTACGCTGACGCAGAGCGGCCTTGATTTCCACGTTGGTGAGTTCTTCACCTTCGAGGTACTTGTTCATCAGCTCTTCGTTGGCTTCGGCCGCAGCTTCAACCATGTTGTTGCGCCATTCGTCAGCCAGTTCCTGCAATTCAGCAGGGATAGGCTTGCGAACAGGAACCATACCTTTGTCAGCATCGTTCCAGTAAACAGCTTCCATGGTCAGCAGATCGATCTGGCCTTGGAAGTTGTCTTCGGAACCGATAGCCAACTGGATTGGCACCGGGGTGTGACCCAGGCGCTGCTTGATCTGACCGATCACGCGCAGGAAGTTAGCACCAGCACGGTCCATCTTGTTTACGTAAACAAGACGTGGAACGCCGTATTTGTTGGCTTGACGCCATACGGTTTCCGACTGAGGCTCAACACCCGAGGTACCACAGAACACAACGACAGCGCCGTCGAGTACGCGCAGGGAACGTTCAACTTCAATGGTGAAGTCTACGTGGCCCGGGGTATCGATTACGTTGAAGCGGTGCTCATCCTTGTACTGCTTCTCGGAACCTTTCCAGAAGGCGGTAATAGCAGCAGAAGTAATGGTAATACCACGCTCCTGCTCCTGAACCATCCAGTCTGTGGTCGCGGCGCCATCATGCACCTCGCCCATCTTGTGACTTTTGCCGGTGTAAAACAGTACGCGCTCGGTGGTGGTGGTTTTACCAGCATCCACGTGAGCAACGATACCGATGTTACGGTAGCGGCTAATCGGAGTAGTACGAGCCATAAAGCCCTCGCAAAATTAGTGAAGCTAAGATTAGAAGCGGTAGTGCGAGAAAGCTTTGTTAGCTTCAGCCATACGGTGCACGTCTTCACGCTTCTTAACAGCAGCACCTTTACCTTCAGCAGCGTCCAACAGCTCGCCGGCCAAACGCAGGGCCATAGACTTCTCGCCACGCTTGCGGGCGAAGTCTACCAACCAGCGCATTGCCAGGGCGTTACGACGGGACGGACGAACTTCAACCGGAACCTGGTAAGTAGCACCGCCTACACGGCGCGACTTCACTTCGACCAGCGGAGCGATGGCGTCGAGAGCTTTCTCGAAGATTTCCAGGGGGTCGCTGTTCTTGCGTTCTTTAACCTTTTCCAGCGCGCCATAAACGATACGCTCGGCAACGGCTTTCTTGCCGCTTTCCATCACGTGGTTCATGAACTTGGCCAGAATTTGGCTTCCGTATTTTGGATCGTCAAGCACTTCGCGCTTGGCTGCTACGCGTCTTCTTGGCATGGATAAGCCCTCAAACGGTCTTCAGGTTCGTTCGGAATCGGTGCCCTTGCGGGACGCCTCCGACCTTACTCTTATCGACTCAGAAAATAAGATGATTCAGTTTTACAAAAAGCCGCTACTACTTAGGCTTCTTGGTACCGTACTTCGAACGACCCTGGTTACGACCTTTAACGCCGGAAGTATCCAAGGAGCCGCGTACGGTGTGATAACGAACACCTGGCAAGTCTTTTACACGACCGCCGCGGATCAGTACCACGCTGTGCTCTTGCAGGTTGTGGCCTTCACCGCCGATGTACGAGGAAACCTCGAAACCGTTGGTCAGGCGCACACGGCATACTTTACGCAGTGCCGAGTTAGGTTTTTTCGGCGTAGTGGTATACACGCGAGTGCATACGCCACGACGTTGCGGGCAGTTCTGCAGCGCAGGTACGTCGGATTTCTCGACGATACGCTTACGCGGCTGACGTACCAGCTGGTTGATAGTTGCCATCTACTAGCTCCACTGTTGTCTTGCGACGCTATTGTCTTGCAAGAAAAGCAAAATGGCAGGAACGAATTCCCGCCAAATTTAGGGGTACAAGAGTCTAAAGAGGATCTCGCCCCCAGTCAAGGCAAGGCCCCGACCTCCCCTCTCATCGAACCGGGGCAAAACTGCCTTGATCCGACGAATGGGGCTGCCAGGGCCCAGACTTATTTAACGCAGAACTCAGTTACCGCTTGAGTTCAGCGCTTCGGTCAGTGCAGCTTCCACTTCACTGGCGCTTACGCGCAGCGGCTTGTCAGCATCACGGCGGCGCTTGCGCTCGCTGTGGTAAGCCAAACCGGTACCTGCCGGGATCAGACGACCCACGACCACGTTTTCTTTCAGGCCGCGCAGGTAGTCGCGCTTGCCGGTAACCGCTGCTTCGGTCAGTACACGAGTGGTCTCCTGGAAGGAGGCCGCCGAGATGAACGACTCAGTGGACAACGACGCCTTGGTGATACCCAGCAACACACGAGTGAACTTGGAGACGAATTTCTCGTCGCCAGCCAGACGCTCGTTCTCTACCAGTACGTGAGTCAGTTCCATCTGGTCGCCCTTGATGAAACTCGAATCGCCGGATTCAGCGATTTCAACTTTACGCAGCATCTGACGCAGGATGGTCTCGATGTGCTTATCGTTGATCTTCACGCCCTGCAGACGGTAAACGTCCTGGATCTCGTTAACGATGTACTTGGCCAACGCACTCACACCCAGCAGACGCAGGATGTCGTGTGGATCGCTCGGGCCGTCGGAGATAACTTCGCCGCGGTTTACCTGTTCGCCTTCGAAGACGTTCAGGTGACGCCACTTCGGAATCAGCTCTTCGTACGGATCGCTACCGTCGTTCGGGGTAATGACCAGACGGCGCTTGCCTTTGGTTTCTTTACCGAACGCGATGGTGCCGCTGACTTCAGCCAGAATCGACGCTTCTTTCGGACGACGCGCTTCGAACAAGTCGGCAACACGCGGCAGACCACCGGTGATGTCACGGGTCTTCGAAGTTTCTTGCGGGATACGCGCGATAACATCACCGATCGCGATCTTCGCACCATCCGCTACACCGACCAGGGCGTTGGCTGGCAGGAAGTACTGAGCGATTACGTCAGTGCCTGGCAGCAACAAGTCCTTGCCGTTGTCATCGACCATCTTAACGGCAGGACGGATGTCTTTACCGGCAGCTGGACGATCTTTAGCGTCGAGTACTTCAATGTTGGTCATACCGGTCAATTCGTCAGTCTGACGCTTGATCGTGATGCCTTCTTCCATGCCCACGTAGGTCACGGTACCTTTCATTTCGGTAACGATTGGGTGAGTGTGCGGATCCCACTTGGCCACGATTGCGCCAGCGTCGACCTTGTCACCCTCTTTAACCGAAATCACAGCACCGTACGGCAGCTTGTAACGCTCACGTTCACGACCGTAGTCATCAGCGATTGCCAGCTCACCGGAACGGGACACAGCAACCAAGCAGCCATCCACTCGCTCAACGTGCTTCAGGTTGTGCAGACGGACGGTACCGCCATTCTTCACCTGAACGCTGTCGGCTGCAGAGGTCCGGCTTGCCGCACCACCGATGTGGAACGTACGCATGGTCAGCTGGGTACCCGGCTCACCGATGGACTGGGCAGCGATAACGCCGACCGCTTCACCGATGTTCACCTGGTGACCACGAGCCAAGTCACGGCCGTAGCACTTGGCACAAATGCCGTAGCGGGTTTCGCAGCTGATCGGCGAGCGAACAATCACTTCGTCGATACTGTTGAGTTCGATGAACTCGACCCACTTCTCGTCTACCAGGGTGCCGGCAGGAACGATAATTTCCTCGGTACCTGGCTTGAATACGTCACGGGCGATTACTCGACCCAGTACGCGCTCACCCAACGGCTCTACAACGTCGCCGCCTTCGATGTGCGGAGTCATCAGCAGACCGTGTTCGGTACCGCAGTCAACTTCAGTCACAACCAAGTCTTGCGCAACGTCTACCAGACGACGAGTCAGGTAACCGGAGTTAGCGGTTTTCAACGCGGTATCCGCCAGACCTTTACGAGCACCGTGAGTGGAGATGAAGTACTGAAGTACGCTCAAACCTTCACGGAAGTTCGCAGTAATCGGCGTTTCGATGATGGAACCGTCCGGCTTGGCCATCAGGCCACGCATACCGGCGAGCTGACGGATCTGCGCAGCAGAACCCCGTGCGCCCGAGTCGGCCATCATGTACATCGAGTTGAACGACTCTTGATCGACTTCTACACCATGACGGTCGATAACCTTCTCTTTCGAGAGGTTAGCCATCATCGCCTTCGACACTTCGTCGTTGGCCTTGGACCAAAGGTCGATCACTTTGTTGTACTTCTCGCCCTGAGTTACCAGGCCGGAGGCGTACTGACTTTCGATTTCTTTCACTTCATCGGTAGCAGCACTGATGATCTGAGCTTTTTCATCCGGGATAACGAAGTCGTTAACACCGATGGAAACGCCGGAAATGGTCGAATAAGCAAAACCGGTGTACATCAACTGGTCAGCGAAGATCACGGTCTCTTTCAAACCAACCACGCGGTAGCACTGGTTGATCAGCTTGGAGATCGCCTTTTTCTTCATTGGCAGGTTGACGACATCGTACGACAGACCTTTTGGCACAACCTGGTACAACAAGGCACGGCCGACAGTGGTGTCGACAATACGAACGTTGCTCACGCTGCCGCCGTCACGGTCGTTGACGGTTTCGTGGATACGCACTTTGACCTTGGCATGCAATGCGGCTTCGCCGGCACGGAACACACGGTCAACTTCCTGCAGATCCGCGAACACACGACCTTCGCCTTTGGCGTTGATCGCTTCACGAGTCATGTAGTACAGACCCAATACAACGTCCTGCGACGGAACGATGATTGGCTCACCGTTGGCTGGCGACAGAATGTTGTTGGTCGACATCATCAACGCACGCGCTTCCAACTGGGCTTCCAGTGTCAGCGGTACGTGCACGGCCATTTGGTCGCCGTCGAAGTCGGCGTTGTACGCAGCACAGACCAGAGGGTGCAGCTGGATAGCCTTACCTTCGATCAGTACCGGTTCAAACGCCTGGATACCCAGACGGTGAAGGGTCGGTGCACGGTTGAGGAGAACCGGGTGTTCGCGAATCACTTCAGCGAGAACGTCCCAAACCTCTGGCAGTTCGCGCTCGACCATTTTCTTGGCCGCTTTGATGGTGGTCGCGAGACCGCGCATTTCCAGCTTGCCGAAGATGAACGGCTTGAACAGCTCGAGTGCCATCTTCTTAGGCAGACCGCACTGGTGCAGACGCAGGGTCGGGCCTACGGTAATTACCGAACGACCGGAGTAGTCAACACGCTTACCGAGCAAGTTCTGACGGAAACGACCTTGCTTACCCTTGATCATGTCAGCCAAGGATTTCAGAGGACGCTTGTTCGAACCCGTGATAGCGCGGCCACGACGACCGTTGTCGAGCAGTGCATCGACAGCTTCCTGCAACATACGCTTTTCGTTGCGCACGATGATGTCCGGTGCGGACAGATCAAGCAGGCGCTTCAAGCGGTTGTTACGGTTGATCACGCGGCGGTACAGGTCGTTGAGGTCGGACGTCGCGAAACGACCACCGTCCAACGGTACCAGCGGACGCAGGTCTGGCGGCAGAACCGGCAGAACGGTCAGCACCATCCACTCTGGCAAGTTGCCGGAACCCTGGAAGGCTTCCATCAACTTCAGACGCTTGGACAGCTTCTTGATCTTGGTTTCGGAGTTGGTTTGCGGAATTTCTTCACGCAGACGGCCAATCTCGTGTTCCAGGTCGATAGCGTGCAGCAGCTCGCGGACAGCTTCGGCACCCATGCGGGCATCGAAATCGTCGCCGAACTCTTCCAGCGCTTCGAAGTACTGCTCGTCGTTCAGCAGCTGACCTTTTTCAAGGGTGGTCATGCCTGGGTCGATAACGACATAGCTCTCGAAGTAGAGAACGCGTTCGATATCACGCAGGGTCATGTCCATCAGCAAGCCGATGCGGGACGGCAGCGATTTCAGGAACCAGATGTGGGCAACCGGCGAAGCCAGCTCGATGTGCGCCATGCGCTCACGACGAACCTTGGCCAGCGCGACTTCAACGCCGCACTTCTCGCAGATCACACCACGGTGCTTCAAGCGCTTGTACTTACCGCACAGGCACTCGTAATCCTTTACCGGGCCAAAGATCTTGGCGCAGAACAGGCCGTCACGTTCAGGTTTGAACGTACGGTAGTTAATGGTTTCCGGCTTTTTAACTTCACCGAACGACCACGAACGGATCATCTCAGGCGATGCCAACCCAATACGGATGGCGTCGAACTCTTCGACTTGACCCTGGTTTTTCAGCAAATTCAGTAGGTCTTTCAAGGCCTTTCCTCCTGGCGGAGCAGAGAGCGGGCTAACGGCCCCGCTCTCGATTCGCGTCACGTGTTATTCGGTTTCCAGATCGATATCGATGCCGAGGGAACGAATTTCTTTGATCAACACGTTGAAAGACTCGGGCATGCCCGGCTCCATACGGTGATCGCCGTCCACGATGTTTTTGTACATCTTGGTCCGACCGTTCACATCGTCCGACTTCACTGTGAGCATTTCTTGCAGAGTGTAAGCAGCACCGTATGCTTCCAGTGCCCAGACCTCCATCTCCCCGAAACGCTGACCACCGAACTGAGCCTTACCACCCAGCGGCTGCTGGGTAACCAGGCTGTACGAACCGGTAGAACGAGCGTGCATCTTATCGTCTACCAAGTGGTTCAGCTTCAGCATGTACATGTAGCCAACAGTAACCGGGCGCTCAAACTTGTTGCCGGTACGGCCGTCGAACAGCTGCATCTGGCCGCTTTCCGGCAGGTCTGCCAGTTTCAGCATGGCCTTGATTTCGCTTTCCTTGGCACCGTCGAACACCGGGGTAGCCATTGGAACGCCGCCACGCAGGTTCTTCGCCAGATCCAGGATTTCCTGGTCGGAGAAGGTGTCCAGCTCTTCGTTGCGACCGCCGATCTCGTTGTAGATCTCGTGCAGGAACTTGCGCAGGTCTGCGACCTTGCGCTGCTCTTCGATCATACGGTTGATCTTCTCGCCCAGACCTTTGGCCGCGAGGCCCAGGTGGGTTTCAAGGATCTGACCAACGTTCATACGCGAAGGTACGCCCAACGGGTTGAGGACGACGTCGACCGGGGTGCCATTGGCATCGTGCGGCATGTCTTCAACCGGCATGATCACGGAGACCACACCTTTGTTACCGTGACGACCGGCCATCTTGTCGCCCGGCTGGATGCGGCGACGGATTGCCAGGTAAACCTTGACGATTTTCAGCACGCCTGGAGCCAGGTCATCGCCCTGCTGCAGTTTGCGCTTCTTGTCTTCGAACTTGTCGTCCAGCAGACGGCGGCGATCAACGATGTAGGCCTGGGCCTTCTCGAGCTGCTCGTTCAGAGCATCTTCAGCCATGCGCAGTTTGAACCACTGGCCGTGCTCAAGACCGTCGAGGACTTCGTCGGTGATGTCCTGACCTTTCTTCAGGCCTGCGCCACCTTCGGCCTTGTGGCCTACCAGAGCGGAACGCAGACGTTCGAAGGTCGCGCCTTCAACGATACGGAACTCTTCGTTCAGGTCCTTGCGGATCTCGTCGAGTTGGGTCTTCTCGATGGACAGCGCACGAGCATCACGCTCAACGCCATCACGGGTGAAGACCTGTACGTCGATGACAGTGCCCTTGGTACCGGTAGGTACACGCAGGGAAGTGTCTTTAACGTCGCTGGCTTTTTCACCGAAGATGGCACGCAGCAGCTTCTCTTCCGGAGTCAGTTGGGTCTCGCCTTTCGGAGTGACCTTACCGACCAGGATGTCGCCTGCGCCAACTTCAGCACCTACATAAACGATACCGGCTTCGTCCAGCTTGTTCAGTGCAGCTTCACCCACGTTCGGGATGTCTGCAGTGATTTCCTCTGGCCCAAGCTTGGTGTCACGTGCCACACAGGTCAGTTCCTGAATGTGGATCGTGGTGAAGCGGTCTTCTTGAACAACACGCTCGGACAGACAGATGGAGTCTTCGAAGTTGAAGCCGTTCCATGCCATGAACGCGATGCGCATGTTCTGACCCAGTGCCAGCTCACCCATATCGGTGGACGGGCCGTCGGCCATGATGTCGCTACGCTGAACGCGATCACCCTTGCTTACCAGCGGACGCTGGTTGATGCAGGTGTTCTGGTTCGAGCGGGTGTATTTGGTCAGGTTGTAGATGTCGACACCGGCTTCGCCAGTTTCAACTTCGTCATCGGCAACACGAACCACGATACGGCTGGCATCAACGGAGTCGATCACGCCGCCACGACGAGCCACGACGCAAACGCCGGAGTCACGGGCTACGTTACGCTCCATGCCGGTACCTACCAGCGGCTTGTCGGCGCGCAGGGTTGGTACAGCTTGACGCTGCATGTTGGAACCCATCAACGCACGGTTGGCGTCATCGTGTTCCAGGAACGGGATCAGCGACGCTGCAACCGAAACTACCTGCTTCGGCGAAACGTCCATCAAGGTGACGTCTTCCGGCGCCTTGACGGTGAACTCGTTCAAGTGACGAACAGCTACCAGCTCGTCGATCAGGACTTTCTTGTCGTTCATCGTGGCCGAAGCCTGGGCGATCACGTGATCAGCTTCTTCGATGGCGGACAGGAACACGATCTCGTCGGTGACCAGAGCGTCTTTCACCACACGGTACGGGCTCTCGAGGAAGCCATACTGGTTGGTGCGCGCATAGGCAGCCAGGGAGTTGATCAGACCGATGTTCGGACCTTCCGGCGTTTCGATCGGGCAAACACGACCGTAGTGCGTCGGGTGTACGTCACGAACTTCAAAGCCGGCACGCTCACGCGTCAGACCGCCCGGGCCCAGTGCGGAAACACGGCGCTTGTGGGTGATCTCGGAGAGCGGGTTGTTCTGGTCCATGAACTGCGAGAGCTGGCTGGAACCGAAGAACTCTTTCACCGCCGCAGCCACTGGCTTGGCGTTGATCAGGTCTTGCGGCATCAGGCCTTCGCTTTCCGCCATCGACAGACGCTCTTTGACCGCACGCTCAACACGTACCAGGCCAACGCGGAACTGGTTCTCGGCCATTTCGCCTACGCAGCGAACACGACGGTTACCCAAGTGGTCGATGTCATCGACGATGCCTTTACCGTTACGGATGTCGACCAGGGTCTTCAGTACCGCGACGATGTCTTCCTTGCACAGCACGCCCGAACCTTCGATCTCGGTACGACCGATACGACGGTTGAACTTCATCCGGCCGACCGCAGACAGGTCATAGCGCTCAGGGCTGAAGAACAGGTTGTTGAACAGGGTTTCGGCAGCGTCTTTGGTTGGTGGCTCGCCAGGACGCATCATGCGATAGATCTCGACCAGGGCTTCCAATTGGTTGCTGGTGGAGTCGATCTTCAGCGTGTCGGAGACGAACGGACCGCAGTCGATATCGTTGGTGTACAGGGTCTCGATGCGAACAACCTGGGCCTTGGCGATTTTTGCCAGGATCTCGGTGTTCAGCTCGGTGTTGCACTCAGCCAGGATTTCGCCAGTGGCCGGGTGAACGATGACCTTGGCGGTCGTGCGACCCAGGACGTAGTCCAGAGGCACTTCCAGCGACTTGATACCGGCTTTTTCGATCTGGTTGATGTGGCGCGCAGTAATACGACGGCCAGCCTCAACGATTACCTTGCCGTTCTCATCCTGGATATCCAGGACAGCAATCTCACCACGCAGACGCGATGCGATCAGCTCCAGGCTGAGGGTTTCATCCTTCAGGCTGAAAACGTTGGTGGTGTAGAACGCGTCCAGCACCTGCTCGGTGGTATAGCCGAGCGCGCGCAGCAGTACCGAGGCCGGCAGCTTGCGACGACGGTCGATACGCACGAACACGCAGTCTTTCGGGTCAAACTCGAAGTCCAACCACGAACCGCGGTACGGAATGATCCGCGCGGAGTACAGGAGCTTACCGGAGCTGTGCGTCTTGCCGCGGTCGTGGTCAAAGAACACGCCCGGGGAACGGTGCAGCTGGGAAACGATAACGCGCTCGGTACCGTTGATAACGAAGGTACCGTTCTCAGTCATCAGGGGAATTTCACCCATGTAGACTTCTTGCTCTTTGATGTCCTTGATCGCCTTGTTCGACGACTCTTTGTCGAAAATGATCAGACGGACTTTTACCCGCAAAGGTACGGCGTACGTAACACCGCGCAACACGCATTCTTTGACATCAAATGCCGGTTCGCCCAGGCGATAACCGACGTACTCCAGCGCAGCATTGCCGGAGTAGCTGATGATCGGGAAAACGGATTTGAAGGCCGCATGCAGGCCCACGTCGCGGAACTGATCTTTGGTCGCTCCCGCCTGCAAGAATTCACGATACGAATCCAGCTGGATAGCCAGAAGGTACGGGACATCCATGACGTCCGGCAACTTGCTAAAGTCCTTGCGGATACGTTTTTTCTCAGTATATGAGTAAGCCATCAGCGTTCCCCAGCTTGGTCACCTGCTTGTTTGGCCCCTCCGACGGGAGCAGCCAGAAAATCTTGCAAACCCCATGGTTTGCACCACCGCTTCGGGTGGCTACAGCGCGTTAATGGCGGCGACCGAGTCGACAGCCAAGAACGGAAAAAGGCCGGTGGCAAGAGCCACCAGCCATCAGCCTTCAGCTTAACGCTTGGGCTGGAGACGCAAAGTCGATGCTTACTTCAGCTCGACTTTAGCGCCTGCTTCTTCCAGAGTAGCTTTGGCTTTGTCAGCTGCGTCTTTCGACACTGCTTCCAGAACCTGGGCAGGAGCGCCGTCAACTACAGCCTTGGCTTCTTTCAGGCCCAGACCGGTCAGTTCACGTACTGCCTTGATCACGTTTACTTTCTTCTCGCCAGCTTCCAGCAGCATGACGTTGAATTCGGTTTGCTCTTCAGCAGCAACAGCAGCAACAGCTGGGCCAGCGGAAGCAGCGGCAGCGGAAACGCCGAATTTTTCTTCGAAAGCTTTGATCAGCTCAACAACCTGCAGAACCGACATTTCAGCTACGGCGTTGAGGATATCGTCTTGGGAGATAGACATTGCTGTATTTCCTGAATTGGGGGACGGCCTACGCGGCCATCGAAATAAACAAAAAAACGCGAGAGAGGTTGCTCAGCCTTAGGCTGCTGCAGCTTCTTTTTGCTCGCGAACTGCGGCCAGAGTACGAGCCAACTTGCTGGTAGCGCCTTGAATCACGCTCATCAGCTGAGAAATAGCTTCGTTACGGGTCGGCAGTGTTGCCAGTACGTCGATTTGGTTAGCTGCGAGGAACTTGCCCTCGAACGCAGCTGCCTTGATCTCGAACTTATCCTGACCCTTGGCGAATTCCTTGAACAAACGAGCAGCAGCGCCCGGGTGATCTTTGGAGAACGCAATCAGGGTCGGGCCGGTGAACACGTCGTTGAGGACACTGTATTCAGTGTCAGCAACAGCGCGCTTGAGCAGGGTATTACGTACAACACGTACGTATACGCCAGCTTCACGAGCCTCTTTACGGAGTCCGGTCATAGCGCTTACTGTCACACCACGGGCATCAGCCACGACAGCGGACAGAGCAGCTTTGGCAGCCTCGTTGACTTCAGCGACGATGGCCTTCTTGTCTTCGAGATTAATTGCCACGGGTTAAACTCCTGCTTGTTACCGTTTCATCTGGCCGAAGCCGGATGTCGTTTTGGTGTCTGATTCGGTAAGGAACCGGGAGCACCATCTGCGTAGGCTTGTGGTTTAAGACTTTCGCCGCCTACGGTCTTGGATAGCCCCCGCCAGGCAGGGACCCCAATTTTTTCAATTGGCGCAATCGCTTGCGCCAATGTGTGTCTTATACGTCCAGCGAGCCTTGGTCGATGACCAGACCTGGGCCCATAGTGGTGCTCAGGGTAACGCGCTTGACGTAGATACCTTTCGAGGAAGCTGGCTTGATACGCTTCAGATCAGCGATCAGGGCTTCAACGTTTTCCTTCAGCTTGACGGCATCAAAGCCGACTTTGCCAACGGAGGTGTGAATGATGCCGTTTTTGTCGGTGCGATAACGAACCTGACCAGCCTTGGCGTTTTTAACCGCGGTAGCTACGTCTGGGGTTACGGTGCCGACTTTAGGGTTAGGCATCAGACCACGTGGACCAAGGATCTGACCCAACTGACCTACAACGCGCATTGCATCCGGGGAAGCAATAACTACGTCATAGTTCAAGTCGCCGCCTTTCATTTCGGCAGCCAGGTCGTCCATGCCAACGCGATCGGCGCCGGCGGCCAGAGCAGCTTCAGCTGCAGGGCCTTGGGTGAAGACAGCAACACGTACAGTCTTGCCAGTACCGTGTGGCAGCACAGTAGCGCTACGAACGACCTGGTCGGATTTACGCGGGTCAACACCCAGGTTCACAGCAACGTCAACGGACTCGCTGAACTTGACAGTCGACAGCTCGGTCAGCAGGGCAGCGGCGTCTACAAAGTTGTAGGCCTTGCCTGCTTCGATTTTGCCGGCGATAGCCTTTTGGCGCTTGGTCAGCTTAGCCATTACACACCCTCCACGTTAAGGCCCATGCTACGAGCAGAACCGGCGATGGTACGCACGGCTGCATCCATATCAGCTGCAGTCAGATCCGCGTTTTTGGTTTTCGCGATTTCTTCCAGCTGAGCACGAGTCACAGTGCCGACTTTAACGGTGTTAGGACGAGCGGAACCGCTAGTCAGACCAGCAGCTTTCTTCAACAGAACCGAAGCCGGGGTCGACTTGGTTTCGAAAGTAAAGCTACGGTCGCTGTATACAGTGATGATCACTGGAGTCGGCAGACCTGGCTCAAGACCCTGAGTACGGGCGTTGAAGGCCTTGCAGAATTCCATGATGTTCACGCCGTGCTGACCCAGAGCTGGACCGACGGGTGGGCTAGGGTTGGCCTGAGCGGCCTTCACTTGCAGCTTGATGTAAGCGGTAATCTTCTTGGCCATGAGGCACTCCAATTACGGGTTCGAACGCCTCGAAAGGCTCCCCGGTTACTTGCGCGTTTATCCCAGTGACGACAAAACCCCACAGCCTAAGGCTGCGGGGTTGGGATGCTTGCTCAGCTAGACCTTCTCGACCTGGCTGAACTCCAACTCTACCGGAGTAGAGCGACCGAAAATGAGCACTGCCACTTGGATCCGGCTCTTTTCGTAGTTAACTTCTTCGACGGTGCCGTTGAAATCAGCGAACGGACCATCTGTGACACGAACAACCTCACCCGGCTCGAACAACGTCTTCGGCTTAGGCTTGTCGCTACCGTCAGCAACACGACGCAGAATTGCTTCTGCCTCTTTGTCAGTGATCGGAGCAGGCTTATCAGCGGTACCGCCGATGAAACCCATGACGCGAGGAGTGTCCTTGACCAAGTGCCAAGTACCTTCGTTCATGTCCATCTGTACCAGCACATAGCCAGGGAAGAACTTGCGTTCACTCTTACGCTTCTGGCCATTCCGCATTTCAACCACTTCTTCAGTGGGAACCAGAATTTCGCCGAAGCCATCTTCCATGCCTGCCAGCTTTACGCGCTCCAGCAAAGAGCGCATAACATGCTTCTCGTAACCCGAGTAAGCATGCACAACGTACCAACGCTTAGCCACGGGACACCCTTAGCCAACAATCAAGGAAACAAGCCAGCCGAGCAGGGAATCAAGCCCCCACAACAGCAACGCCATAACCAGAACAACAGCCACAACAATCAACGTGGTCTGCGTGGTTTCTTGGCGAGTCGGCCAAACGACTTTACGAATTTCGGTGCGAGCTTCCTTTACCAGGACCGCGAAAGACTTGCCTTTGGCAGTCTGCAGGCCTACAAAGGCAGCTACAGCAGCAAGGGCGAGCAAAGCGAGAACGCGGTACAGGATCGGCGAAGCAGAGTAGTACTGATTGCCAACAACGCCTACGACCACCAATGCGACTACAGCGAGCCACTTGACGAGATCGAAACGAGAGCTTTGAGCTTCAGCCTTAGGAGTCATCTATGAAGATCCTGTGAAAAGAAAGCCAGACACACCACGTGAATCTGGCAGGTCAGGAGGGAATCGAACCCCCAACCTACGGTTTTGGAGACCGTCGCTCTGCCAATTGAGCTACTGACCTAAAACAAAATCAGGCCGACCATTATGCAGGCCTGAAAAAGACTTTACAACAACCAACCCCACTAGACCTGAAATCATCTGACCGATAAGCCAGTTTCAAACCTATCAAGCCGAGGCAGCTGTTAAAACAAAGGCAGATATTTTCATATCTGCCTTGTTATATGGAGCTCTTGAGCGGATTTGAACCGCTGACCTCACCCTTACCAAGGGTGTGCTCTACCAACTGAGCTACAAGAGCAAAACACCGTGCACAACCTGCAAACTTGGAGCGGGTAGCGGGAATCGAACCCGCATCATCAGCTTGGAAGGCTGAGGTTCTACCACTAAACTATACCCGCGGAGCTTGCAGCTCACGCTAAAATGGTGGAGGGGGAAGGATTCGAACCTTCGAAGTCGTAGACGTCAGATTTACAGTCTGATCCCTTTGGCCGCTCGGGAACCCCTCCTAAGCGAGCCGGCATTCTACATCACGCCGGCCTTCTGTCAAGCATTTTCTCATTTAAAAATATGAGGTTAGCTGCGTTGACCTCGCTTCACACCAAAGGCCTTAAAGGTCTTCACTGCGAAGCGGGCGCCATTCTATGCAAACTATTCGAGAGTTGCAACGCCTTCGCACAACATTATTTTATGTTTTAACTCATTGAATTCCTTAGCAAGGTTTTCAAACGGCAGATCATCAGCCAAGCGCCGGCTTTCAGGGGCTACTCGTAGCCAGTAACCTGATGCCTCGGCCGTATTCAGCAGTTGAACCCTGGCCTTTATATCCAGGCTCATGAGGCGTTGCTCGACAGACTGCGCTTGGCGCTGATCCGCAAACCCACCGATGTACAGGCAGGTATTTGGCGAATCAGGTGCTTTTGCTCGATCTTTGCGCACTACAGCATCAGCGGATTCACTCAGCAGGCGGATATCCTGCTGCGACCCGCGATAGAGACTCAATGGAGTGACATCTTTGGCACGCAGCGGCGCCTCTTGCTGATGCCATATGTAATAAAAGGCGTTGAGGACAACTAAAAGCAAAAACAGCCAACGCATAATCACCTCAAGATAAAGGGCACGCCATCGCCAACCCTACAAAAACCAGGTCAGGCACTACCCGGGCCTGGGGCACGGCATCCGCCACCAATTCAGCATCCCCTCCGGTCAGGAATACGCTGAAGTCGTCACCCCAGTAGCTTCGAGCCAGCTCCAGCTGGGTCAGCACGAACCCCCTGAGCATCAGCATACAGCCGCGTTCGACCGCCTCTACGGTAGTGCGTCCCGGCTGAAGGCGCTCCATGGCTTTTTCAGCCGAGGCGTCGTCATAACGAATCTTGCGCGTATGTGTGCGCAACTGATTTCGCATCAGCGGCATACCTGGGCAAATGAAGCCTCCCAGGTGCTCACCATCTGCAGCAATATAATCTGCAGTCGCCGCCGTACCGAAATCCAGCACCAGACAAGCGCCTGATGCCAGTTTGAACCCACCCAGCATCGCCAACCAGCGATCAAGACCCAGACGCTCGAAGTCTTCGTAGCCGTTGCGTACCCCTGCCATTTCGCGCGCAGAAGCAGCGCAGGAAACAGCAACGCCAAAAGCCTCTACCAGAGCGTCGACCAGCTTGTTTGTTTCTTCCAGTGCACGAACACTCACCAGCCGGCAGCGTGTAAGCAACAAGCCAGGCACTGCAAACAGGCTTTCGATCAGCGCACTGTCTGAACCAACAACACCTTCCGCGGAGGCGCTAGCCCGATCCGAATCCAGCACTCGCCATTTGATAAAGCTATTCCCACAGTCGAGCTCAAGAATCATCACGCAACCTCAGGCTTAACTCACCACCACTGTAGACTCTCTCAACGCCATCAACACTTAAACGCAATGCGCCTTGGCGATCGACCCCCAGCACAATTCCGTCAACCTGGTTGACACCTGCGATGAGGGATACCGTCCTTCCCTGCCATGCATGATTTAACTCCCACTCCTCCTGAAGTGCCGCGAACCCTGACGCCCTGTGTCGATCCAGATAGCGCTGCAGCTGTACGCCGAGTTGTGCCACCAGAGAATTACGATCAACAGGGGAGCCTGTTTCAAGCTGGACCGAAGTCCACAGCTGGTCAACCTCATCTGCCTTCTGCATATTCACGTTGATGCCTATTCCCAGGACAACGTGGCAGATATCAGCAGGATCCCCTACCAGCTCCAATAAAATCCCGGCAATTTTCCTCTGGCCCACCAGTACGTCGTTTGGCCACTTCAAGGCAGCACCCTGCACCCCCGACTCTCGCAAGGCCTGCATGACAGCCAGACCTACGACAAGACTCAGGCCCTCCAACTGCCGAAGACCATCCTCAACTCGCAGTACAAAGCTGTAGTAGACGTTCTGGGCGAATGGGCTGACCCACTTTCGGCCCCGCCTACCTCTTCCTGCTGTTTGCTGCTCCGCAAGTACCAGAAACGGAGCCGCCCTCCCAGCATCAACCAAGCGCAAAGCTTCAGCATTGGTGGAATCGATAGAGTCGGAAATATGAACAGGACATGTCAAGGAAGGTGCAATCGACCTGATTTCTTCGGCATTCAAGAATACCAGTGGCGAAGCCAACTGATACCCCTTGCCCCGCACCTTATGGATCGGCAGATTCAATTCGGCCTCAAGGTGCTGGAGCTGCTTCCAGACAGCACTACGACTAACGCCCAAGGCGGCGCCAAGTGCTTCTCCGGAGTGGAATCGGCCATCTTTCAGAAGTTCTAACAACGTCAGCATGCAAGTATCGCCTCACAATGAGGCCCGCATGATAGCTATGCGCAGGGTCATTGCATAGAAAGGTAGGGCTTTAGTAACGAAGGCCACCGCAATGAGCCTCTCCGCACTTTCCAAGCGCCCAAAACAAAACCCCTGTTTGCGTTAGCAAACAGGGGTTTTGGAATTTAATCTTGACGATGACCTACTCTCACATGGGGAAACCCCACACTACCATCGGCGATGCATCGTTTCACTACTGAGTTCGGGATGGGATCAGGTGGTTCCAATGCTCTATGGTCGTCAAGA
>NZ_UTBG01000121.1 GCF_900580675.1 Pseudomonas viridiflava
GGCCGGGCGGGGTGCTGTCGGGTGTCACCAGCGCCAAGTCGATGGCCCCACTGTCCAACTGGCCAGGCAGCTGTTGCGGGTCGACGGGTTGCACGGCGATGCGGATATTCGGCGCCTGTACGCGCAGGGCGCTCAGGAAAGGCACCACCATCGCCCGCAACGCGTAGTCGGTGGACGCCAGCGCAACCGTCATCGTCGCCGTGAGCGGGTCAAATGCCTGGGGTTGCAGCATCTGCTCGACGCTACCGAGCAACTGCTTGACCGGCCCAGCCAGTTGTTCCGCCCGCAGGGTCGGCACCATGCCGCGTTGCGCACGCACGAACAATGGGTCGCCGAAACTGTCGCGCAAACGAGTGAGCATGCCGCTGACCGCGGGCTGGGTCAGCGACAAGCGCTCGGCGGCGCGGGTGACGCTGCGCTCATCCAGCAAGGCATCGAGGGCTTTGAGCAGGTTGAGGTCGAGGTGCCTGATATCAGGATTCATGATGCTCTGCATAAAAGATGACGATTGGTGTTATTTCACGCTAGCACCGACCATGGCGCCAGTCCATTACCACTGAGTGCTGAGCATGAACGAGATCATCTGGCCGCAAGGCTACCTGCCAGGCTTCACCGAGAATTTTGTCTCCAATGAAATCATCGTCGCCGGCCTCGCCGCCGCGGATATCTGGCCGTTGTTGAGCCATGCGTCGCAATGGCCGAGCTACTACGCCAACTCGGCGAATGTGCGCCTGCATGACGGCCCGGGTCCTGAGTTGCAAGACGGTATGCGCTTCTACTTTGAGACCTTCGGGTTCCCGGTCGAAGCGCAGTGCACTGAGTTTGTACCGCCGGCTGATGGCCAACCGGCTCGGATTGCCTGGCACGGTTGGGCGGGCGAGGGTGATACCCGCCTCGATGTGCACCATGCGTGGCTGATCGAGGACCTGTCGCAGGGACGCGTGCGCATCCTCACCCAGGAAACCCAGAAGGGTAAGCCGGCAGTAGAACTGGCCCTGGCTCGGCCCAACCCGATGATCAATGGCCATCAGGACTGGTTGGATGGGTTGGTCCGGGCTACACGTGAGGCGAGCAACTAAGTGCCGATTGCAATAACCACTGCCGGAGTTGCTCGACGGGTGCACGCAAGGGCGCGCTAGCGCGATGAACCAGATAGTAACCCTTGCCGACGGACAGGGTTGCTTCGAACACCTGCTCTAGTTGCCCTTGCTCCACGGCCTCTTCGACCAGCCAGGGACTGGTCAGCACCACTCCCTGACCCCGCCGCGCCGCATCGATGGCGAGTTCGGGCTGGTCGAAACGCAGTGTGTGTGTCGACGATCATCGCCTCAAACCAGGGTTTTTGCTTGAGCGGGTTTTCAGTGGAATCCACGGGCCGGGCAAAGCCACGACTAGGCGGCTGCCGACTTCACCTGATCGCCAGGGCGCGGTTGGCGGCGTCCTGTTCAAGTTTAGACAAACGTTTGTACCTGCATGGCAAATACCAGCGGATTTGACACTTGCCGCGGCCATCCGAATGCCCGATGGATTACAGTCTCGGCATCGCACTCAACCAGCGCGTCGCTTGCACGCGGTAGTTGTGTTCGGCGACGTACATGCTGAGTTGCTCCTGCACGTAGCCCGCGTTGTCATAGGCCAATCCGCTCGTCTCATTGGCCGTTCGAGCATAGCGCAGCAGGTGCGAGCTGCCGTCCACGCGTGCTATTCCGAAACCGAGTGTGTCCTTGAGGCGCGCATCGAGCGGGCCTTTGTAAGGCACTGATTTTTCATGGAGCGAGATCAGGCGCTCTGAATGAAGAGGCACAGCGTATTCAATGACCCATCAGACACGTTCAGCCGAACGCCCCGGCCTTTCCGATCAGGGGCGATGGTGCAGGCATCCGGGCATGCCTACCTGGCACGATCCACATGATTAAGGCTGGCAAAATCGGCCCCTCGCCTTACAAGGTCGATTAACAGTGCGCTAGGTTTCCAGAAGTGCGGATCTTCTGCGGCAAACCCCTGGATATCGGCAAGAATCCGTGTCAGTCCTATACGGTCGGCATAATGCATGGGGCCGCCGCGGTACCGTGGGAAGCTGTATCCAGCGATCAACGTAACGTCTACATCCAGAGGGCGTAAGGCGATGCCATCGGCAATTACATTAGCACCTTCATTGATCATCGCAGCCATATAACGACGAATAATCTGCTCGGCAGAAAAGGCCCTTCGCCGGGTGCCGGCCCGTTCGCGTTCTTCCTCGATCAATGCCAGTACTTGAGGGGCTGGCTGGCCGATACGGGCGTTGTCGCCATAAGTATAATAGCCACGGCCGGTCTTTCGACCAAACCAGCCAAGCCCGCAAAGTACATCAGGTATATGTACATAACGGACGAGCGGGTCACGTAAAGCTGCCCGACGCTTGCGTGCGGCCCAAGCGATATCTCCTCCAGCAAGGTCCATGACTTGGTAGGGACCCATTGCAAAACCGAAACCCTGAACGGCCGCGTCAATGTCATAAGGTGATGCACCATCCTGCATCATGAGGTCTGCGGCGGCGCGACAGGTCGCCAGTATTCTGTTGCCGATAAAACCGTCACAGACACCTGCCCATACCGCCACCTTGTCTAAGCGCTTGGCGAAGGCGAAGGCAGTCGCCAATACCTCAGGACTGGCCTTGGGGGGCACCACAACTTCCAGTAACTTCATCAGATGTGCGGGTGAAAAGAAATGCAGTCCGAGCACGTCCTCTGGTCTTGAGGTGCTGCGAGCAATCTCGTCGATATCCAGATAAGAGGTGTTGGTCGCGAGCACCGCGCCCGGTTTACACACGCGATCCAGCTCCGAAAACACCGCTTTTTTGACCTGCATGTCTTCAAAAACGGCCTCTATCACCATATCGACATCGGACAGCGCGCCATAATGAGTACTGCCTTGCCAGAGCGACAAGCGCCGGGTGTGTTCCTCGGCGCTGATTCGGCCTTTGCGCAGGTTATCGTCGTAAATGTTCTCAATATGCGCTCGCCCACGTGCCAGAGACTGTTCATCACGTTCAATCATCATCACAGGTATACCGGCATTAAGAGCTGCCAGCGCGATGCCGGCGCCCATGGTTCCACCTCCGACGACCCCGACGCTGGATACCGGCCTTTGCCGAGTCAAGGACAACCCGGGCACCTTACTCACCTCTCGTTCAGCCATAAAAGCGTGAACCAACCCGGCGCGTTGCGGGCTGTTCATGCATTGCAAAAACAATGCGCGCTCCAGGGCCAGCCCCTCGTCGAAAGGTTGGTGCACCGCGGCCTCGACCGCTTGGATTATTTTTGCCGGAGAAAATAACCCTTTTGTGTGCCGCTCCTCGGACAGTTCCACATTGGCCAAGTCGATGGCTTTTTGGCACGCCTTGGTGTCCTTCAAGACGCATGTATCCCGCGCGCGTCTTAGTGCTGCGCCGCGCTTAAGCAACTGTTCCGTATACAGCAGGCCTTGCTCTAGCAAGTCCCCACTTTCGACCATATGGTCGATCAAGCCAATCGCCAGCGCCTCGGCAGCCGTTATCGAGTGACCGTCGAGCATCAATGAAAGCGCAGCCTGCACGCCTACCAATCGCGGCAGTCGCTGTGTGCCGCCAGCGCCTGGGAGAAGGCCCAGCTTGACTTCGGGAAACCCCAACTGAGTGTCAGGGATGGCTAACCGATAATGCGCCGACAGGGCAAGTTCCAGACCGCCGCCCAAGGTCGCGCCGTGAAGGATGACGACCACCATTTTCGCGCATGCCTCAATTTGCGCGCAGACATCCGGCAGGGACGGTGCCTGCGGCGGGAGGCCGAACTCGCGGATATCGGCACCGGCGATAAAGTTGCGCCCTTGGCCTGTAATCAGTACGGCCTTGATCGTCGGATCAGCCTGCGCCTCATGCAAAGCGGCCATCAGTGCGCTGCGCATCCGGGCATTGATGGCATTGACTGGTGGATGATCAAGAGTGAGCAGTAGTATGGAGCGGTGCACGCTGTGATGGATAACGTCAGGTATGGACAAGGCTCTTTCTCCCATGGAGGGCGTATAAATCAGGCGCGGGGCCGTGCGAAAAACGCATGCATGGCACGGGCCGGTTCACCTGTGTCGAAGGCGGCGCCAAATGCTTCGATGCTGGCAGGGATGGAGTTGCCCATGGCCACTTGTTCCCAGGCGTTGAGCAGGCGTTTTTGCTGTACAAGGGCGTGGGGTTCGCTGGCGAGCAAACTCTGCACCATCCGTTCGGTTTTCTGCTCCAGGTGTTCGTCCTCGGCGACTGTGTTGACCAAGCCCCAGTCGAGCGCCGTTTGCGCGTCGATCGCGTCCCCTGTGAGCATGAGCCAGCGTGCCCTACCGCTGCCAATCAGAGCGGGGAGCAGCGCTGCATGAATGACCGACGGAATCCCCATCCTGACTTCCGGCATAGCAAAATGCGCCTGGCTGCTGGCCACCCTGAGATCACAGGCCGCGGCGACTTCCAGGCCTCCACCCAGGCACCATCCTTGCATCTGGGCCACCACTGTCGCCCTGCATTGTCGAAGCGCCTCACACAAGTCGCGCAGGCCCGAAATGAAACCTTCGGCTTGAGCCCGCTGCAGACCTTTCATCTCCTTGAGGTCTGCGCCTCCGATAAACGCCTTGCTGCCTGAAGTGCGAAAGATCACCACGCGTACCTGTGGGTTTTCCGATAATGACTGCACTGCGCACTTCAGGTCGTTGATGACCGTCGTGCCTAAAATGTTCAGGCTGCCCGCATTGATAAGGGTGAGCTGCGCCACACCACGAGAGTCAATCAATAGATGGGTATGGGGACTCATAAATGCACCTGTGGGAATTGAAGCCATCAGCATCCACCGACGATATGGTTCGCTTTGAGTTGGGCAATCTCACCCTCGTTTAGCTCTAGTTCAGCCAGCACTGCGCTGGTGTGTTCGCCCAGCATCGGAGGTGCCTTGGTACCGGAGATATCACCAAGCGCCACTGGATTGCGCACGGTGGGAACGCTGCCGGCGCGAGGGTGCGCCAGGCGCTGTTGAACCTGCCGATAAAGGGTTTGTTCATCATCGAACACCTGGTCCAACGTGTTGATCGGTCCCCAGGGGATATTGGCCGTGTCGAATAGTGCCTTCCAAGCGTTGCGTGTCTTGGCAATCAGCAAGGCGGCGACTTCTATGCGAAGCGCTTTCATATGCCTGAGGCGCTGTTCATTGGTAATGAAACGCACATCGGTGGCCAGCTCCGCTGCTTCTGCCAGTACACAGAATCGGCTGAATTGCTGGTCGTTGCCGATCGCCAGAATCAGGTGTCCGTCCGCACACGCGAAGATTTCATAGGGCGCCAGGTTCGCGTGGGTATTGCCCAGTCGCTGGGGGACCTGGCCGGAAACCAGATAGCCGAGATTATGATTGGCGTTGATGGCCACGGCGACGTCCGACAGGGCAAGGTCGATGTACTGGCCTTTGCCAGAAGACTTGCGCTCCAGTAGCGCTGCAAGAATGGCCACAGTGCCGTACATGCCGGTACTCAGGTCGATGATCGAGGCGCCGACTCGCAATGGACCGGCGCCGGGCTCGTCATCGGGATAGCCGGTATAGCTCATCAGGCCGCCAAAGCCCTGGAATACGTAGTCGTAGCCAGGTAATCCGGATTTCGGCCCGCTCTGGCCGAAGCCCGTAATCGACATGTACACCAGATTGGGGTTGATGGCTGATAGGCTGGTGTAATCAAGGCCGTACTTGGCCAGAGAGCCACTTTTGAAGTTCTCTATCACAACATCTGCCCGTTTCGCTAGAGCCCTTACCAGGTCGGCCCCCTTGGGGGAGGCAAAGTCGATGGCGACCGAGCGCTTACCGCGGTTGCAACTCATGAAATAAGCAGATAGGCGTTCTTCGGTGTCGGGTATCTCCAGATAATGGGGGCCCCAACTTCGGGTATCATCTCCGCCTTTGGGATTTTCCACCTTGATGACATCTGCCCCCAGGTCCGCGAGGTTTTGAGTACACCACGGGCCTGCCAGAATGCGCGACAGGTCAAGAATTCGAATGCCTTCCAATGCAGCGTTCAACATGTAAACCTCACTATTTCTAAATCGATCAAATAGGCGCAGTCGCACCTTTGCGGTCGCGAAACCCTACGACGATCAACAGGCCGGTCAGGATCTGGATCAAGGCGACCAGATAAAGCCCGGTTACCATGTTCCCCGTCGCTTCTTTCAGTAGGCCGAGAAACCAGGAGGAGAGCAGGCCGGAGATTTGGCCTAGACTGCTGATGATGGCAATACCGGCGGCGGCTGTCGTACGCGACAAATAAGTGGGCGGTATGGTCCAAAACACTGCGAACGCGGTGTACTGTCCGATGCCTACCAAGGTTAGAAAGAGAATGGCTGCCATCCAGTTGTCGTGAAACAGGGCCAGCATTACGGCTCCGATCGCGGTGACCGTGACGCTGCCCATGAAGTGCCAACGCCGTTCACCGCGGCGATCTGAGTGACGCCCGACATAGATCATGGCGATGGCGCCGGCCAGGTTCGGAATGATCGACAGCAGGCCAATGGTGAAGGGGTTGTCGATTCCGGACTGCCTGATGATGGCCGGGCCCCAGAAATTCAGCACGCTCAGCGCCCATGGGCTGAAGAAATACGCCACCGATGCGATGAATATTTTTGGGTCGGTTAGCAGCTTGATAAACACTGCCTTGCTGCCATGATGCTGGGCTTTGCCCTGCTGATCACGTTCAAGGTTGCTCTGCACGATGTGCTTTTCTTCTTCACTCAGCCACTTGGCTTTTGCAGGTCCGTCGCTCAAGTAAAAGAATGCGGCGATGCCGATGAGCACAGCAGGCAAACCTTCAAGCAGGAACATCCACTGCCAGGATTTCATCACCGTCGAGCCGTCGAATGCATGCAGAATGCCGCCCGACAACGGGCCTCCGATCATGCCCGCGACACATAAGCTGACCATCAGTAATGACGTGACGCCAGCGCGGCGGCTGGCGGGAAACCAATAAGTCAGGTAGAGGATCAGGCCTGGGAAGAAGCCTGCCTCCGCCACCCCCAGTAAAATGCGCGCAAAGTAGAACTGCTCCGGCGAACTCACGAAAGCTGTACCTGCCGAGACCAGGCCCCACAAAACCATGATGCGCATGAGCGTGGCGCGTGCACCAAGCTTTTCAAGAAGCATGTTGCTGGGTACTTCGAACAGCACATAGCCCAGGTAGAAAATACCGGCACCCAGCCCGTAGGCAGCATCCGACAGTCCCACGTCATCCTTGAAACGTAGGTAGGCGAAACTCACATTGGATCGGTCGATGTAGCAGACCACGTATGCGAGTAGCAGGAAGGGAATCAACCTCCATGTGATCTTTTTGTACAGTGCGTTTTCGTCCAGTAAAGACGACGCGCGAGCAGGGTCATGCGCAGGTGCGCAGGCGCCCGATAATTCAATTTGACTCATGGGGGACTCCGTTATTTTTATAGTGTCACGAAGAACGAACAGCCAACTCGATCGTTCAAAGGCGCTTGCGCAACAGGTACTTTTGTTTGCCGCGCAATACCTGCTCGCTACGCTGGTTGACCACAGACGAGGTCATGGTCAACACGCCAGTGGTGCGCCCGGGAGTCAATTCGGTTATTTGCAATGAGCTGTAGAGCGTGTCGCCTGCATAGACTGGATGCAGGAATTCGCTGCTCTGTTCGAGAAACGCTTTGAGGGAGTGTTCGACCATGTGGGGAAATAAGCCCGCGCCGGCCGCTGTCTGGATCGCAATTTGAAAACCATGGGCCAACAACTGAGGCATGCCATGGGCACGGCAATACTCAACGTCGTAGTGCACAGGGTGGTTGTCGCCACTCGCCAATTGAAACGCGGCAAACAGCGCGTCGGTCATGGTGCGTGAAGGCAAAACGAATCGTTCGCCCAGTTCGAAGTCTTCAAAGTAACGCTGGGCACACATTTGATGAGAGAGGTGGGGCAGGTCAGGAACTGACTGCATGAGGTGTCATCCTGTAGGTTTTTTTGTCTTTAGGGGCTTCAGCAACGTTGTTCAAGCAGCTGATTCGAGGATAGGGACGTGCCCCGTGCGAAGACAGTCGAAAGATACGAAGGCTCTCTTAGAAAAATTGAAAGCGTCGGGCAGGAGCGTTGGTTTAGCATGGCCTGCAAGGTTGGAAATACCGGCCCGGTGACATAGAAGGAGGTATATCCATGCGATACGAATTGACCGACCTGCGCTTATTTCTGGCGATAGCCGATTCGGAAAGTCTTTCGATTGGGGCATCTGTGCGCTTCTTATCTGCACCTTCGGCCAGCTACCGGCTGAAAAACCTTGAGCAGGCGCTCGGCACGCCGCTGTTCGTCAGGAGCGCCAAAGGTATGGTTCTGACCCCGGCAGGTCGCGTATTGCTAGATCATGTGCGCGTGCTGTTGTCGGCGGTGCAGCATATGGAGGGTGACCTGTCGCGCTTTTCCAACGGCACCAAGGGGCACATCCGTATTGTTGCCAACAGCAGTTGTATCGTCGGCTTAACGGCAACGCTTGGCGGCTATCTGGTGACTCATCCAAATATCAATATCGAGCTCGAGGAGCGGCTCAGCGAGGATGTTGTCCAGGCTGTGACTGAAAACGCTGTCGATATTGGGTTGTTGGCCGGAGATGTGGAAATAGGCAACCTCGACGCAATGCTTTACGGAGAGGACGAGCTGATTTTGATCACCTCCATTCTGCACCCGTTGGCAAAAACCTCCCAGGTCAGTTTCGCCACCGTGCTGGATTCGGACTTTGTTGGCCTGGATCGCAAGAGCAGCAACTTTTTGTTCCTGTCGCAATTTGCCAGTAAGTTGGGCCGGCGGATAAATGCCCGGGTCAACGTGCAGAGCTTTCCAGTCTTATTACAACTGGTCGAGGATAATGTGGGAGTTTCAATCGTGCCGCGCAGTGTGGCTAATAGGGCGCTCACTGAGCATCGGATTGCTGGGATTTCACTTCAAGAGCCTTGGAGTTTGAGGCATCAGCGAATCGTGGCGAATGACTTTGCGTCGCTGCCTCCCTACGTCAGAAGTTTTGTTGAGTACCTTATGACGCCAGTGTTTAACCATGGAGCGCATGAAACCTAATCAGTGGGCAGGTGATATCGTACGCGCATCGTGACAGGTCGATACACGCAAGTGTCGGGTCTTTTGCGAAACTCAGACCCCTCAATTGCGCACTCAAAGACCGATTGGTATTGCGTCATCCACTGTTTCAAATCGTTGTGCCGCACCAGTTATGTACTGGGAGTGCGCCTGGCGCTACCAGCGGCGGAGCTAGGGTTAGGAACACTGTAACCGCTCCTATTTGAGTGAATAACCGTCTAATTGTGAAATGCCTTGCGACGCCGACCGCGATGGCCCTAAGGGACGTTAGCTGCAGCGGCGCGTCATACAGCTTGTGTTCGCCAATAAAAAGCCATCTGAAAGACGTAGGCCACCTCATCGAAACACAACGATGGACGCGCATGCAGTTGGTTATGCAGTGTGCCGCGTTGCGGATGCATGCCGGTTAGCCTCTTACGCCGTAAGAGATGAGCTAGTGCGTTTGCTCACTATCCCTCGTTCTGTGATAAGAGTGCTGAGCAGGGCTGCGTAGGCCCCATCACGCAGGCGCCGAATTCCAGCGACATTTTCGCCTATTCCATGCATTAGAGGCTGGCGGTCAACGCTTATGGCTGAAGTTTGTATGCCGCAATCGGGTAAACAACGGTTTCTGAACGCGCAGCAAAGGGAATCTATTGATTGGTAGGGTGTGCAAGGGGGGGGGCGTGGTCGATCACTCAAGGTGATGGATTCGGCACTGTCTAACGCGACGTTTGGCACTGCCCCCACGCTTCCAAAGGGGGCTCCTCACCTTTTCAGGAAAACAACTCATAAGAATAACCGATACCTCGATAATCATTAGCGAGAGGACAGGGCGTGCCTTAACCGATAATTTAGGCTCCACGGACATGCCCTGATTCTCTCCAGGGACATGGACAGCCTGAGGCGTTTGCGCCTCGACGAGCTCCTGATGGCTCTGTAAGCGCAAACCGCACAATAAAAATAGGAGGCATAACATGTTACAAGCCACCCCGCGTCCGCCGCGTCAGCGTTCCAACCTGATGGCTGACCATCGAACCCCATTGATTCGTAACTGCTGGTACGTTGCCGGCCTGAGCAGCGAGGTAGGTCGCCACTTGTTGGAGCGCACCCTGCTAGGTACTTCTGTGGTGATGTATCGTACAGAGGAAGGCAAACCGGTTATTTTGAATAACCGCTGCATTCACCGCTCGTTCCCACTCAGTCGCGGTCGTCTGGAAGGTAACGATGTGGTGTGTGGTTACCACGGCATGGTCTACGCTCCCACTGGCCAATGTGTGGGTATGCCTTCGCTGGCAAACCCGCCAAGCCACGCCTGTATTGACAGTTATCCTGTCATCGAGAAAGCCCCGTTCATTTGGGTTTGGATGGGTGATAAAAGCAAGGCGGGGCCGGATTCAGTGCCCGATACCTCTTGGTTGGAACAGCCGGAATGGAAGACTATCGGCGGCAGTTTTAACTTCCATACCAACTACGTGGCGATGCACGAAAACCTGCTCGATCAGACTCATTTCTCCATCCTGCATGCCAAGACCGGTATTGGCACCCCGGCTTATGTTCGCTCTGATCTGGATGTGCGTGCCGAGGGTGATCGGGTGATCATTCTACGTGCTTTGAAAAACTCACCTCCCCCGCCGGTATATGCCGTACCGATGAAACTCGAAGGTCGCAATGTCGATCGTTTTTCCGATGCGCGTTTCGAGTCGCCGGCCATCCATATCGCTCACGCGAAAATTGTCAATCTGGAGCCTCGGAGTGATGAGGCTCAGGAGTATCGGGCGAATATTACTCACGCCTTCACCCCGGAAAGCCAGAACAGTCTGCATTACTGGTGGTTCAACAGCCGGGACTTCTACCTCACCGACCAAGACATCGATACCTATATCTACGAAAGCCATAAGGCCGCCTACCAAGAGGACGTCGAGGCGCTGACCTGGATTCAGGAGCTGCTTGATCGTGAGCCTGGTCCGGTTGAAGAACTGAGCTTCGGACCTGATAGGCCAGGCATTCTCTGTCGCAAGATCATGCTGCGTTTGTCGCAAGAGGAGCAGAGCCTCATCGACGCCCAGCAACTCTGATCTTCAGGTAAGCCGCGTTGGACCTCTGGTCCAGCGCCAGAAAAACAAGAAACAGGACTGTGCCATGTTGGAAGTAATAGTCACCCATAAGCAAAAGGAAGCGCTGGGTATCTGCAGTTTTGAGCTGGCACGCGTCGACGGAGCGCCATTGCCAGTCTTCAGCGCGGGCTCGCACATCGATGTTCTCATCGGGCCAGGCTTGATTCGCCAGTATTCGTTATGCAACCACCCTGAGGAGAACCATCGGTATCTGATCGGTGTGCTGCTGGACCCAACCTCGCGTGGAGGCTCACAGGCCATGCACGAGCAGATTGTCGTCGGGCAGACGCTGAGCATCAGTGAGCCACGCAATCTGTTCCCCTTGGAACACTCTGCGGCACGTACCTTACTGTTTGCCGGTGGAATTGGTATCACGCCGATCCTATGCATGGCTGAGCGCCTGGCACAAAGCGGTGCCGATTTTGAACTGCATTACGCGGCGCGCTCTGCCGAGCGCGCTGCGTTTCAGGCGCGCATCCGTGAGTCGTCCTTCGCATCACGGGTGCATTTCCACTTCGATGATGCAGAGCCAGCTCAGCCTCTGGACATGGCAACGCTGCTGCGCGAACCGTGTCCCTCGACTCATCTTTATGTATGCGGCCCGACGGGCTTCATGGAATTTGTTTTGCACTCAGCCAGGGAGCAGGGCTGGGGCGAGGACGCGCTGCATCGCGAGTACTTCTCCGCATCGCCGGATGTTCACGCTGGCGGGGCGAGTTTTGAAATCCAACTGGCCAGCTCCGGAGACATCTATGTCATCCCGGAAGATCAAACCATCATTGACGTACTCTACGAGGCGGGTATCGATATCCCCGTTTCGTGCGAGCAGGGTATCTGCGGTACTTGCGTTACTCGCGTACTGGAGGGCGAGCCGGATCACCGTGATTCCTTCCTCACCGACAGCGAGAAAGCTCGAAACAATCAATTCACTCCGTGCTGTTCGCGGGCTAAAAGTGCCCGTTTGGTGTTGGATATATAAGACCGCCCCTCTCCCTTGTTTGGTACGCGGCTAAAAATTCGATTGGTATTTTTAGTCGTGTTGAAGATCTTTTCATATTGCATGAACGGCTAAGTTTGGGGCGGGGGCGAGCTGTTGCTGATGGTTAATAAATAACGCCTTTAAACAATAATAAAAAGAGAATCGCCGTGTATAAAATAAAGTTTGCGCGTCAAACAACAATGATCTGTTTCCTTAGTGCGACTCCGTTCGGTGTGTGGGCTGATTCAATTACTGTGCCGAGTACACTTGAGCAGGCGCGTCCTTCTCGCCCAGCTCTGCCGCGCTGGGCAGAGGACTACACATTCCTGAAGGACGAATCGAAAAAGACCGATCCCTTTGACTCCCTTCGTTATATTCCGCTGGGTGAGTCGGCCTGGCTGCAAACGGGTGCAGAAATGCGATATCGCGCGGATGCGATCGATAAACCATTTTTCGGTTTGCGCGGCATAAATGACGACAGCTACTTGCAGCAGCGTCTGCAACTGCACGGTGACTTGCACCTCTTTGACGATCAGATTCGTGTGTTTGCCCAGTTACAGAACACACGCACTTGGGGCAAGGATCTATTTTCGCCTTTCGATGAAAGTCGTAACGAGTTCCAACAAGCCTTCGTGGATTGGAACCTGAAGTTCAATTCGGGTTATCGCCTGACTACGCGCTTGGGGCGTCAGGAACTGGTATATGGCAGCCTGATGCTCATCAGTGACCGGGACGTGCCCAATATCCGCGGCAACCTGGATGGCGCCAAGGTCATGCTAAAGAC
>NZ_UTBG01000144.1 GCF_900580675.1 Pseudomonas viridiflava
CGACCAGCTCCAAGGCCAAGGACGCCGCCAAGGTGTTCACCAGCTGGGCCACGTCCAAGGAATATGGCGCATTGGTCGCCAAGACCGACGGTGTTGCCAACGTGCCGCCAGGTACGCGCAAATCGACCTACAGCGACGAGTACATGAAGGCGGCGCCATTCGCCAAAGTGACCCTCGAATCGCTGAAAGTCGCCGATCCGACCAAGCCTACCCTCAAGCCGGTGCCGTATATCGGTATCCAGTTGGTGACCATTCCTGAATTCCAGGCCATCGGCACCCAGGTCGGCAAGTTCTTCTCGGGCGCACTGACCGGCCAGCAAACGGTCGATGCCGCACTGACCGCCGCGCAGACCACCACCGAGCGTGAAATGAAGCGGGCCGGGTACCCCAAATAACCCGGACACCCCCCTGTAAATGTGGGAGCCCGATCCCTATGGGAGCTGCTCTTAAGTGGGAGCTGGCTTGCCTGCGATGCAGACACCTCGGTTTGTGAGTTAAGCCGAGTGGATGCCATCGCAGGCAAGCCAGCTCCCACAAAAGCCAGCTCCCGCACTGACCGCGTTCCGCACCAGATTCTGTATGCATCTGACTGGTCCTGATCACCATGAATACTGCCACTGCCCACGTGCAAACACCTGCCCCGGACACGCCGCGTAAAAACCGCCTGGCCAACCCCGGTTGGTTTCTCGTCACGCCTTCGGTCGCCATGCTGCTGCTGTGGATGATCGTACCGCTGGGCATGACCCTGTACTTTTCGCTGATCCGCTACAACCTGCTCTACCCCGGCGAGAACCAATTCGTGGGGCTGGAGAACTTTACCTACTTCATCACCGATTCGGGCTTCCTGCCCGGCGCCACCAATACCTTGCTGCTGGTGGGCAGCGTGCTGCTGATCAGCGTGGTGTTTGGCGTGTTGATCAGTGCCCTGCTGGAGGCCAGTGAGTTCCTGGGCCGCGGCATCGTGCGGGTGATGCTGATTTCGCCGTTCTTCATCATGCCCACCGTCGGCGCGCTGATCTGGAAGAACCTGATTTTTCATCCGGTGTCGGGGATTCTCGCGGCGGTGTGGAAGTTCTTCGGCGCCGAGCCGGTGGACTGGCTGGCGCACTACCCGTTGCTGTCGATCATTATCATCGTGTCGTGGCAATGGCTGCCCTTCGCCATCCTGCTGCTGATGACCGCCATGCAGTCGCTGGACCAGGAACAAAAGGAAGCCGCCCGCCTGGACGGTGCCGGCGCCATCGCGATCTTCTGGCACCTGACCCTGCCCCACCTGGCGCGCCCGATTGCCGTGGTGGTGATGATCGAAACGATCTTCCTGCTCTCGGTATTCGCCGAAATCTTCACCACCACCAACGGTGGCCCCGGTTACGCCTCGACCAACCTCGCCTACCTGATCTACAACCAGGCGCTGGTGCAGTTCGACGTCGGCATGGCCTCGGCCGGCGGCTTGATTGCCGTGGTCATCGCCAATATCGCGGCGATCATCCTGGTGCGGATGATCGGCAAAAACCTGACTGACAAGCCTTGAGGGCCGCGCTATGACGCTTCAACAATCCCGCCGCCTGCAAAGCCTGTTGCTCGGCACCCTGGCCTGGGCCATCGCGATCCTGATTTTCTTCCCGATCTTCTGGATGGTGCTGACCAGCTTCAAGACCGAAATCGACGCGTTCGCCACCCCACCGCAGTTCATCTTCACGCCGACGCTGGAGAACTACCTGCACATCAATGAGCGCAGCAACTACTTCAGCTATGCCTGGAACTCGGTGCTGATTTCCTTCAGCGCCACCGCCCTGTGCCTGCTGATCTCGGTGCCCGCCGCCTACTCCATGGCGTTCTACGAGACCAAGCGCACCAAGGGCACGCTGCTGTGGATGCTCTCCACCAAGATGCTGCCGCCGGTGGGCGTGCTGATGCCGATCTACCTGCTGGCCAAGACTTTTGGCCTGCTGGACACGCGCATTGCGCTGATCATCATCTACACCCTGATCAACCTGCCGATTGTGGTCTGGATGGTTTACACCTACTTCAAGGACATCCCCAAGGACATCCTCGAAGCCGCCCGCCTGGACGGCGCCACCCTGTGGCAGGAAATGGTCCGGGTGCTGCTGCCGATCGCCAAGGGCGGCCTGGCTTCCACGGTGTTGCTGTCGCTGATCCTGTGCTGGAACGAGGCGTTCTGGTCGTTGAACCTGACCTCGTCCAACGCCGCGCCGCTGACCGCGCTGATCGCCTCCTACTCCAGCCCTGAAGGCTTGTTCTGGGCCAAATTGTCCGCCGTCTCGACCCTGGCCTGCGCGCCGATCCTGATCTTTGGCTGGATCAGCCAGAAACAGCTGGTGCGCGGTTTGTCCTTCGGCGCCGTGAAATAACGGCCTTTCAATAAAATTTAAAAGTGGAGGCCCATCCCATGGCCAACCTGAAAATCAAGAATCTGCAAAAAGGCTTCGAAGGTTTCTCGATCATCAAGGGCATCGACCTGGAAGTGAACGACAAGGAATTCGTGGTGTTCGTCGGCCCGTCGGGCTGCGGCAAGTCCACCCTTCTCCGCCTGATCGCCGGGCTGGAAGAAGTCAGCGAAGGCACCATCGAACTGGATGGCCGCGACATCACCGAGGTTACCCCGGCCAAGCGCGACCTGGCGATGGTGTTTCAGACGTACGCCCTGTACCCGCACATGAGCGTGCGTAAAAACATGTCGTTTGCCCTGGATTTGGCCGGCGTCGACAAAAAGATTGTCGAGAGCAAAGTCAACGAAGCCGCGCGCATCCTCGAGCTGGGCCCGCTGCTGGAGCGCAAGCCGAAGCAGTTGTCCGGTGGCCAGCGCCAGCGTGTGGCGATTGGCCGGGCGATTGTGCGTAACCCGAAGATCTTCCTGTTTGACGAACCGCTGTCCAACCTCGACGCCGCCCTGCGCGTGCAGATGCGCCTGGAGCTGTCGCGCCTGCACAAAGAACTGCAGGCGACCATGATCTACGTGACCCACGACCAGGTCGAAGCCATGACCTTGGCCGACAAGGTGGTCGTGCTCAACAGCGGCCGCGTCGAACAGGTCGGCTCGCCGCTGGAGCTGTACCACCAGCCGGCCAACCTGTTTGTGGCGGGCTTTTTGGGCACGCCGAAAATGGGCTTCCTCAAAGGCAAGGTCACCCGCGTGGAGGCCCAGGGCTGCGAGGTCGAACTGGACGCCGGCGGCCGCGTCAGCCTGCCCCTGAGCAGCGCCACGTTGAGTGTCGGCAGCGCCGTGACCCTGGGCATTCGCCCGGAGCACCTGGAAATCGCCACCCCTGGCCAGGCGACTTTGACGGTCACCGCCGACGTCGGCGAGCGCCTGGGCAGCGACACCTTCTGCCACGTGATCACCGCCAGCAAAGAGCCGTTGACCCTGCGCATCCGTGGCGACATGGCCAGCCAGTATGGCGAAACCCTGCAGCTGTACCTGGACCCGACCCAATGCCATCTGTTCGACGCTGATGGCGTTGCCGTGGCCCGCCCACTGCGCGCCGCCGCCTGATTTCGCGAGTACTGACCGATGAAACTGAATAAACAGAACCTCACGCAGCTGGCGCCGCACGTGCAACTGCCGACGTATGCGATTACCGATACCAGCCAGGGCATCGCGCACATCGGCGTCGGCGGTTTCCACCGTGCGCACCAGGCGTATTACACCGATGCGCTGATGAACACAGGCGTTGGCCTGGACTGGAGCATCTGCGGCGTCGGCCTGCGTGCCGAGGACCGCAAGGCCCGCGACGATCTGGCCGGCCAGGACTACCTGTTCACCCTGTATGAACTGGGCGACACGGACGACACTGAAGTGCGTGTGATCGGCTCGATCAGCGACATGCTGCTGGCCGAAGATGGCGCCCAGGCGCTGATCGACAAGCTGGCCAGCCCCGAGATTCGTATCGTCTCGCTGACCATCACCGAAGGCGGCTACTGCATCGACGACAGCAACGGCGAGTTCATGGCCCACCTGCCGCAGATCCAGCACGACCTGGCGCACCCCGCCGCGCCGAAAACCGTGTTTGGTTTTATCTGCGCCGCGCTGACCCAACGCCGCGCAGCCGGGACGCCGGCCTTTACCGTGATGTCCTGCGATAACCTGCCGCACAACGGCGGCGTCACGCGCAAGGCACTGCTGGCCTTCGCCGCCCTGCACAATGCCGAGCTGCATGACTGGATCAAGGCCAATGTGAGCTTCCCGAATGCGATGGTCGACCGCATCACGCCGATGACCAGCACCGCCCACCGCTTGCAATTGCATGACGAACACGGCATCGACGATGCCTGGCCGGTGGTGTGCGAGCCGTTTGTGCAATGGGTGCTGGAAGACAAATTCGTGAATGGGCGCCCGGCCTGGGAAAAGGTTGGCGTGCAGTTCACCGACGACGTCACCCCTTACGAAGAAATGAAGATCGGCCTGCTCAATGGCAGCCATCTGGCGTTGACCTACCTGGGTTTCCTCAAGGGCTACCGGTTTGTCCACGAGACCATGAATGACCCGCTGTTCGTGGCCTATATGCGCGCGTACATGGACCTGGACGTCACGCCGAACCTGGCCCCGGTGCCGGGTATCGACCTGACCGAGTACAAGCAGACCCTGGTCGACCGCTTCTCCAACCAGGCCATTGCCGACCAGCTGGAGCGCGTGTGTTCGGATGGCTCGTCGAAGTTTCCCAAGTTCACCGTGCCGACCATCAACCGCTTGATTGCCGATGGCCGAGAAACCGAGCGCGCCGCGCTGGTGGTCGCTGCCTGGGCCTTGTATTTGAAGGGCGTGGACGAGAACGGCGTGAGCTACAAGATACCTGACCCTCGCGCAGATTTCTGCCAGGGGCTGGTGAGCGACGATGCATTGATCAGCCGGCGCCTGCTGGCGGTGGAAGAGATTTTTGGCACGGCTATTCCCAACTCGCCTGAGTTTGTGGCAGCGTTTGAGCGGTGTTTTGTGAGCTTGCGCGATAAGGGCGTCACGGCAACCCTGCAAGACCTCCTCGCCAAAATCAACTGACGAAACCGACTCCACATGTGGGAGCGGGCTTGCCCGCTCCCACATTTGATAGGGTTCTCACTTCAAACAATAAAACTGCTGAGCAAATCCTCATGACCCAGCAAAACCTCTACCTCGGCATCGACTGCGGCACCCAGGGCACCAAGGCCGTCGTCCTCGACGCCGCCAGCGGCAAAGTCCTCGGCCTGGGTGCTGCCAGCCACACACTGATCAGCGGCGCCAACGGCCGTCGCGAACAGCACACCCAGGAATGGCTCGACGCCTTCACCGAAGCTACCCACCGCGCCTTGCAACAGGCCGGGGTAGACGGCCAGGACATTCTTGGCATCGGCGTATCCGGCCAGCAGCACGGCCTGGTGCTGCTGGACGAGAAAGGTGAGGTGCTGCGCCCGGCCAAATTGTGGTGCGACACCGAAACCGCCGCCGAAAACGACCGCCTGCTGCAACACCTCGGTGGTGAAAGCGGCTCCCTCGAACGGCTCGGCGTAGCGATCGCACCGGGCTACACCGCGTCCAAACTGCTCTGGACCCGCGAGCAGCATACGGACGTCTTCGCGCGCATCGCCCATAGCCTGCTGCCCCACGACTACCTCAATTACTGGCTCACCGGCCGCGCCGTCGCGGAATACGGCGACGCTTCGGGCACCGGCTACTTCAATGTGCGCACCCGTGAATGGGACGTGGCGTTGCTCAAGCACATCGACCCCAGCGGCCGCCTCGAAGCCGCCCTGCCCGAGCTGATCGACGCCGATCAAGCCGTGGGCACGATTCTGCCGGCCATCGCCGAACGCCTGGGCATCAACCCCAACGCGCGCGTGTCCAGCGGCGGCGGCGACAACATGATGGGCGCCATCGGCACCGGCAACATCGCCCCCGGCGTGATTACCATGAGCCTGGGCTCATCGGGCACCGTGTATGCCTACGCCGACCAGCCGAATGTGAGCCCGCAAGCGTCGGTCGCGACCTTTTGCTCATCCAGCGGCGGCTGGCTGCCGTTGATCTGCACCATGAACCTGACCAACGCCACCGGGGTGATGCGCGAGCTGTTCGAGCTGGACCTCGGCGCCTTCAACGCCCTGGTTGCCCAAGCCCCGATCGGCGCCGACGGCGTGAGCATGCTGCCGTTTCTCAACGGCGAGCGTGTGCCCGCCCTGCCCCACGCCACCGGCAGCCTGCACGGCCTGACGATGACCAACCTGACCCGCGCCAACCTGTGCCGCGCGGTGGTCGAGGGCACTACCTTCGGCCTGCGCTACGGCCTCGACCTGTTGCGCCAGACCGGCCTGCAAAGCCAGAGCATCCGCTTGATCGGCGGCGGCTCGAAAAGCCCGGTGTGGCGGCAGATGGTCGCCGATATCATGAACACCGAAGTCATCTGCACCGAACAAAACGAAGCCGCAGCCTTGGGCGCGGCGATCCAGGCGGCGTGGAGCCAGTCCGGCGAATCCCTGGCCAGCCTGTGCGACAAATGCGTGAGCGTCGACCCGGCCAGCCGTACGCTGCCGGTGGCGGCCAGTGTCAGCGCCTATCAACAGGCTTACGAACGCTATCAACAGCTAGTGGCAACCCTTTAAGAGCGAACGACTATGTATCTGGTGTGTGGTGAAGCGCTGTTTGATTTCTTCAGTGAGGAAGACGCCAGCGGGCAGGCTTCCAGGGTCAATTACAAGGCGATTGCCGGGGGTTCACCGTTCAACGTCGCAGTGGGTCTGCGCCGCCTGGGCATCGAGGCCGGGTTGTTTGGCGGGTTGTCTACCGACTTCCTCGGGCGCCGCCTGCTGCAGGTGCTCAAGGATGAAGGTGTGAGCGAGCAGTTCCTGGTGGAATTCGCCGCGCCGACCACCTTGTCGATGGTCGCCGTGGGCGCCAATGGCTCACCGCAGTACAACTTTCGCGGCGAGGGCTGCGCCGACCGGCTTCTGGAAGCCGCGCATCTGCCGGTGCTCGGCGACGACGTACGCGGCCTGCACATCGGCTCGTTCTCGCTGGTGGTGCAACCGATTGGCGACACCCTGCTGAGCCTGGTCAAGCGCGAAAGCGGCAAGCGCCTGATCAGCCTCGACCCGAACGTGCGGCTCAACCCGCAGCCGGATATCCAGTTGTGGCGCGACCGCGTGGCGGAACTGGTCAAGCACGCCGACCTGATCAAGGTCAGCGACGAAGACCTGCACCTGCTCTACCCCGACCAGTCGCCGGAAAGCGTGCTGCAGGGCTGGCTGCAACACCGTTGCCAACTGGTTTTCCTGACCCGGGGCGGCGATGGCGCCAGCGTCTTCAGCCGCCAGCATGGCACCTGGTCGGCACCGGCGGTGAAGATCGTGATGGCCGATACCGTGGGCGCCGGCGACACCTTCCAGGCCGCACTGATCGCCTGGCTGACCGAGCAGCAACTGGACTCGGTGCAGGGGCTGCAACAGCTGAGCCGCGAGCAGATCGACAGCATGCTCGGCTTTGCGATTCGCGCTGCCGCGTTGACTTGCACCAAGACCGGACCGGACCTGCCGTATCGCCGGCAACTGGGGTGAATACGGCTTTTATGAAGGTTTTGTCAGCCAGCCAAACATTAATCGATGGTTAATCCCCCACGCCGAAAGTGAAGGTGTACCCACTTTCGGAGAACCACCATGAAACTGCGCACGTTTATGCTGACCAGCGCCCTGGCGCTGGCAGCGGTGTCGGGCCTGGCCCAGGCGGATACTCAACAAGCCGCCGTCAAACCCGTGCCTTACCAGTACGGCATGCCGATGAACATCGACAAAGTCCTGGCCATGAACGAAACCCCAACCAATGACTGCAAAGTCATCAAGGCGGATATCAAGTTTTTGGACAAGGCCGGCAAGGTTGAAGACGTGAGCTATCGGAAAATGTCCGAAGCCTGCGATTTCCAGAATTGAGCCGGTGAAAGACCAGGGACAGGCCCGCGCATAACAGAGTAGTCTTGCGGGCTTGTCATACGGCTGAAAGGATTCGCCATGCAGTTGAGTTTTCGCGCCCTCGCCACCCTCACCGCCCTCCTGTGCTTCGCCCTCGCCCTGGCCTGGGGACTGCGCCCCGACCTGCTGCTGTGGTTGTGGAGTGTCGAATATTCAAGTGCCACTGGCCTGGTCTCACGCCGCAATGCCGCGCTGTTCCTGGGCATCGGCGTCATGTTCTACCGTGCCCGCCATGCGCCCCCTTCAGACACACGTCGCGCCATGACTGCCGGCTTCAGCATCGGTTGTCTGGTATTGGCCGTGTTGGGGTTTGGAGAATGGATCAATGGCAATGCCGGCCCTGGGATCCTGCTGGCGGTGGCCACGGAAACCGTATTGGGCCTGGCGTTTATCCAGGCCCACAGGTCTTCGGTGGTTCAACCTCAAGCTTCTATCTAGTAGACGCCGCGCCCTGCCGCTCTTTGCAGGGCGGGTGTATGGGTGCGTTTGAGGTCTTCGCGCAACCCGGCAATCAGGTTGCAAATGGCTCGACTGCTGTCGAGCTTGTCAGCGTTTATACCTTTGACTTCCAAATCTACCCGGTCGCGATCACGGTCGTCATACACCTTGATCGTCAGCGAAGCATCTTCGGCTTTGGTGCATTCGCACCGTTTAGGCAGAAAACTTCCTTCAATAATACTGCGAAGCTCTAGTTCCGAAAGCATGGCCAACCTCTCCTTTCTTGAGACTGCCAATGGATTTAATCACTGTTCAAGTTCTTGACAGGCGCTCGCCCGCCGCGTCCCACCTACCTTGGAAGACGCTTGTATTCATCAAGCCTACCCGGCAAATCCCGCTCTGCATGTAACTTTTCTTCATAAGCACAGCGCTGATTTAAAGGGTTTTGAGCACGGGGTTTAAAATATCGGCGAACCACTTCGATTAAACGTTTAACCCCACACGTTTAATTAAACAGCCGCCTGCGCAGCAACTCTTTCAGCAACATGTCGCAAACTATCAAAGTTGATGTTCGCCCCTGAATTAATCGCCACCAACGTTTGCCCGCGTATATGGCGACTGGCGACATAGTTGCAAATACCTGCCACCGCCAATGCACCGGACGGCTCAGTGATCGAGCGAGTGTCGTCGTAGATCAACTTTATCGCGCTGCACAGCTCGTCGTTATTGACCGTGATCACCTCATCCACCCAGTCCCGGCAGATTTCAAAGCCATAAGCGCCCACTTGCGCTACCGCAGTACCATCGGCGAACCCATCGACACTTGGCAGCACTACACGCTCACCGGCCCGCAGCGCTGCGAGCAGGCAACTCGAACCTTCGGGCTCGACGCCGATGATGCGCACGTCGGGCCGCAGGTATTTGACGTAGGCGGCAATCCCGGCGATCAACCCACCGCCGCCCACTGGCACGAAGATCGCGTGCAGCGGGCCCTGCTGCTGTTGCAGGATTTCCATGGCCACGGTGCCCTGGCCGGCAATCACATCCGGGTCATCGAAAGGCGAAACAAAGGTGCAGCCGGACGCCTCGGCCAATTGCAGCGCGTGGGCCAGCGCAAACGGAAAGCTCTCGCCGTGGAGCACCGCTTCTGCGCCACGGGAGCGCACGCCCAGCACTTTCAACTCCGGCGTGCTGCAGGGCATGACGATACGCGCCTTGATCCCCAACTCGCGTGCCGCCAACGCCACGCCCTGGGCATGGTTGCCTGCGGACGCGGTGACCACGCCACGGTTTTTCTGCTCATCCGAAAGTTGCACGAGCTTGTTGTAGGCGCCGCGAATCTTGAAGGAAAAGGTCGGTTGCAGGTCTTCGCGCTTGAGCAGCAGCTGGTTGCCGAGCAACGCCGACAACCCCGGCGCGACTTGCAAGGGGGTGCGCACCGCCAGGTCATAGACCGGGGCGGCGAGGATCTTTTTCACATAGTGTTCAAGCAATCCTGCGTCAGCGGTGTACGAATCGGGACAGGTGCTCATCGGTGTCTCCTGGCTTTTTGTAAAGGGCGCTGGAGACGGAAAAAACAAAACCCGCCTCCAGGGCGGGTTTGGGTGCAGCCGTGTGCTATCCCGCCAAATGAGGAATGGCGGTAATAATGCTTGGCTGGCTGCGAAAGGCTTGAAATGTCATGTCACGAAATTAACCGGCGGTTGTGGGACAAGTCAATGGCCACGCGCCATTTGGCCGCAGGGGCTTTACGATGGATATACGAAACGTATACGCTTTGTATATCCACTCATCACAGTGAACACCATGGGCATCGTCAAGATCACCGACCAACTGCACGAACAACTGCGCCTGGCCAGCGCCGCGATGGACCGCTCCATCAACGCCCAGGCCGAGTTCTGGATCAAGATCGGCCTGCTCGCCGAACTCAACCCCAGCCTGCCCTACAACGAGTTGATCAACAGACTGTTGCTGGACAAACCCGACCTGATCCGGGGGCGCAGTTGATGATCAAGACCGCCGCCCAACTGGCTGTAATGCGAGAATCCGGGCGCCTGCTCGCCCAGGTGTTCACCATGCTCGACGGCTTCGTCGCTGCCGGCCGCTCAACCCTGGAGCTGGACAGCGCCGTCGAGGCGTTTATCCGTAACGACTTGAAAGCCCGGCCCGCCAGCCTCGGGCAATACGACTACCCCTTCTGCATCAACACCTCGATCAACGAGGTGGTGTGCCATGGCATGCCCAGCGCCAAGGATGTGTTGAAAGACGGCGACATCATCAATATCGACATCACCCTGGAGAAAGGCGGGTTTATCGCCGACTCCAGCAAGATGTACATGATCGGCAACGTCGCGCCCAAGGCCCGACGCCTGGTGGAAATGACCTTCGAGGCCATGTGGGCGGGCATTCGCCAGGTCAGGCCGGGGGCACGCCTTGGCGATATCGGCCATGCGATCCAGAGCCATGCACAGGCCAATGGCTACAGCGTGGTGCGTGAATATTGCGGACATGGGATTGGCCGCGAGATGCACGAGGAACCTCAGGTCCTGCACTTTGGCCGACCGGGTACCGGGTTGGAACTACGTGAGGGAATGGTGTTTACCATTGAGCCGATGCTGAACCAGGGCGGCGCCAAGGTGCGCAATTTGAAGGATGGTTGGACGGTGGTGACCAGGGACAATAGCTTGTCAGCGCAGTGGGAGCACACAGTGGCGGTGATGGCGGATGGGTTTGAGGTGCTCACCCTGCAAAGGCAGGCTGACAAATAACCCTGTAGGAGGGGGCTTGCTCCCTCCCACATTGGATCTCGTTACATCAGGTAGATCAGTTTCTGATCTTCAAGGTGGCGGTTTTACACGACATTAGCACCGCCCGCTATCCGCTTGAGGCCCATCACCATCAACCCCGCCCCCAGCCCCATCGCCAGCAAAAACAACGGGTAAGACACCCACCACGGCGTCCCCGCCGTCATCATGCTGAACTCCGACATCCCGCCAATGCTCGCAATCAAGTTCAGCGGCAAAAACACCACGTTGATCAACGTCAGCTTGCGCAGCAGGTTATTCATACTGTTATTCATCAAGTTGCCACGCGCGTCGATCAACCCGGAAAACACATTCGAATAAATCTCCGCCTGCTTGTAGCACTGGTGGTTCTCGATGATCAGGTCATCGATCAGCCCCAACACCTCGGCACTGAAATGCTCCTTTTCCGCATGGTTACGCAGCCGCGACAGTACGGCGCCGTTGCTGTGCAGCGCGTTGATGTAATAAATCAGGCTCTCGCTGAGGCTGAACATCTGCATCAAGTGATGGTTACTCATGGACGCGTTGAACTGCTGCTGCAGCTCCCGCGCAACCAACTTGATCACCTTGAGGTGGCCCAGGTAGTGGTGAATATTGTTCAGCAACAGGTCGAGCAATACATCCAGCGGCGTGTGCAACGGCCGACGTTTGCCGAGCCCGGTCAGCGGGGTTTCATCGGGGGCGATCACCAGCAGGCGGCCGGGTGAAAACAGCAGCCCGCAGGACGACACTTCGAACACCAGGTTGCCGCCACCGGAATAGTTCTCCGGACGTTTCCAGATCAGGAACAGGTTGTCGGGGTGGAACTCGATGCGTGAGACTTCATCCGGGTCAAGCGCCGAGGCCAGTGCGTGCTCGTCCAGTTTGTGGTGATCACGCAGCCATTCACGCTCGGCCAGGTCGGGGTTGTTGAACAACAGGATCGGGGCGTCGTCGCTGTCCCCGCTGCGCAGCGTTCCATCGGTCAGTTCAAAGCGCTGGATCATCGCGAATCACCAGCCCTGGCCCTGGCGTTTCAACTCCAGGCGCCGCACAAATTCCTCCAGCACCAGGCCATACAGGTCGTCTTGCAGGTAGGCGTCTTCGATACCGGCGTCCATATTCGGGTTGTCGTTGACCTCGATCACCACCACCTTGTCGCCGGACTGTTTGAGGTCGACGCCGTAGAGGCCGTCGCCGATCAGGTTGGCGGTCTTTACCGCCAGCTCCACCACCGCCTTGGGTGCTTCATGGACCGCCAGGGTGCGGCACTCGCCGTTGATGTCCTGGCCGATGGCCTTGTGGTTGTAGATCTGCCAATGGCCTTTGGACATGAAGTACTGGCAGGCGAAGATCGGTTTGCGGTTGAGCACGCCGATGCGCCAGTCGTACTCGGTGTAGAAGAATTCCTGGGCCAGCAGCAATACCGAATGCTCGAACAGCTCGGCGGTGGCCTTGAGCAAGGCCTCCTGGCTTTCGACCTTGATCACGCCCCGGGAGAAACAGCCATCGGGGATCTTCAACACCAGCGGAAAGCCCAGGCGTTCGCCGACCCGTTCGAAGTCTTCCGGTCGCTCCTTGTAGAGAATCTCGGTGGCGGGCATGCCCAGCTGATGGCTGTTGAGCAGGTCGGTGAGATAGACCTTGTTGGTGCAGCGCAGGATCGACGCCGGGTCGTCCATCACCACCAGGCCCTCGCTTTCGGCTTTCTTGGCGAAGCGGTAGGTGTGGTTGTCGACGCTGGTAGTCTCGCGGATCAGCAAGGCGTCGTATTCGGCCAGTCGTGCGTAGTCCTTGCGCTCGATCAGCTCCACATCGATGCCCAAGCCTTTGCCGACGCGGATGAAGTTTTCCAGGGCTTTGGCGTTGGACGGCGGCAGTTGCTCCTGCGGGTCGTGCAGGATCGCCAAGTCATAACGGGCCAGGCGGCGCGAGCGCGGCTGGCGCCAGATCTTGCGGCTGAAGTTGTCGAGGGCGTGGGCAAACTGATCTTCCTGATCATCGCGCAACTTGTGCAATACGCCGGACTTGACCCCTTCAATGTGCCAGCCGTTATTCTTTCTGAACTCAACTAACAGAATCGGGCACGGGAAGGTTTCAAACAACTGACGGGCCAACTCCTGCAACGGCTCTATATTGGTTCGGCCAAAATAAAGAGTCAGGGTAAAGCCTTCGGTATTACTGTACAGGTGATGACTCAAGGCTTTATCGAGGGTTTTATCCAAGTCATCCAGCGACAAGCCATACAACGACTTTTTGGTCAGTTCGCTGATGGTGCGTACTGACGGGATCACCTTGTGCCCGCGCGCTTCGGCGAGCAATGAGCAGTAGTAGCCGTGCCCCAGGTACTTGTAGCTGCGGCACAGGTTGATCACCTGCACACGCTTGCCCGTCTCGCTTTCGCGGGTCTGCTCGAGGTATTCCTGGGCGGTGACAATGTCTTCGCTGGGGAAGTAGGAGGCCCAGTCTTCCTTGCGCTCGACAATAATCACAACTTGACTGGCCCCTTTCGGTGGTACGGAAAAATAACCCTGATTAGTTATTGTCGCCGCGAGGGTTTGCTCGGATACTTCACGCCAATGACCTTGTACCGCCGACATAATATTTGATCCGCTTTAGAGAACTCGACCTTTTCTATTAAGCACGATCTTTTAGAGAAGTCCCGTTTCGTTACGCAACTTTTACGGCGGTCATATGGCTCTTTTCTTTCGCGTTGCATTACCCGATGACGTGCCTGCGTTAGTGGCACTGGAACAACACTGCTTCACCACCGACCGGCTCTCGGCGCGCAGTTTCCAGTGGATGGTCAGCCGCGCCCACGGTCAGTTGCTGGTGGCCGAACAGGACGGGCAACTACTCGGTTATGCGCTGGTGCTGTTCCATCGCGGCACTTCGCTGGCGCGGCTGTACTCCATCGCCATCGCCGCCCACGCGCGAGGCATGGGCCTGGGCAAACAGTTGCTGACCCGCATCGAAGCCTGCGCCGTGGCGCACGACTGCGCCTACCTGCGCCTGGAAGTGCGCACCGACAACCCTGGTGCCCTGGGCCTGTATGAACGCAATGGCTACCGGCACTTTGCCTTGATCAATGATTATTACGAGGATCACAGCCCTGCCCTGCGCCTGGAAAAACGCATCCTCCAACACCAGGACGCGCGCCCGCAAAGCGTGCCGTATTACCCGCAAACCACCGACTTCACCTGTGGCGCCGCCTGCCTGCTGATGGCGATGGGCGCGCTGCTGCCGGACCGCGTCGCCGCGCGCCGCGAAGAGCTGCAGATCTGGCGTGAAGCCACCACCGTGTTCATGACGGCCGGCCATGGCGGCTGCAGCCCACAAGGCCTGTCGCTGGCCGCGTGGCGTCGGGGTTTCAGGGTGCGCATGCAGGTGAACGTGCGCGGGCCATTGTTTCTCGACGGCGTACGTGATCAGCATAAAAAAGAGGTGATGCGCGTGGTGCACGAAGCCTTCGAAGAAGAGCTGGGCGGCAGCGATGTCGAGCAGGTCTTCAGCGGCGCGCTGGATTTACCCGAGGTTTTACGGGCTGGCGGGCAGCCGCTGGTGCTGATCAGCAGCTACCGCCTCACCCGCTCCAAGTCGCCGCATTGGGTGATCGTCACCGACTGCGATGACGACTTCGTCTACCTGCATGACCCGGACGTGGACCACAGCCAGCACCGCCAGCCCCTGGACTGCCAGCACCTGCCGGTCAGCCATGGGGAGTTCGAGCGTATGTGCCGTTTTGGCAGCAACAAATTGCGCGCGGCGGTGGTGGTGTTCACTCGGTAGAGCTTAAGCCACCTGCTTGATCCCGGCCGTGGCTTCCAGCTCGCGCACCAGCGGCAACACACGCTTGCCGAAGTACTCGACCTCTTCCTGGAAATGCAGGAAGCCAGCCAGTATCAGGTCCACACCCACGGCCTTGAGCGCCACGATGCGCTCGGCGATTTGCTGCGGGGTGCCGATCAGGTTGGTCTTGAAGCCATCGTTGTACTGCACCAGGTCTTCAAAGCTGGACTTGGCCCAGTTGCCCTCGCCTTCCGGGGAGGCCTTGCCCGCCTGTTTGGCCGCGTCGCCAAACGCATTCACGGCTTCCGGGTCGGCCTTGTCGATGATTTCCGCGAGCACCGCGCGGGCTTCTTCTTCGGTGTCGCGGGCGATCACAAAGGCGTTGACCCCGACTTTTACCGAATGGTGATTCGCGGCGGCCTTGGCGCGAATATCATCAACCTGGGCCTTGATGCCTTCCGGGGTGTTGCCGTTGGTGAAGTACCAGTCCGACACGCGCGCCGCCATGTCCCGCGCTGCCCGCGAACTGCCGCCCTGGAACACTTCCGGCTGGCCCAGCGGCTTGGGCTTGAGGGTGTAGTTGTTGAAGCGGTAGAAGTCGCCTTTGAAGGTGAAATCATCCTGGGTCCAGATGCCTTTGAGGGCGCGGATAAACTCTTCGGAGCGGCGATAACGCTCGTCATGCTCCAACCAGTGTTCGCCGATGGCCTGGAACTCGCCCTTGAACCAGCCGCTGACGATGTTCACCGCGATGCGACCATTGGTGAGCTGGTCGATGGTCGCCAGTTGCTTGGCCGCCAGCGCCGGTTGCCACGGGCCGGGCAGGATCGCGGCAATCACTTTGAGGGTAGTGGTCGCCGCCAGCAGCGCATGGCTGAACGCCACGGATTCATGCTGGTTCTCGGCGCCATAACCGGCGGTGAAACGGATCTGCGTCAGGCCGTATTCGAAGCCGGCGGCTTCGGCCAGTTGCGCCAGTTTGCGGTTGTAGTCGATGCCCCAGTGGGTGCGTTGCTCGATCTTGCTGACCACCAGCCCACCGCTGACGTTGGGCACCCAATAGGCAAATTTCACGGCTTGCTGACTCATCGAACGCTACCTCGTACACAGGGATGTACCGAGGGGTGGAGCAGCAAGCGTGCCAGCCGCAGGCAAACGCCCACGCCATGCGGGCTGCACTGGAATTTCTACGCCGGCTGGGGTGGAACCTGCCTGTTGAGGATTGAAGCGGTTTGTCGAATCACTGTTGCTGGGGCAACAGCAGGCGCAGCGATTGCCCCGTAAACACTGGGTATTGCACCCGGCACGGAGTGTGCAATCACTCCTGGTATTGATCACTGCCTGGAGCCTCGCCCATGACCGAACACCACGTCATCAACCCGCTGTCCACCGGCGTCGACTACCCGACCCTGGCGGCGCGTTTCCGCCCGATTTTCCAGCGTATTGCCGAGGGCGCGGTGCAGCGCGAACAAACCCGCACCCTGCCCCACGAGCCGATCGAGTGGCTGAAACAGGCCGGTTTCGGCGCGGTGCGCGTTCCGGTGGAATACGGCGGCGGCGGGGCTTCCCTGCCGCAGCTGTTCGAATTGCTGATCGAGCTGGCTGAGGCCGACTCCAACGTGCCCCAGGCCCTGCGCGGGCATTTCGCGTTTGCCGAGGACCGCCTCAACGCAGCGCCGAGCGCGGGCCGCGACCTGTGGTTCAAGCGCTTCGTCGACGGCGATATTGTCGGCTGCGCCTGGACTGAAATCGGCGCGGTGGCCATCGGTGACGTGGTCACCACCGTCAGCCCGGACGGTGAAAACTGGAAGCTCAACGGCGAAAAGTTCTACAGCACGGGTAGCATTTTCGCCGACTGGATCGACGTCTACGCCCAGCGCAGCGACACCGGCGCTGATGTGATCGCCGCCACCCGCGCGCGCCAGCCCGGCGTGGTGCACAGCGATGACTGGGACGGCTTTGGCCAGCGCACCACCGGCAGCGGCACCTCGCGATTTACTGACGCGGTGGTGGAGGCAGAAAACGTCATCGACTTCGCCACGCGGTTCAAATACCAGACCGCGTTTTATCAGTTGGTGCTGCTGGCGAGCCTGGCCGGTATCGGGCGCGCGGCGTTGCGCGATGTGGCCCATCAGGTGCGCAGCCGCAAGCGCATTTATAGCCATGGCAACGCAGCGCATGTCAGCCAGGACGCGCAGGTTCAGCAGGTGGTGGGCGAAGTCGCGGCGCTGGTCTACGCCGCCGAGGCCAGCGCGTTGAAGGCCGCTGTGCCTGCGCAACGGGCCTATCTGGCACGATTTGCCGGGGATGAAGCCGTGGAGCGCGAGGCCAATGTGGCGGCCGAAATTGAGTCGGCGACGGCGCAGGTGGTGGTCTCGGAGCTGATCCAGCGCGCGACCAGCGAGTTGTTCAATGCGCTGGGGGCGTCGGATGTGCGCCAGGGCAAATCCCTCGACCGGCATTGGCGCAACGCGCGAACGGTGGCGTCGCACAACCCGCTGATCTACAAGGCGCGAATCGTCGGCGACTGGGTGATCAACGCGACCGAGCCGCCTTTTGTGTGGCAGATCGGCAACGGCCCGGCAAAGAGCTGAAGCCGAGCGCGGTCATAACGGTGGGAGGGGGCTGCGTGCGGCTTTAGAAGGCGAGTTTGTAGCCGATGGTCATCAGCATGATCGCCAGGCACGGGCGCAATACGCCGTCCGGGACTTTGCCGGTCATGTGGCTGCCGAGGTAGATGCCCGGCAGCGAGCCCATCAGCAAAAAGCCCAGCAGGTGCCAGTCCATATTGCCCATGCCGGCATGGCCCAGGCCCGCCACCAGGGTCAGGGGCACGGCGTGGGCGATCTCGGTGCCCACCAGGCGGCGCGTGGCCAGGAACGGATAGAGGATAAACAACGCGACGGTGCCCAGGGCGCCGGCGCCGATGGAGGTCAGGGCAACCATGGTGCCCAGCACCGCCCCGGTCACGACGGTCAAGGCATTCAGGTTGCGCGGGTTCATGTGGTAGTCATCGCCGGCATGGCGCTGAGCAAAGGCCAACAGCCGTTGTTTGAACAGAATCGCCAGCGCCGTCAGCAGCAGCACAAAGCCGAGCGCCTGTTTGATCACCGCGTTCATCGCGCTGGGGTCGGTGTGCAGGCTGGCCAGGAACCACAGCGTCAGCAACACCGCCGGCACGCTGCCGAGGGTCAGCCAGCCGGTGATGGTCCAGTCGATGTTCTTGTTCTTGCTGTGCACCAGCACCCCACCGGACTTGGTGATGGCTGCGTACAATAGGTCGGTGCCCACGGCCGTGGCCGGGTTGATACCGAACCACAACAGGATCGGGGTCATTAACGAGCCCCCGCCCACGCCGGTCATGCCAACGATAAAACCGACGATCAGGCCCGCAATCACAAAACCAAAATTACCCACTTCCATTACAACTACCCGCGGCCTTATAAATTTCTGGCCGCAGGATAGCGATTTTTCTTATAACGACTTATATCAATATGATCTGACTTTATGCCTTTTCTGCCAGTCGATGGCAAACATAGGCCTGGGTCTGATATGGAAAGGCCACCGTGTCTCGCCCACGCAGGTCAGGATGGCTGTCGATCAATTCCTGCAACCGGGCGGTGACCCTGGCCTTCTCCGCGTCCGGCAGCGCAGCGATAAAGCTCACCGAAAGAAAACGATCCATGATCACCTCCTGGGGGCTGCCCACATGGTGATAAGGAAAACAGGTCATTTCCGGTGCGGAAAAATACTCTCCGTTGAAGGCCTCGCGCCAGTGCCCGGTATGAAAGCGCGGCGTGTGGCCCTCGTAGGGCGTAATGATCTCGGTGATCGCCGCGACCCAGCCCACGGTCTCGTCGCGCACATTCCACACCAGCCCAAGGCGGCCTTCAGGCTTGAGTACGCGGTGAATTTCCTTCAACGCAGCCAGGGTGGAAAACCAATGGAAGGCTTGCGCGCAAACCACCGCGTCGGCGCTGGCGGTGTCGAGGGGGATGGATTCGGCAGTGCCATCCACCAGGCGCACGTCCGGCAGCAGCTTGCGCAACTGCGCGCCCATCGCCGCCACCGGCTCGACGGCGATCAACCTGGGTGCCAGGGTGCTGAGCAGGCGCGTGAACTTGCCGGTGCCGGCGCCCAGGTCGATCACCGTCGAGCGGGCGTCGACACCCAGCACGTCGGCCAGCCAGCCCGTCAATTGCCGCGGGTAATTCGGCCGGCCTTGGGCGTAGGTCACGGCCTGGGTAGAGAAACCTTGTTGAGCAGACGTGTGAACACCAGTCATTGCCAATCTCTCCTCGGGTAAAGCGGGGGCACAGTGTGCGCCTTCAAAACTTTATTTTCTAATTGCTGCATCCAATCGCGCACGTGGTGGGTAGTCCTCACAGTAACCCCGCTGTTTTACTGAAATGGAGAAACACCCATGAACGCTAAAGCACTGCTCTGCCTGACTGCCCTGCTGGCCGCCGCCCCAACCGCCTTCGCCCAGACCGACCTGCCCGACAGCATCAAGGTGCCGGCCGGCCACAAGGTGGCATTGGAAACGACAGGCGTCGGCGAAATTACCTACGAATGCCGCGACAAAGCCAACGCCGCCGGCCAGACCGAGTGGACCTTCGTCGGCCCCAAGGCCGTGTTGAATGACCGCAGCGGCAAGCAAGTCGGCACCTATTTCGGCCCACCCGCCACCTGGCAGGCCAAGGACGGCTCGAAGATCACCGGCACCCAGCTGGCCGTGGCGCCATCGAGCGCGGGTAACCTGCCGTATCAACTGGTCAAGGCCAACCCGGCCGAAGGCAAAGGCGCGATGAGCGGCGTGAGTTACATCCAGCGGGTCGCGCTCAAAGGCGGCGTAGCGCCGAGTACCGCGTGCACCGCCGCCAACAAGGGAGAGCAGGAAATGGTGAAGTACCAGGCCGACTACATTTTCTGGGCTGCCAACTGAGCAAACTCGGCTACGCTGCCTGTGGCGAGCAAACGCACTCGCCACAAGCTTGATTGGGGGATGTACGTGTTTGATTACGAGGCGTGTTTGCTGGCCTGTGCCCGTGGCGATCAACGGGCGCTGCGTCAGCTGTATGAACAGGAAAGCCGCCAGTTGCTCGGCGTGGCCATGCGCATCGTCCGCGACAAGCCATTGGCCGAAGACATCGTGCATGACGCGTTTATCAAGATCTGGCGCGGCGCCGGCAGCTTCGACCCCCAGCGTGGCTCGGCGCGCGGCTGGGTGTTCAGCGTGACCCGTCACCTGGCACTCAATAATGTGCGCAATCGCCATCGCGATGAGCCCTTGGGCGACGCGCATGAGCAACTGGCCGAAGCCACTGACACCTTTGAATTCACTGCCCGCGCAGGCCAGATCCACACCTGCCTGGAACACCTCGACCCGGCCCGTCGCGCCTGCATCCTGCATGCCTACGTCGACGGTTATTCCCATGGCGAGATCGCGCAAAAGCTGGGCACCCCGCTGGGGACCGTCAAAGCCTGGATCAAACGTAGCTTCACCGCGCTGCGGGAGTGCATGGCATGAACGAAACACTCGACGAACTGGCGGGCGAATACGTGCTCGGCACCCTACCCCTTGAGCAGCGCGCCGAGGTGGAACAACGCCTGCTGCATGATGTGCAGCTGCGTGCGGCGGTGGACGGGTGGGAACAACGGCTATTGCCGCTGACGGCCCTGGCAGACCCGGTGCCACCCTCTTCCCAGCTATGGCGGCGCATCGAACGCACGCTTACGCCGGCTGATCAGCCCGTACCGTGGTGGAACCTGCTGGCGCTGTGGCGCGGGCTGGCCGGCGCCGGGCTGGCGGCGACCGTGGTATTGGCAACGCTGCTGCTGACCCGCCCGCCCGCCGCCGACCCGACCTTTGTGGTGGTGCTGGTGGCGCCGCAAAGCCAGGCGCCGGGCTGGGTGATCCAGGCCAGCAACAATCAGCAGATTCAGTTGATCCCGCTGGGCACAATGGAAGTGCCGGCCGACAAGGCCTTGCAGTTCTGGACCAAGGGCGATGGCTGGCAGGGGCCGGTGTCGCTCGGGTTGGTCAAACCGGGGCAGACGCTGTCGGTGCCGCTGGATAAACTGCCGCCGCTGACCCAGAACCAGCTGTTTGAGCTGACCCTGGAAGACCCGCGCGGCTCGCCGACCGGCAAACCCACGGGGCCGATTCAGGCGATCGGCCGCGCGGTCAAAGTGCTCTGATCAGGCGACGCTGGGCAGCCACACCCGAAACCGCGCGCCGCCCAGCGGCGAGGCCAGGGCGGTCAGGCTGCCGCCCTGGGCTTGCAGCGCGCGCCGGCTGATCGCCAGGCCCAGGCCGAAGCCACCGGTGGCGCGGTCGCGGCTGCGGTCGAGGCGGTAGAACGGTTCGAAGATGCGCTCACGCTGGTCCAGCGGTATGCCGATACCGTCGTCGTCGACCCAGATTTCACAGCCTTCAGCGCAGACCTTGACCCCCACCTGGATGCGTTTGTCGCAATAGCGCGTGGCGTTGCGCAGCAGGTTTTGCAAGGCGCGGGCGGTCAGGCGCGGGTCAAGGCTGAAGCGCTCCACGGTGCAGTCGAGCGCCACGTCGATGACAATCTCGGGGTTTTCCAGTTCGTCATCCACGCTGCCCAGCACGCTGTCGATAAACTCGTCGAGCACCACCTCGACCCGCTCCGGCAGTTGCGCCGGGTTTTGCAGGCGGCTGTAGGACAGCAGCTCCAGCACCAGCTCATCCAGCTCGCGGATATGCGCCACCAGGCTTTGCAGGCGTTCGCGGCTGGCCGCGGGCAAGTCTTCGGACAGCGCCAGCGCCAGGCCGAAGTCCAGGCGCGTCAGTGGCGTGCGCAATTCATGGGACACGGCGTTGAGCAGGTCACGCTGCTGGTTGAGCAGGTGTTCGATATCGCTGGCCATGGTGTCGAACACCGAGGCCAGGCTGCCGATGCTCGAGCTGGGCGGAACCCCGGTGCGCTCGGCCAGGTTGCCCTTGCCCAATTGCGTGGCGGTACTTTTCAGGCGCTCCAGGTCACGCCAGTGCGGGCGCAGCCACACCAGCAGGCACGCCAGCAGCGCGGCGCCGATCAACACGTTCATCGACCAATACAGCAGGTTCATGTCCAGCGGATCGGGCGGGATGGTCAGCTTGACCACGAACTGCGCATTGATCGGTGAGCTGACCTCCTCCATCCACCCCCACTCCCCCAGGCGGATCACCGGCTTGCCCTGCTCCAGCTGCGCCGCCTCCTCGGGGGTGTAGCGCGCGTCCTGGCGCAGTAGCAATTGCACCTTAAGCGGCGCAAAGTCCTGGCCCAGCTGCTCGGTGATCTGTGACCAGCGCTCTACCGGCGCGCGCAGGTATTGCCTGACGATGAGCTTTTGCATGCCCCGCGATTGCTCGATGTTGTAGTCCAGGTAGCGGTGCTCGAACAGCTGGATCACCAGCTTGGGAATCAGAAAGATCGCCGCGCTGTAAGTGATGATGGTGATCAGGTAAAGCCGTAGCAGTACACGAAACATGGATCAGCATTCCCACTCGGAGCGGCTGAACAAGTATCCCTTGCCCCACACGGTCTTGATTTTGCGCGCTTCGCCGGCATGGTCGTCGAACTTGCGGCGCAGCTTGGAGATGGCCACATCCACCGAGCGGTCGGTGCCATTGAACTCGATGCCGCGCAGGCGTTGCAGGATCTGGTCGCGGCTGAGCACCTCGCCGGCATGCCGGGCCAGCACCACCAGCAGGTTGTATTCACCGCTGGACAGCTCCACCGCCTGCTCGCGCCAGGTCACGGTGCGTTCGGACAGGTCGATACACAAGTTGCCCATGATGATCTGGTCGCTGGCCACCTGCGGCTCGGACAAACTGCTGCGGCGCAGTAAGGTGCGCACGCGGGCAAGCAGCACGCGCGGCTCGCACGGTTTGGTGACATAGTCGTCGGCGCCCATTTCCAGGCCCAGCACCTGGTCGTGGCTGTCGTCGCGGGCGGTCAGCATCAGGATCGGCAGGCAGGCCGAATCGGCGCGCAACAAGCGGCATACTTGCAGGCCATCAAGGCCCGGTAACATCAGGTCGAGGATCACCAGGTCCGGCGGGTTCAGGCGCGCACGCTCGCGCACGTGATCGCCACGGCTGAGCACGCTGACATGGTAGCCGTTGCGTTCCAGGTAGCTGGCAATCAGCTCGGAAAGTGCGGCGTCGTCTTCCACCAGGAGGATGTTGGGCATGGTGTTTCCAAAGAGTGCGGTTTTGCAGGATTGTGCAAGGATATACGCCCGCAGCCCGACGTGGGCCGTACCTTACATTTCTTAACACACCACCTACACAGCTTCACAGCACCCGGGCGCAGGTGACTTTAGGATGCGCCAGTCAATATTGGGATAAGAGCATGTCGAAGAAACTGTTTGCGCCGTTTTGCCTGTTGGCCCTGACCCTGGCGCTGAGTGCCTGTGGCCAGTCGGCCGACGAGGCAGCGGAAATGCCCCTGGCCAAAGTGCGCGTCGAAACCCTGCAGGCCAAACCCCTGTCCATTACCAGCGAACTGAGCGGGCGCATCGCCGCGCCGCGCATCGCTGAAGTGCGCGCGCGGGTCGCCGGCGTGGTGATGCAGCGCGTGTTCAAGGAAGGCCACGATGTGAAACAGGGCGATGTGCTGTTCCGGATCGACCCGGCGCCGTTCAAGGCCGACCTCGACAGCGCCCAGGCCAACCTCAGCAAAGCCGAGGCCAATGCCTTCCAGGCGCGCCTGCAGGAGCAGCGCTACAGCCAGTTGGTGGAAGGCAACGCCATCAGCGGCCAGGACTACGACAATGCGCGCGCCGCCGTGCGCCAGACCAACGCCGAAGTGGCCGCCAACAAGGCCGCCGTCGAGCGCGCCAAACTGAACCTGGGGTATGCCACCGTGACCGCGCCGATCTCCGGGCGCATCGGCCGCGCGTTGGTGACCGAAGGCGCGCTGGTCGGCCAGAACGAGGCCACGCCGCTGGCAATCATCCAGCAACTGGACCCGATCCACGCCGACCTGACCCAGTCCACCCGCGAGCTGAATGACCTGCGCCGCGCCTTTCGCGCCGGCAGCCTGAAGCAGGTCGGCCAGGACCAGGCCAAGGCGACGCTGATCCAGGACGATGGCAGCCTGTACCCGTTGCCGGGCAAGTTGCTGTTTGCCGAAATCAGCGTAGACCCCGGCACCGGGCAAATCATCCTGCGCAGTGAGTTCCCCAACCCGGACCTCGACCTGCTGCCCGGCAGTTTTGTGCGGGTGCGCCTGGAGCAAGCCGTCGACAAACAAGGCATCAGCGTGCCGCAACGCGCGATTACCCGCGACAGCGCCGGTATCCCGATGGTGTTGCTGTTGGATGCCGAGCAGACCGTCAGCCTGCAACCGGTGGAATTGGGTGCGGTGATCGAGGATCGCTGGATCGTCAGCAGCGGCCTCAAGCCCGGCGACCGCATCGTGGTCGAGGGCCTGCAACACGCGCGCCCCGGTGAAAAGGTCGAGGTCGACGACAGCCCTGCCTCCGGCCAGCCAGTCAAGGAATAACCCGCCATGCCGCAGTTCTTTATTGACCGCCCGATCTTCGCCTGGGTGGTGGCCCTGTTTATCCTGCTGGCCGGCGCACTCGCGATCCCGCAGTTGCCGGTGGCGCAGTACCCCAACGTCGCCCCGCCAAAGGTGGAAATCTACGCGGTGTACCCCGGCGCCTCGGCCCAGACCCTGGACGAAAGCGTGGTCAGCCTGATCGAGCAAGAGCTCAACGGTGCCGATCACTTGCTGTATTTCGAGTCCCAGAGCAGCCTGGGCTCGGCCACCATCACCGCCACGTTCCAGCCGGGCACCGACCCGGAAATGGCCCAGGTCGATGTGCAGAATCGCCTCAAAGCGGTGGAGCCGCGCCTGCCGCAGGCAGTGACCCAACAGGGTTTGCAGGTGGAAAAAGTCTCCGCCGGTTTCCTGCTGCTGGTTACCCTGACCTCCAGCGACGGCAAGCTGGATGACGTAGCGCTCAGCGATTACCTGGCGCGCTACGTGATGAACGAGCTCAAGCGCCTCGACGGAGTGGGCAAGGCCCAGTTGTACGGCGCTGAACGCGCGATGCGCATCTGGATCGACCCGCAGAAGCTGATCGGCTTCAACCTCACGCCGGCTGACGTCAACACCGCGATCAGCGCACAGAACGCGCAAGTATCGGCGGGCAGCATTGGTGATTTGCCGGGTACCAAGACCCAGGAAATCACCGCGGCGATTTTGGTCAAAGGCCAGCTTTCCACGCCGGCGGAATTCGCCGACATCGTGCTCAAGGCCAACCCCGACGGCTCCACCGTGCGCGTCGGCGACGTGGCGCGAGTGGAAATCGGCAGCCAGGAATACCAGTTCTCCACGCGCTTGAACGGCAAGCCGTCCACCGCCGTCAGCGTGCAGCTGGCGCCGGGCGCCAACGCATTGAACACCGCGACCCTGGTGCGGGCGAAGATGGACGAGCTGTCGCGCTACTTCCCGGCCAATGTGGAATACAAGATCCCGTACGACACCTCGCCATTCGTCAAAGTCTCGATTACCAAGGTGGTCTACACCCTGCTGGAGGCGATGGCGCTGGTGTTCGCGGTGATGTTCCTGTTCCTGCAGAACGTGCGCTACACCCTGATCCCGACGCTGGTGGTGCCGATTGCCTTGATGGGCACTTTCGCGACCATGTTGTTGCTGGGCTTTTCGATCAACGTACTGACCATGTTCGGCATGGTATTGGCCATCGGTATCCTGGTGGACGATGCGATTGTGGTGGTGGAAAACGTCGAGCGCATCATGGTCACCGAGGGCCTGTCGCCCAAGGAGGCGACGCGCAAGGCCATGGGGCAGATCACCGGGGCCATCGTCGGCATCACGCTTGTATTGGTCGCGGTGTTTTTGCCGATGGCGTTTATGCCGGGTTCGGTGGGGGTGATCTACCAGCAATTCTCGCTGTCGATGGCCACCTCGATTCTGTTCTCGGCGTTCCTCGCCCTGACCTTGACCCCGGCGTTGTGTGCCACCCTGCTCAAACCGATTGCCAAGGACGAGCATCACGCCAAGGGCGGTTTTTTCGGTTGGTTCAACCGACGTTTTGAAAGCCTCACCGACCGCTACGAAGGCTGGGTCGCCTATGCCCTCAAGCGCAGTGGCCGCTACTTGCTGATCTACCTGGTGTTGCTGGTGGGCCTGGGGCTGATGTTCAGCCGCCTGCCCTCCTCGTTTCTGCCGGTGGAAGACCAGGGCTATACCATCACGGATATCCAGCTGCCACCCGGTGCAAGCAAGAACCGCACGGTGCAGGTAGCCGAGCAGATCGAGGCGCACAACGCCGGGGAGCCTGGGGTGGGCGATACCACCATGATCATGGGCTTCAGTTTCTCCGGCTCCGGGCAAAATGCGGCGCTGGCGTTTACCACGTTGAAAGATTGGTCGGAGCGCAGCAGCAAGGATTCCGCCGCGTCGATTGCCGATCGCGCCAACGCAGCCTTCAGCGAGCTAAAGGACGCGATTGCCTTCGCAATCCTGCCACCGCCAGTCGACGGCCTCGGCACCTCCAGCGGTTTCGAGTTCCGCTTGCAGGACCGTGGTGGCGTCGGTCACGCCGCGTTGATGGCCGCGCGCACCGAGTTACTGGCGAACGCCGAGAAAAGCCCACTCCTGGCCAACGTCCGCCAAAGCACCCCGGCCGAGGCCCCGCAAGTGCAGTTGGTATACGACTGCAAACAGGCCGGCGGACCGGGGTCTGCCTGCGCG
>NZ_UTBG01000112.1 GCF_900580675.1 Pseudomonas viridiflava
CGAGAAAGATACCAGCGCCAAGCTTGAGCGCGACAAGAAGAGGCGCGCCGAAGAAAAGCGCCTGGCCGACACACAAAAGCTCAAGGACAACGATGCCGGAATGCCGAAAGACATATGATCCCCGTCATTAAACTTTCTTTCAGGAACTTCGCCGCCATTTAGGGGCAAACTAGGTCTTTGAACGTACTTATTCAAGCAGGGACCATGACCCGAATTCTGGCAATCGAAGATGATGCCATCACCGCAAAGGAAATCGTCGCAGAGCTCAGCAGCCACGGACTTGAAGTGGACTGGGTGGACTACGGCCGTGA
>NZ_UTBG01000038.1 GCF_900580675.1 Pseudomonas viridiflava
ATGCACCTGGGTCAACAGCAGTTTCACGCCGCTGTCTTCCAGCATGTAGGCCAGGCGCTCACGCGGGTATTCCGGGTCCAGCGGCACGTAGGCGCCACCGGCCTTGAGCACGGCGAGCAGGCCCACCACCATTTCGATGGACCGCTCAACGGCCAAGCCGACCAGAACGTCCGGACCGACGCCAGCTGCGATCAGACGATGGGCCAGACGGTTGGCGCGACGGTTCAGTTCGGCGTAGCTCAAGCGTTGTTCGGCAAACACCAGGGCCGGTGCATCCGGCGTGCGCGTCGCTTGCTGCTCAATCAGTTGGTGCACGGAGTGCTGCGATGGGTAATCGCGCGCGGCGGCATTCCAGCCCTGCACCACCTGTTGACGCTCAGCCTCATCCAGCATGGACAGCTCGCCCAAGGGTTGTTGCGCATCCTGAAGCATGGCTCCCAACAGGTTGACCAAGTGGCGCGCAAAACCCTCCACCATTGGCGCGGTGAAATGCGCTCGGGCATAGCTGAACTGCACCGACAGCGTTTCGCCCACGTCCACCAGCACCGTCAGCGGGAAGCTGGTCTGTTCATAGGAGTCGGGCGTGCCAAAGCGGATGCCGCTGCCGCCGCTTTGCTCCAGGGCCTTGGACACCGGGTAGTTTTCGAACACCAGGATATTGTCGAACAAGGCCTCACCGCCCTGCCCGGCCCAGCGCTGGATATCGTACAGCCCGGTGTGTTCATGCTCGCGCAGGGCCAGGTTCTGCGCCTGCACCGCTTGCAACCAGTCGGCCACCGACCGTTGCCCGTCCACCGCACAGATCACCGGTAGGGTGTTGATAAACAGGCCTACCTGCTGCTCCACGCCCGCCAGCTCGGCCGGACGCCCGGCCACCGTCGCGCCGAAAGACACCACCGACTGCCCGCTGTGGCGTTGTAGCAAAATCAGCCACGCCGCCTGGATCAAGGTGTTGAGGGTGACCTTGTGGCTGCGTGCAAAGGCTTCCAGGCGTTCGGTCAGTTCACGGTCCAGGCCCAACTGATGTTCAGCATGCCCGGCAACGCCCAGCGGCTGGCTGGAGCCCAGACGGGTCGGGGTGTCCAGCGCGCCCAACTGCTCGCGCCAGAAGGCTTCGGTCGCCTGGGCGTCGCGCTGTTGCAGCCAGCCGATGTAGTCGCGATAACGCCCGGCCGATGGCGGCACCGCCACACCGGCGTAGCGTTGCAGCACTTCACCAAACAGCCGCGAATTACTCCAGCCATCCATCAGAATATGGTGATTGGTATAGATCAGCTCATGGCGTTGCTCATCGGTACGCACCAGCACCAGACGCACCAGCGGCGCCTTGGCCAGGTCGAAACCCTGGTCGCGCTGGGCCTGCTGCAGGCTGCGCAGTTCCAGCTCACGCTCAGGCATGGCGCGCCAATCCAGCACTTCGATGGGCAAACGGGCCTCGCGGTACACCACTTGGCACGGCCACTCCAACTGGCCCTCCCAGAAGAAGCCGCTGCGCAGCACATCGTGGGCTTGCGCCGTGGCATCCCAAGCCTGCTGGAAACGCGCCACATCCAGGCCCTCGACCGTCACGCGGATCTGGTTGATGTAGTCGCCCGCCGCCTGTTCATAGAGGGTGTGGAACAGCATGCCTTGCTGCATCGGCGACAAGGTGTAGATGTCTTCGATGACGTTGGCGGTCAGCGGCAAGGATTCCAGCTGCTGCTGGTTCAAGCGTGCCAACGGGAAATCGGAAGCGGTCACGCCGCTGTTGCCCGGAGTGCAGCAATGCTCCACCAGGGTGCTGAGTTCGCGGCTGTAGGCCAAGCTCAGCGCTTCAATCTCGGCCGGGTCGAACATCAGAGGGCTGAAGGTCCAGCCCAGTTGCAGCTCACCGCCAAAGACCTGGCCGTTGAGCGTCAGCCAGTTGCCCAAGGGCGCGTCCGAGCCCCGCTCGGCGCCGGCGCTTTCGGTGGCTGGAGTGAACAATCCCTGCGGCTGGTCGAAACTACTGTCGATCTGCCCCAAGTAGTTGAAGGTGATGCGCGGCACCGGCAAGGCGCTGAACGCCTGGCGCGTGGCGTCATCGCCGAGGTAGCGCAAGGCTCCGAAACCCAGCCCTTTGTCGGGTACGGCGCGCAGCTGTTCCTTGATCTGTTTGATCGAGCCCGCCAGCGAGTCAGCCGGGGTCAGGCGCACCGGGAACAGGCTGGTGAACCAGCCCAGGGTGCGGGTCAGGTCGATGTCGTCAAACAGCTCTTCGCGACCATGACCTTCCAGCTGGATCAGGCTGGAGCCGTACCCGGTCCACTGGCAGATCACCCGCGCCAGCGCGGTCAGCAGCAAGTCGTTGATCTGCGTGCGATAGGCCGTGGGCGCCTGTTGCAGCAGTTGCCGGGTGCGTTCGGCATCCAGCTGGCTGACCACGGTCTGGGCAAGGTGGCCAGGGCGCGCGCCTTGCGGGTCACGGCACGGCAAATCGGCAGGCACGTCTTGCAACTGTTGCAACCAGAAGTTTTTCTCGGGCTGGATCGATTCGCTGCGTGCATGGGCCTGCAGGCGCTCGGCCCAGGCCTTGAATGACGAGGTCTTGGCCGGGAGCTGTTGCTGGCGATACAAGCTTTGCAGGTCTTCGAGGAACACCCGCCAGGACACACCATCGACCACCAGATGGTGCATGACCAGCAACAGGCGCTGGCTGCCGTCAGCCAACTCGGCCAGCACTGCACGCAGCAACGGCCCCTCTTGCAGGTCGAGGCTGCGCTGGGCCTTTTCGCACAGGGCCTGCAGTTCGGCGGCGTCCTTGAGCGTGGCGTTCCACAGCACGTCCGTGGCCGGCGCGGCATGCTCGGCCTGCCAACCCTCGGCGTGCTGGCTGAAGCGCAGGCGCAGCACGTCGTGATGCGCGACCAGCCCGTGCAACGCGGTTTCCAGGCGCTCGCCCTGGATCAACTCGCGCGGGGTCAGCAACAGCGACTGGTTCCAGTGGTGCCGCTCTGGCAGTTCCATCTCGAAAAACAGCTGCTGGAACGGCAGCAACGGCGTGTGGCCCTGCACCGGGCCCTGGTCGATCACCTGGGCGACCTGCAACTGCGCCACCCGCGCCAGCCCGCGCACGGTTTGATGCTGGAACAACGCCTTGGCAGTGAAATGAATACCGGCGGCACGGGCGCGGCTGACGACCTGGATCGAGATGATCGAGTCACCGCCACGCTCGAAAAAGTTGTCGTTCAAGCCGACTTGCTCGATGCCCAATACGTCGGCCCAGATTGCTGCGATCTGCTGCTCCAGGGCGTTTTGAGGGGCCTCGTAGTGCTGTGTGACTTGCGGTTTGGGCAGCGCCTTGCGGTCCAGCTTGCCGTTGGGGCTCAGGGGCATCTGTTCCAGCAGCAGCCATTGCGCCGGGACCATGTAGTCGGGCAGTTGTTGGGCCAGATGGGCGCTGAGCACATTGCGCCAGTCGTCGCCGGCGTTTTGCAGCACCAGGTAGCCCACCAGGTATTTGCCATCCACCGCCAGCACGGCGGTCTCGCGCACCCAATCGTGCTCCAGCAGGCGCGCTTCGATTTCACCCAGTTCGATGCGCAGGCCGCGCAGCTTGACCTGGTGGTCGATGCGCCCGGCGTACTCGATCACGCCGTCGGCGCGGTAGCGCGCCAGGTCGCCGGTGCGGTACAGGCGCTCGCCTTGAACAAACGGATGGGCGATAAATCGCTCGGCGGTCAATGCCGGGCGACGGTGATAACCGCGAGCCAGACCGACGCCGCCCAGGTACAGCTCGCCCAGCACGCCAACGGGTACCGGTTCGAAGTTGCTGTCGAGGATGTAGCAGCCGAGGTTGGCAATCGGGCGGCCAATCGGCACGGCGTCACGACCTTCTTCCACGCAAGTCCAATGGGTCACATCGATGGCGGCTTCGGTTGGGCCGTAGAGGTTGTAGAGGCCGGCTTGCGGCAACTTGGCGAAGACCTGCTGCTGGGCATCCACCGGCAAAGCCTCGCCGCTGCACACGATGCGTTGCAGGCTGTGGCACGTGGACACGGCCGGGTCTTGCAGGAACACCTGCAACATCGACGGCACAAAGTGCAGCGTGGTGACCTGTTCAGTGTTGATCAAGTTGACCAGTTTGGCCGGATCACGGTGATCGCCAGGCGCCGCGACTACCAGGCGCGCGCCGGTCATCAGCGGCCAGAAGAACTCCCACACCGAAACGTCGAAGCTGAAGGGGGTCTTTTGCAGCACGCTGTCGCTGGCTTTGAGTTCATAGGCTTCCTGCATCCATTGCAGGCGGTTGAGCAGCGCCGAGTGGCGGTTGCCTGCGCCTTTTGGTTGACCGGTGGAGCCAGAGGTGTAGAGCACGTAGGCGAGGTTTTCGCCGTGCACAGCGATGCCTGGATTTTCATCACTGTAGCTTTCGAAATCAGAACCACCCAGCACCAAGGTATCCAGCCCTTGGGGAATCGGCAGTTGTTCGAGCAGATGCGCCTGGGTCAACAGCAGTTTCACGCCGCTGTCTTCCAGCATGTAGGCCAGGCGCTCACGCGGGTATTCCGGGTCCAGCGGCACGTAGGCGCCACCGGCCTTGAGCACGGCGAGCAGGCCCACGACCATTTCAATCGAGCGCTCAACAGCTAGGCCGACCAGCACGTCCGGGCCGACGCCAGCCTCGATCAGGCGATGGGCCAGCTGGTTGGCGCGACGGTTGAACTCGGCGTAGTTCAGCGACACCGCATTGAAGCGCAGTGCCGGCGCGTCCGGCTGCGCCCGCACCTGGGCTTCGATAAGTTGATGCACCCACTGGCCTTGCGGATAGTCACGCTCAGTGGCGTTCCACTGGTACACCAGTTGCTCGCGCTCGGTGGCGTCGAGTGTCGCCAGGTCCTGCAACGCCACGGCGCTATTGGCCACGCCTGCGCGCAGCAGGCTCAGCCAATGCTCGGCCATGCGCGCCACGGTGGCAGCGCTGAACAGGTCGGTGGCGTAAGTCAGCGAGGCCCAGATCGCGTCGCCGCTTTCCTGGGTGTCCAGGCTCAGGTCGAACTGCGCGCTGTGGCTGTCCCATTCCAGGTTGGCCACGTGCAGGCCCGGCAATTGCTGGGCGGCGCTGGGTGAGTTGGCCTGGTGATTGAACATCACCTGGAACAGCGGGTTGTGGCTCAGGCTTCGCTCGGGTTGCAGCGCCTCCACCAACTGTTCGAAGGGCAGGTCCTGATGGGCCTGGGCTTCCAGCGCGCGGCGCTTGGTGTGTTGCAGTAGCTGGGAAAAGCTCATGGCGCCATCGAGGTCGGCCTTGAGCACCTGGGTGTTGACGAAAAAACCGATCAGCGATTCGGTCTCGACCCGGTTGCGATTGGCAATCGGCACGCCGACGCGGATGTCCTGCTGGCCGCTGTAGCGGTACAGAAAGGCCTGGAACGAGGCCAGCAACAGCATGAACATCGTCACGCCTTCGCGCTGGGCCAGGGCTTTGAGGCCGGCGACCAATGCCGGCTCCAGCGCGATGTCCTGGCGCGCACCCCGGAAGCTCTGTTGCGCCGGTCGCGACTGGTCCATGGGCAGTTCCAACACCGGTTGCGTGCCGCCGAGCAGTTGCCGCCAGTAGCCCAGTTGACGGGCCTTCTCACCCGCTTCCATCCAGCTGCGCTGCCACAGCGCATAGTCGGCGTACTGGATCGGCAGCGGTGCCAGCACACAGTCCTGGCCCTGACTGTAGGCCGCGTAGAGCTGCATCAGCTCCTGCACCACCACGCCCATCGACCAGCCATCAGAAACAATATGGTGCTGCACCAGCACCAGCACGTGTTCGTCTTCACCGACGCCGAGCAAGCTGACCCGCAGCAGCGGGCCTTGCTGCAAGTCGAACGGCCGGGCTATTTCAGCTTCGACGCGGGCCTTGAGTTGGGGTTCGTCGACCTGGCTTTCAGTGATCTCGATCACTGCGTGATCCAGCACTTCCTGGGCACGCTGCTCGCCGTCCAGGTGCAGGCGGGTGCGCAGGCTTTCATGGCGCGCCACCAGCGCGTCGAAACTGCGCTGCAGGGCAGCCTTGTCCAGGCGCCCGCTCAGGCGCAGGGCGCCGGGCACGTGGTAAGCGGCGCTGTCCGGGTCCAGTTGCCAAAGAAACCACTGGCGCTCCTGGGCGTAGGACAGCGGCAGCTGCTGGCCCGCCTCGCGGATCGAGGCAATCGGCAGTTGAGCAAAGCTCATGCCGCGGCTTTGCAGGCGCTGGTAAAACTGTTGGCGCTGTTCCAGAGGCAGGCGAAGAAAGCGCGAAACCAGATCGATGTTAGGGTTGGAAAGCATGGTTCAAATCGCCTCTAGTTCGCTTAAAAAGTCACGAAGATCGTCAAAATCTTCCGCGCTGCCGGCGCGGAAGGTGGCAGCGGCCTGCACGTAGGCGCGCAGTGTTTCGGTCTGGAATACTTCCACCAGCGGCACTTCCAGGCCCAGCTCGGCCTGGACCCGCGAGGTGATCTGGATCGCCAGCAGGGAGTGCCCGCCCACTTCAAAGAAGTTGTCGTTCAACCCCACTTGCGGCAGGCGCAGCACGTCGGCCCAGATCGCGGCGATCTGCTGTTCCAGCTCGGTTTCGGGAGCCACGTAGGTCTGTTGCAGCAGGCTCGCGTCCGGCTCGGGCAGGCCCTTGCGGTCGAGCTTGCCGTTGGGCGTCAGCGGCATTTGCGCGAGGAACATGAAATGCGTCGGCACCATGTAGTCCGGCAAGCGGATTTTCAGCGCGCGGCGCAGGCTGTCGCGGAACTCGGTCTGGTGCTCCAGATTCGCATCGGCCGGCACCACATAGGCCACCAGCTGCTTGCCGGTAGGGCCTTCCTGGGCCACCACCACGGTTTCGCCGACATTGTCCTGTTCACGCAAACGCGCTTCGATCTCGCCCAGTTCGATACGGAAACCACGGATTTTCACCTGATGGTCGACGCGACCCAGGTAGTCCACCACGCCATCCGGGCGGCCACGGGTCAGGTCGCCGCTGCGGTACACGCGGCTGCCGGGTTTGCCGAACGGGTCTGGCACGAAGCGCTCGGCGGTGAGTGCCGGCCGCTCCAGGTAACCGCGGGCCACACCCTCGCCGCCCAGGTACAACTCACCGGCGACGCCGATGGGTTGCAGGTTGAGTTGTGCATCCAGCACGTAGCCGCTGCGATTGCCGAGCAAAGTACCGATGGGGGCGTAGACCGCGCCGCACGGGTCGCCTTTGCGCGCCTTCCACAGCAATGGCGTGACCACTGTTTCGGTGGGGCCGTAGCCGTTGAACAGGTAGGTCGGCTTGAGGGCACGCCAGGCCAGGTCGTAGCTCGCTTGAGCAACAGCATCACCGCCAAAACAGTACACGCGCACTTTCGGCGGGTTGCCGTCGCGCTCGGCGTGTTCGGCCAACTGTTGCAGGTACACCGGTGGGAACACGGCCATGGTCACGTTATGGCGATGCATTTGTTCGTAGGTGTATTCCGGGAGCCACAGGCTGTCGTCGCGGATCAACACGCTGGCGCCGTTGATCAGCGGGTGCATCCAGCCTTCATGGGAGCCGTCGAAGGCGAAGGACATGAAGTGCAATTCGCAATCGGCCGGGCCGGTTTCGTAGCGCTCGCCGGTGGCGATGATGTGCGCGACCAGAGGCCCGTGGGAAACGGCCACGCCTTTGGGCATGCCGGTGGAG
>NZ_UTBG01000115.1 GCF_900580675.1 Pseudomonas viridiflava
GCTGCTGCTGGAACAGATGCCCCTGAGCCCCAACGGCAAGCTGGATCGCAAGGCCTTGCCTGCCCCTGATGTCGCGCAGCAATCCCACGTATACGAAGCCCCGCAAAGCGAGCTGGAACAACAGATTGCGGCCATCTGGGCGCAAGTGCTGGAGCTAGAGCGAGTGGGGCTCAACGATAACTTCTTTGAACTGGGCGGGCATTCCTTGCTGGTGATTAATGTGATCTCGCGTATGCAACTCGACCTGGGGCTGCGGCCTGCGCCGCAGGATATCTTCCAGCACCCGGATGTACGGCGCCTGGCGGCGTACCTCGAAGGGCAGGGCGGCGGTGCGATCACCGACGACAAACTGAGCCGGCTTGACGCGCTGTTCGATGACATGGGGCCGTTTTGATGGACACTCAGGTTGCACAACGGATCGTCAAGCGCTTCATGGGCTTGCCGCTGGAACAGCGCAGGGTCTATTTGCAGAAAATGCTGGCCGAGGATGTCTCGCCGGCCAACTTGCCGATCCCCATGACCCGCGACGAGGCGCCTGAGCTGCCGTTGTCGTATGCCCAGGAGCGACAATGGTTTCTCTGGCAACTGGAACCCGACAGCGCCGCTTATCACCTGCCGACCGCACTGCGCTTGACCGGGCAGCTCGACAGCGCCGCCCTGCAACGCAGTTTCGATACCTTGGTGGCGCGTCATGAAAGCCTGCGCACCTGTTTGCGCCAGGCGGGCGAGCGCCGTGTGCAGGTGGTCAGCGCTGGGGGCACCATCGAGGTTCAGCGGCTGGACGTGGATGAAACCCAGGTCTCCAGCCTGCTGGAGCAGTTGATTGCGCAACCCTTTGATTTGGAACAGGGGCCGCTGCTGCGTGCCACGCTGATGTGTATCGGGCAAGAGGAGCATGTGTTGGTGCTGGTTCAGCATCACAGTGTGTCGGATGGCGGCTCGATGCAGGTGATGGTCGAGGAACTGGTGCAGTTGTATGTCGGCTATAGCCAGGGCCGCGACGTTCACTTGCCGGCCCTGCCGATCCAGTACGCCGATTACGCTCTGTGGCAGCGCGCATGGATGGAAGCGGGCGAGCAGGAGCGGCAGATGGGCTACTGGCGGGCGCGCCTGGGCGGGGAACAGCCCGTGCTGCAACTGCCTTTCGACCGTCCACGCCCGCCGACCCAAAGCCATCGCGGGGCGAGCGTGGAGATTGCACTGGTACCCGCCCTGGTGGCGGCACTGCGCACGTTGGCCCAGCGTGAAGGCGTGACGATGTTTATGCTGTTGCTGGCGTCATTTCAACTGCTGGTGCACCGCTACAGCGGGCAGTCGGACGTGCGTGTCGGCGTGCCGACCGCCAACCGCAACCGGGTCGAAACCGAACGCCTGATCGGCTTTTTCGTCAACACCCAAGTGATCCGGGCCGATATCGATGGGCAGATGAACGTCTGCGCGCTGTTGCAGCAAGTCCGCACGCGTACCCTGGAGGCCCAGGCGCATCAGGATCTGCCCTTCGAACAGTTAGTGGTCGCCTTGCAACCTGAGCGTAACCTGAGCCACAACCCGTTGTTCCAAGTGATGTTCAATCATCAAGCCGACACCCGCAAAGCCGCCGGCAAGCAGCCGCCAGGTGCATTGCAGGTGAGCAGCCTGGAGTGGCAGAGCCGTACCGCGCAGTTTGACCTGAGCCTGGATACCCGCGAATCGGGTGATGGCATTTGGGCGGCGTTGACCTACGCCACCGACCTGTTCGACCCCCAGACTGCCGCGCGCATGGCGCGGCATTGGCAACACCTGTTGCAGGGCATGGTCACCCACGCGCAACAACCGCTGGGTCAACTGGCGTCTCTTGAGGCGGATGAGCAACAGACGCAAGTCCACGCCTGGAACGCCACTGCCCGCGACTACCCGTTGCACTGCAGCGTGCATCAGATGATCGAAGCACAAGTCGTACGCACGCCCGACGCACCGGCGCTTATGTTTGCCGGGCAAACCCTGAGTTACGCCGAGCTCAACCGGCGGGCCAACCGCCTGGCCCATCGGCTGATGGCGGCCGGTGTCGGTCCGGATGTGCTGGTGGGGCTGGCGGTGGAGCGCTCCATCGAAATGGTCGTGGGGCTGCTCGCCGTGCTCAAGGCTGGTGGCGCCTATGTGCCGCTCGACCCTGAATACCCGCGTGAGCGCCTGGCCTACATGCTGGACGACAGCGGCGTAAAACTGCTGCTGACTCAGGCCCATTTGGCCGAGCAATTACCGATGCCCTCTGGGCTGGACAGCCTGGTGCTGGGTGAGTCGTGGTTTGAAGGCCACAGCGAGCACAACCCGTGTATCGAATTGGCCGGCGAAAACCTCGCCTACGTGATCTACACCTCCGGCTCCACCGGGCAGCCCAAAGGCGCGGGCAACCGGCACTCGGCGCTGACCAATCGCTTGTGCTGGATGCAGGAGTCTTATTGCCTGACGGCGCGTGACACGCTGCTGCAAAAGACTCCATTCAGCTTTGATGTATCGGTGTGGGAGTTCTTCTGGCCGCTGATGACCGGCGCGCGGCTGGTGGTTGCGGCACCGGGGGATCACCGAGATCCGGCGAAATTGATCAGCCTGATCAACGCCGAACAGGTCACTACGCTGCACTTTGTGCCGTCGATGTTGCAGGCATTCCTGCAAGACCCGGCCGTCACCACGTGCCACAGCCTGCAACGTATCGTGTGCAGCGGCGAAGCGTTGCCGGTGGACGCGCAGCAGCAGGTCTTCGCCAAGCTGCCACATGCGGGGCTTTACAACCTCTACGGCCCGACCGAAGCCGCCATCGACGTAACCCACTGGACCTGTGTCGAGGAAGGCTGCGACACAGTGCCCATCGGGCAGCCGATTGCCAACCTGCGCACCCACGTCTTGGACGCGCAGCTGTTACCGGTACCTGCGGGCGTCGCGGGCGAGCTGTACCTGGGAGGCGCCGGGTTGGCCCGCAGTTATCATCGACGCCCGGCTTTGACCGCCGAGCGGTTTGTGCCGTGTCCCTTCCACGCCGGGGCGCGGCTGTACCGCACCGGTGACCGCGCACGCCAGCGCGCCGATGGGGTAATCGAGTACCTCGGGCGCCTGGATCATCAAGTCAAACTGCGCGGTTTGCGCATTGAACTGGGTGAAATCGAAGCACGCTTGCTGGAGCACACGCGGGTTCGCGAAGCGACCGTGCTGGTGGTGGACGGCAAGCAACTGGTGGGCTACCTGGTGCTGCATGAGCGGGCTGAAGGCTGGCGCGACGCGCTCAACGCTTACCTGTTACAGCACCTGCCGGACTATATGGTGCCAACACAGTGGGTGCTGCTGGAGCAGATGCCCTTGAGTCCCAATGGCAAACTGGACCGCAAGGCGCTGCCCAAACCTGACACGGCCCACTCTGCCGAGGAATACCTGGCACCGCGATCCGCCCTGGAGCATCAGCTGGCAGCGATCTGGTCGCAGGTGCTGGGCGTTGAGCGGGTGGGCCTGCGCGATAACTTCTTTGAGCTGGGCGGCCACTCGCTGTTGGTATTGATGCTCAAGGAACGCATCCGGAGCGCGACCGGGGTCAGCCTGTCCGTGACGCAGTTGATGCTCAACCCGACGGTGCAAGGGCAAGCGAACAGCCTGCAGGGCAGCTCCCGCAGTGCGTTGATCGTGCGGCTCAACAGCCAGACAGTGGGCACGCCGCTGTTTCTGTTTCACCCCAGCTACGGCTCGGTGCATTGTTACAAGGCTCTGGCCTTGGCGCTGCGCGAGCAACGGCCGGTGATGGGGGTGGTGTGCCGGGCGCTGCTGCAAGAGGGCAGCGAGGTGCCATCCTGGGCTGCCATGGTCGAGGATTACACCGAACAACTGCTGATTGCCCACCCAGACGGCGCGTTTCGCCTGGCCGGCTGGTCGCTGGGCGGCAACCTGGCGATGGACGTGGCCCATCGCCTGGAACAGGCGGGCAGGGTGGTGGAGTGCGTGGGCTGGATCGACGCGCCGCCGCCGTACCGCGTTGCCGCGTTCTGGGATGCCGCCGCGACCGCCCCTGAGCGTGTGCTGTCTGCCGGCGAACAGCGGGCCGAGTTGCTCGGCGTGATGTTCCCGCAGCAGGCCGAGCAGATTCACGCGGCCTGGTTGGCGTGCCAAGGCGTTGGAGGCGACGATGCTGAGCATTGGTCACGCCTGAATACCTGGGCCGAGCACACCCTTGGCGCAGCCTATGAAGCGGTCAAGGCTGGGTTGCTCGAAGGCAATGAGGCGCAGATATCCTGGGAGGTAAAACGCCTGCTGGACCTGCGTTTGCAACAGGCCGATTACCAGCCGATCAACGCCCCGGTGATGTGCTGGTGGGCGGCGTTGAGCAAAGGCGGGCAGCACCGGGCGTTGATTGAGTCGAGCATGGGGCAGGTGCTGGGTGCCGGAGGCATTCAGGCATCGACGGTAGTGGAGACCACCCATGATCGGATTATCGACAATGCACAGTTTGTCAGCAGTTTTGTGAAGGTCATGGGCAGGTAAGTCAGCTGTCTACAAAAAGCCCCTGGTCACTTGAGTGACCAGGGGCTTTTTGCTTTTCGGAGAGGTATTTTTTGTTGAGTTTGGGTGAGTAAAGCCTTCCAGTACCGGGTAGTGGCTAGGTGCGACTTTTCCCATGCTTGGTGAAGTTGGCCGCTATGTACGTAACTTGATCAGCATGCGTCTTGCGGCAAACGATATCCGCGCCATGTTTATCACTCCCTCGGGTCATCGTTATATGTACCCTGATTGAGGGCCGTGCGCACATAGAGGCCATCATCAGTTTCAGTAGCCTGCCAGTCGCCTCGGACCACTGCACCGCAATCATCATCAATACCGCGCCGCAGCAACGCGGCACCCTGTATGTCGATGTGTCCATGTCCAATAAAGCGCTGCCCGCCATGGATGACATCGAGCGCATGTTGCTGGTGGGCTGTATCTATAACCTCTGGCAGGGGCTTAGAAGTTCCAGCGGGTCGTCAGCATCACGTTACGGGGGTCACCGTAGTACGACGAGTTATAGAACCCGATGTTGGTGTAGTACTTCTTGTCGAACACGTTGTTGACGTTGACGGTCGCGGAGACGTTGTCGGTCACTTGGTAACGCGCCATCACGTCCACCAGCCAGTACGGGTCTTGCGAGAACTTATCGGTGGTTTGCTTCGGACGGTTGTTCAGCATCTGCCAACCTTCACCCTGCCAACGCGCACCGCCACCCAGGGTGAGTTTGTCCCACGGGCCAGTGAGTTTATAGGTGGTGTAGAAGTTGACCTGATCTTCCGGCTCCCAGGTGGAGACCTTCGCACCGGTTTCGTCACGAATGACCTTGTGGGTGTAACCGGCCTGCAGTTGCCAGCCCGGCGCCAGTTCGCCGGATATTTCTGCTTCGTAGCCCTTGGTCTTGGCGGTGATGCCTTTGTAAGGGTTAGCTACCAGCGTGGTCCCGGTAAAGGTCAGGTCGGACTCCGCGCGGTTTTCTTCGTGGACTTCAAAGTAAGCCAGGCTGGCATTCAGGCGGCCGTCGTAAAACTCGCCCTTGAGGCCCAGCTCGTAGTTGGTGCCTTCATCCGGTTCCAGCATTTTGTTGCGGGTGTCCCGATATGCCGTCTGCGGCAGGTAGATCTCGGTGTAGCTGGCGTAGAGGGAGTAGTTGTCGTTGAGGTCATACACCAACCCTGCGTACGGAATGACCTTGCCGGTGTCCTTGGTATCGCTGGTGCCGGTGACCTGGTAGTTGGCCACACGCGTACCCAGCAGCAGGTGCAGGTCGTCCATCAGGCTGAAGCGGCCAGTCACGTAGACGCCCGATTGGCGGGTGGTTTCATCGTTCTTGAAGCCCACCGAGCCCCAGTCGGGTTCAGCGCTGTTGCCGTCCCAGTTGTAGAAGTCGATGACGTTGTTGGTGTAGGTCGGGCTGTAGTAGTCGTTACCCTTCCAGTGCGAGCTGGAGATCGACGAGCCGACCACCAGTTCATGTTCGCGCCCGAGCATGCTGAACGGGCCGGTCACATACACATCGCCGCTGTCGCTGACGGTTTCACCGGTGTACTTGTTGCCGTAGATCGATGACAGCCCGGTGACCGGATTTGGCTCGGTCACGGAACCCAGCGGGGCGTTGTAGCCGTTGATCTGGTGGTTGTATTGACCTTTTGCGACCCAGCCGTTGTTAAACGTGTGTTCCAGGGTGGCGAACGCGGTGCGCGAATATTGCTCCCACTTGCTCCACTTCGCGCCGTTGTTGAAGGAGCGCGGCAAGCTGATTGGGTTACCTGCGGAGTCATACACGGGGCGGCTGCCGGACCAGCCGGAGCCTTTTGGATCGTTATCCTGGTAGTCGGCACCGACGGTGAGCAGGGTGTCCTCATCCAGGTCGAATTCGAGAATGCCGTAGAACACACTGGTCTTGCGTTCGTAGTGGTCCATGAACGAATGCTCATCCTGGTAAGCCGCGACCGCTCGGCCACGCACGTTACCGGTTTCGGTCAGCGGGCCGCTGACGTCGATTTCCGAGCGGTATTTGTCCCACGAGCCTGCACCGAGTTCGACGTGGCCCTTGAACTCCGATGTCGGTTTTTTGCGCACAAGGTTGATAGTACCGCCGGGGCCGCCGGCACCGGTCAGCAACCCGGTGGAGCCTTTGAGCACTTCGACGCGGTCGTAGATCGCCATGTCGGTCAGGGTCTGCCCGGCCGAGTAGGGGGCGTTGCGGGTCATCGGAATGCCGTCATACTGGAAGTTCTGGATGGCGAATCCGCGCGAATAATAGTTGGTGCGCTCGCTGTCGTACGTCGAAACGGTGATGCCCGGCGTATGGCGCATGACGGCATCGATGCCGGTCAGCCCGAAGTCGTCCATGGCTTGGCGTGTGACCACCGAGATCGATTGAGGGGTCTGGCGTGGCGTCAGCACCATGCGCGTCGCGGTTGCGATGGTGCCTGGGGTATAGGAACCGGTGCCCTCGGTGACCGTGCCCAACTGGTTGGCGGTCACCTGGGTGGCGCCCAATTCCAACGCGCTCGAACCGCCGCTGGAGCTGATGGTAATGGCATTGCCTTGCAGGCCGTAATTGATCCCGGTGCCCTTGAGCAGGGCGCCGATGGCTTGCTCGGGGGCCAGCTTGCCCTTGACCGCAGTGCTGTTTTGACCTTGCACATCCGTTGGGCTGTACAGTACCTGCAGGTTGGTCTGGCGGCCAAATTCCTGCAGCGCCGTCCCCAACGGCTGCGCAGGAATGTCTATCTCGATCTCTTGTGCCTGCACGTAACCCGATAGCGGTAACGACACCGCGAGGGCCAAGGCGCAAGGCTTGAGGTGGACGTTCAAGGCCCTGCGCATGGAGAGCGCTTTACTCAAGGGGCTGAGACCGAGTCGTGCTGACATGGATGCTTTCTCTTCTATATTTTAGTTGGGCAGCTTATAGGTGTTTATGAGGTTAGTTCTCATTACCACTAGTGAGACGTTCCTACTTGGAAAAACCGGAAAAGAAAATTCATGCCGGCTCCATTTCGTGCACCACTTTGCCGGCGCGCAAGCGCACCAACTGGTCGGCGATGTCGAAATAGCGGTCGTCGTGACTGATCACGATGATGGTTTTACCCAGGCGCTTGAGGTCCGGTAGCAGCTCCGTGTAGAAGATGCGGCGGAAGGCCGGATCCTGGTCGGCGGCCCATTCGTCGAACACCAGCACTGGGCGCTCTTCCAGCCAGGCGTTGACCAGCGCCAGGCGCTTGCGTTGCCCGGTGGACAGATCGGTGGTGCTGAACGCGCCGTCCTTGATCGTGACCTTGTGCGCGATTTCCAGGCGATCCAGATATTGCGCCGCACTGTCCAGAGACTTCTGCCCACCGCCCTGGACGAGGTCGTCGAACAGGTAATAGTCGGCGAATACGGTGGTGAAGAGTTGGCGGTAGTCGTCGCGGGTAGGGGCGATCACCGCTTCGCCATTGAGGTGGATTTCACCTGATTGCGGCTGATACAACCCCAGCAGCAGCTTGATCAGGGTGGTTTTGCCGCAGCCGTTTTCACCGACGATAAACACGATATCGCCTTGCTTGATGCTCAGGTTGATCGGGCCCAGGTGGAACGGCTCGCTGCCTTCCACCGGCGGTGGGCTGTAGGTCACGCCGCGCAGCTCGAGGCTGTGCACCTCGGATTTTGGCGCTTCGCTGTCTTCCAGCAGCAGGTGCGGCTCGGGGGATGAGAACCGCTCGGAGAGCTCGGCGATGCGCGAGAACGCTATCTGTGCGCGGCTGACGATCGGCAGCGCGGTCACCACGTGTTCCAGTGGGCCTTTCATATACAACAGCACCAGCACAAAACCGGTGATCACCGCGGGGTCCGGGTTGGGGTTGTAGGCCTGGAATGCCAGCGCCAGGCCGATGACCACGAAGAACAGCATGGAGCCGAATGTCTTGGCGACAATGAAGATGTTGACCGAGCGGATCTGGATATCGCCGATACGATCAGCAGTCGCCTGGATGCGATGGGTATTCATGCGATAGCGGCGTGGCCGATGAATGCGCAGCTCCTTGGCACCCGAGGCGATGGCGGTGTAGTAGCGCTGCAGTTCGTCTTCCTGGTCGCGAGCGGCTTCGAACCCCTTGATGCCTGCCGAGCGTGCCGCGTACTGCACGGCGGTACCGATGACGATCGCAACTACCATCATCAGGAACATCGGCACTGACAGATAGGCCAGGTATCCCAGGCAGCCCAGGGTGACCGTGGTAGCGATGGCCAATGGGGTAAAGGAGAAGGAAAAATCACTGATGGTATCGACGTCGTGCGTCAATACCGGGATCAGTTTGTGGGTGCGGTAGCGTTCAATCTGCTCGATCGGCGCCGACAGCACCTTTTCGCCCAAGTCCTTGCGCAGTGCAGCGATGATTCGCTGGCCCACATAGTTGGTGCCGATATCGGAAACAATCGAACTGACCAGCGCCAACACGCATAACGCAGCAAACGTCAGAATCACGCCCTGGGTCATGCCCTGGGGCGAATGCAGGGCATTATTGATAGTCGCCAGCAGCAACGTGATGGCCAGGCCGCCGGCCATGCCCAGGGTGACGGAAACGATCACGATGGTGCGAAAGGGCCTGAGCAATGCGATCAGGCCGTGGAAGGCGCCGCGCTTGGGGTCGGTCATAAATACTTCCCGGAAAGTGAAAAAAGAGGGGGCTGGGCACACAGACCCTTACCCATGACAAACGAAGGATTGGCGCGACTATTTAGCTCGGTGTGCCCGGCGGTGACGGTGGCGGATAAATTGCCCGGCGCCTGGTTCGTTCTTGTTGGGTAGGCGCACGCGTATTGGCGCGTGCCTGATCTGTCCAGCGAGAGCGAAACAATGACGAAAAAGAATCTGGTGTACGTGTGGTCCCTGCGCAATGCCGCTGCCGACAAGGCCGGGCAGCCGGTGGCCTACAAGGACCACGAGCGCTATATGAAATCGGTGCTGGAGTTTCTGGTGGGGTCGCTTAACGACACGCCGCTTGGCCAGGCCTACAACCTGGTGGGCGTGGTGTATGACGATGACGAGAAGAACCCGCGCGACCAGCAACTGGTGGCCGACTACGGCTTTGCCTACCAACCGGGCCGCCAGTGGCTGTACCCGGCCGACCTGCGGGTGCAGGGCAGCCTGGTCAATGACTTGCTGCTGAGCGTGCCGTCGACCTACCGTCGCCTGCCACGCGGCAGCGCGGAGCACATCGCCGGCAAGCAGGATTTCGAGCGTCGCCTGCATGACACGCTGGTGGAGCTGAACGCCGATATCGTGGTGCTGGATGGCTTGCTGGTGATCCTCGATGAGCTGGTGCGCCCGGGCGCGCCGTTTGCCCGGCGGATCATGAATATCCACCCCGGCATTACCCGCATCGAATCGCCTTACGAGCGCCGTGGCGCCTACGCCACCTGGAATGCGTTGTACGGTGCGCGTGGGCAAACCATCGTGGATTGGGCGACCAAGGCCACCCGGCCGTCGGAGCCGTTGTACCTGACCGGCGCCTCCTTCCATTACGTGGATAATGGGATCGACTCCGGCGAAGTGTTCCACGACGTGCTCAAGACCGAGATTTCACCGGACGACACGATCCTCGAGCTGCGCTGGAACAACTTCAACAACAGCCTGTTCCCGGCGCTGCATGAGGGGTTGGAGCTGTTGGCCAAGCAGGGCTGAGCTCAATCCTGCTGATAGATGAGGTTCAAATGTGGGAGGGGGCAAGCCCCGTCCCACTTTAAATCCCTTCAGCCTTAGAGATCGCGCACTACCCGAAACCCGATCCAGTCCCCGCGCGTCTGCGGGAAGATGTTGTTGCGGTTGCCCGAGCGCGAAAACACCGGCGCCTCGCCCCAGTCGTTGCCACGGATCTGGTAGCCCTCGCAGTTCGGCTCCATCCAGGCGCTGCCGTCGGTGGGCGCACCGACGTAGTTGGGGTGCTCGCAGTCGGCAACGCGCTCGTACACGTTGCCGTGCATGTCGTACATGCCAAACGCATTCGGCGGGTAGCTGCCCACCGGCGAGGAATAGCTGTAGCCATCCGCCGGGCCGTAGGTGTTGGCGTGCTCGGCGATGCTGTAGCCCTTGCCCTCGTCGAACGGGAACGGGAATGGCCCGGTGGAGCCTGCGCGCGCGGCGTACTCGCGCTGGGCCTCACTGACCATGTGGTATTGCTGGCCGGTCTTCTTCGACAGCCAGGCGACATAATGCTTGATGTCATCCATGTCCATGCACACCGCCGGCTGGCGCGGGCCCTGAGGGTAGCGCGGCTTGCTGGCGATGCATTCGCGGCCGGGGCGGGTGTCGCCGTCGGCGATCTTCACGCCGGTCTGGCGGACATAGCTGTCCCATTCGCCGGCGGTGATGTGGAAGCGGCTCATGGCGAAGGGTTTGGCGAAGGTCACCTCATGCATCGGGCCTTCGTCCGGTTCACGCCCGACTTCATCTTCCGGCGTGCCCATGGTGAAGGTACCCGCGGGCAGCACTACCATTTCCGGGCAGTCCTTGCAGTCCTTGAACACTTTGCCGGGTAGCGGCGTGGCGGCCTGGGCGAGGCCTGGCAACATTGCCGCGCACAGTGCGGTCAGGGCCAGGGCCGTCAGGGGCTTGAGTCGGGATGTATTCATGGGGGCATCTCGTTCAAAGGAAAAAATGGGGTGTCACACGCGCTGGCTGAGCAAACTCATGAAACGCTGGATCTCATCGGCGTTATTCAGCAGGCCGGGGGAGGTGCGGATCACCGGGCCGACATCGCGGTCGACGGCATCGATCACCACGCGGTTTTTCATCATGTAGGCCGCCACTGCATCGCTTTCCTGGCCCTTGACCCGGAAGAACGTGAAGCCTGCCGACAGCTCAGGGCTGCGCGGTGTCACCAGCTCGATCTGCGGGTGCGCCAGCAGTTGGTCTTTCAGTTCGGTATTCAGTGCGTGGATGCGCGCCTGGACCTGCGCCTTGCCCAGTTGCAAGTGCAGCTTGAACGCCTCATCCGCCGCCCAGCGATGCTCGAAGGCGTGGTAGCCGCCAGGTGTCATGGTGGTGGCGAAGTCCTTGTCCTCGGAAAAGGTCGGCACCATCGGCGTGACGTAGTTGTTTTGCGCGTCGCGGGCACACACCAACCCGGTGCCGCGCGGGCCGAACATCCACTTGTGGGTACCGGCGATAAAAAAGTCGCAGTGCATGTCCGGAAAATCGAGGTTTTCCACGCCGAACCCATGCACGCCGTCTACCACATACAGAATCTGGTCAGCCTCATCGCGGTTGCGGTTGTACGCCTGCACCAGCTTGCCGATCTCGCCGATGGGCAGCTTCACGCCGCTGCCGGACTGCACCCAGGTCATGCCCAGCACGCGGGTGTTAGGGCGGATGGCGCGCTGGATATTGCCCAGTACTTCGTCGGCCGAGACCCGGTTAGGGCTGTCGAACAGCTTGATCCGGCGCACCTGGGTGCCTTGCTTGAGCACGCGAAAATCCAGGACGTTCTGGGTCGCGTAATGCTCGTGCACGGTGGTGAGGATTTCCTGGTCCGGGCGCAACTTGATCCCGCCATAAATCATCGCCAACCCTTCGGAAGTGCTGCCGGTCAGGGCGATTTGCGCGGGCGTGGCCTTCAAGTAGCGGCCGGCCCAATCGCGCACCTGGCCTTCACGCTTCCAGGTTTCCTCCAGGTCCCAGTCCATCGCCAGCCCCGGGTTGCGGTCGATCTGTGCGCGGTAACGCTCAATGGCCTCGCGCACCGGCCTGGGGTGCGAGGCCACCAGGAAATTCGAAAAGTGCAGGTAATCCGGGTCCTGGTTGAACAGCTGCTTGAACCCCGTCCATGGGTCTTGCGCGGTGTTGGCGGCCCTTGCCTGAGGGAGCAGGGCGGCGCCCAGTGGCAGGCTCGCGGCGAAAACCCCGGCCTGCTTGAGGAACGTACGGCGGTCGGTCATGGACATGCTTCTAGGTGATTAGCGGTTGGCCAATGGCTTGGCGGCTTTTTGTGTCTGGTCCCACACGCGCAGGAAGTTGCCTCCCCAGAGCTTGGCGATGTCTGCTTCGGAATAACCACGCTGGATCAGTTCGGCGGTGACGTTGCGGATCTCACCGACGTTGTTCCAGCCCTGGATACCGCCGCCATCGTTGAAGTCCGAAGCCAGGCCGACGTGATCGATGCCGATCTTGCGCACGGTGTAGTCAATCGCGTCGCCCAGATCCTTCAGCGTGGCCTTGGGTTCTTCGTCGAGGATGGCGTACAACGCGCTGGCGTACTCGCCGAACTTCTGTTCCGGCCAGGCGGCAATGATCGCGTCGCCCGGCATCAGGGCCATGGCCAGGTTGGGCAGGGGCGGCAGGTCAAAGCGCGCGCGCAGGGTGTTGAGCTTGTCCTGGGTCGGTTGGCTGAGCGGGCGCAGGTAGGCGGAAAAGCCCACGATCTGCACCACGCCGCCACTGTTCTTGATCAACTGCAGCTCCTTGTCGCTGAGGTTGCGCGGAATATCCACCGCCGCACGCGGTGCCGAGTGGGACGCGACCATCGGCGTACGGCTCAGCTGTGCAACTTGCTCCAGGGCCTTGGTCGACATTTGCGACACATCGATGATCACCCCCAGGTCGTTGAGGCGGTGCACTGCTTGCTTGCCGATATCCGACAGGCCGTCGAGCGCATCCACCGAGTCATTGAAAAACGGCAGCGGGCGCGACGAGTCGGACCAGGCGTTATTGCCCACATAGCTGAAACCGAACATGCGCATGCCACGCGCGGCCCACAGGTCCAGTTGGTTCAGGTCGTTACCCAGCGGGTAGGCGTTGAGCATGCTGATGAAAATCGCGAACTTGCCCTCGCCATGCAGGCGCCGGAAGTCATCCGGGGTGTAGGCGATCGCGACCTGGTTGGGATAGTCGCGCACCATCGCGCTGATGATTTTGTAGCGCACTTCCTGTTCATGGCGGGCGGCTTCGACAAAACCCTCGGTGGGCTTGTGCGGTGCATTGGGACCGTTCCAGATCTCCGGCCAGCCGAAAATCGTCAGGGCTGCGCCCGAGAGCCTGCCGCGGCTGGCCTTGACCAGGTCGAACTGGCCGCTGCCGTCCTTGTCGACCTCGTTGCCCGCCGTGCCGAAATCCACGGGCACGGTGATATGGCTGTCGAACGACAGCAGGCGGTCCTGCATTTCATTGGCCTGCTTGATCACCGCCAGCGGGTAACCGGCATTGCCCTTGAACCAGTGATCCCAGGCCAGGAAACCGGCCCCGGCGCCGATGGCCAGTGCCAGCGGCAGGCCGATATACATCGCCTTTTTCGAACGTGGTTTTGTCATTGCCATCTCAGTCAGTTGAGGCCTTCGCTATCAGGGAAGAACGAGTGATGGGCGGGGAAATTTAGGCGGTGCCGACCGCGCGGTAAATTTCCCGGGGCTGCAAACGTTCTAGCTCTGATAAAGCCGTTTCCTAAGGTAGAAAATGACCATCTCTCGACGTGGGTTCATCGCAGGCCTGGCGCTCACCGGTGCCGCAGTGCCAGCGGCCTTTTATGCCCATCGCGAGCTGACGCGCGAAGAAGAATTCCCGATCACCCCGGGCGAAGCCACGGTGGACCTGGCCGACACGGCCGGCCAGCAGTTGGCGAACACTTTGCGCGGAGTCTGGAGCCTGCGCTTGGAAGGCCGCGACGCCGGCCTCAAGGGCCTGCCGCTGCAAGGCCTGGAGCTGTTGCTGGATATCGCCCCGCGTGGGCGTGGCCTGCGTGGCTACCTGGACACCGCCGACAACCTGCGCTCAGAAGCCGAACCGCGCTACCGCGTGCTCGGCGACCTGGTGACGGGCGAGGGCGCCTTGCTCTACTGGCGGCTGATCGACCGCGATGCTGCCGACGGCATACCTGCCTATGAATTCAAGATGACCCTCGACGAAGTCTGGGCCGACTTCGCCAACGCCGGCAGCAGCACACTCAGCGGGCAGATCCTCGACCTCGACCGGCCGCTGGCGTTGGTTGAACGCGACAACCGCTTTATCACGCACAAACACGGGTTCCCCGAAGCGCGCCAACGCATCGGCCTCGACCCGACCCTGCTGGCCAGCCTGATCGCACTAGAGGACGGCCTGTTTCACCAGCTGTGGCACGCCACCCGCGACCAATGGCACAAACTCTCCGAAGACAAGCGCGACGCCCTGCGAGGCATCGGCTGGCAACCCGGCCCACGCGGCAAGGAGCGTGACGCGCGCGGCAAACTCAAGGACCGCAACGGCTCGGGTATCGATTTCTTCTTTATGCACCGGCATATGCTCGGCACCGCGCGCTCGATGCAGGATTTGCCCTCGTGGCCGCAATTTCCCGAACCGCAGCCGCCGCTGGAGCGTGATCGCCTGGGCTTTTTGCGTTACTTCGACAACCACGACGGCTTTGCGCTGCCGCCCACCTGGGCAGCACAGGACGACAGCGAATACACCCAGTGGGTCAGCGATATCAAGGCCGCCGAAACCTACCACAGCAATTTCCAGGTCTGGGAATCGCAGTACCGCGACCCGCGTTACCTGGCCAAACTGAGCCTGGGGCAACTGGGGTCCGAGATGGAGCTGGGCCTGCATGACTGGCTGCACATGCGCTGGGCCTCGGTGCCCCGCGACCCGTCCAACGGCGCTCCGGTGCCCCTGGCGCGCGACCCGGCAGACTTTGCTCCGCGCTGGTATGCGGCGGAAAACGACTTTCTCGGCGATCCGTTCTCATCCCATGTCAACCCGGTGTTCTGGCACTTTCACGGTTGGATCGATGACCGTATCGAAGACTGGTTTCGCGCCCATGAGCGGTTCAACCCTGGTGAGGTCAGCCGGCTGGAAGTCAACGGCGTGGCGTGGTTTGCGCCGGGGCGTTGGGTCGAGGTGGGTGACCCGTGGCTGGGCCCGGACACCCATGGTTGCAGCACCACGCCGGGGTTGCAGATGGGCAAGTCGATGGAAATGGACCCGGAGACCATGAAGCTCGCGTTGCGCATCACCTTTGGGGCCGAGGATGACGCGTTGCAGGGATTGTTCAAGCGCGTGCCGAAGCGGCCCTGGTATGCGCGGCATTTGAAGGTCAAACCGAGCTAGGTTGAACGCTCCCACCCCGCTTGTCCCCGCTTCCCATGTCACCTCCCTCCCGCCAAATCCCTTAATTTCCCAACCTGCCGGATGCCCCTCCAGGCCTTCGGCTGCGCCCGCAATTCCTCACCGGGCGCGCAGCGCATCCGATCCGAACGGCAGCTGAAAACGGACTTTCTTCTTCACCGTGACTTATCAGGCAGGTTACCCCCATGCAGTTCAGCGAATTATTGGCAGCGATTTCCACCCATGCGATCCGTCTGCAACGTGAAGAGGGCGACTTGATTGTCCTGGGGGACGATGAGGCGTTGGACGATGCGGTGTGGGATCAACTGATCGCCCACAAGCCGCGGCTGCTGGAGCTGGTAGCCGAACATGGCGGTGACTGGCTGAGCCCGGCCTATCGCATCACGCCGGCCATGCTGCCGCTGGTCAGCCTTGAGCAAGCCGCCATCGACCGCATTGTCGCGGCCATCCCCGGTGGGGCGGCGAATGTGCAGGATATCTACCCCCTGGCGCCGTTGCAGGAAGGCATGCTCTATCACCATCTTTCGGCCGGGCAGGGCGACCCCTACGTGCTGCACGCGCAGTTTGTGTTCGACAGCCGTGGGCGTCTCGAGGCGTTTGCCGAGGCGTTGCAATGGGTGATCGATCGCCACGATATCCTGCGCACCTCCATGGCCTGGGAGAGCCTCGACGCGCCCGTGCAGGTGGTATGGCGCAAGGCGACGCTGGCCTGTGAAGAGGCGCATTTCAGCGGTGGCGACGCCCTCGGCCGTTTGCTGGCCGGGTTTGACGCGCGCACTTACCGCATGGACCTGGGCCAGGCGCCGCTGCTGCGCCTGGTATTTGCCGATGACCCGGCCAACAATCGCGTGGTGGCGATGCTGCTGTTCCACCACACCATCCTCGACCACACCGCTCTCGATGTGGTGCGCCATGAAATCCAGCTGTACCTGGCGGGCGAGCAAGCCCAGGCCGGTGCGCCGGTGGCGTTTCGCAGTTACATCGCGCAGGTGCTTCACGGTGTCGGAGAGCAGGAACATGAGCGGTTTTTCCGCGAGATGCTCGCGGATATCGACGCGCCGACGCTGCCGTTCGGTTTGCAGGATGTGCAGGGCGATGGCCAGGGCATCGACGAGGCGCGCCTGCCCGTCGACAGTGCCCTGAGCCGTCGCCTGCGCAGCCTGGCGCGGCCTTTGGGGGTAAGCGTGGCGAGCATGCTGCACCTGGCGCTGGCCCGCGTGCTGGGCGTGGTGTCCGGCCGCGAAGCGGTGGTGTTCGGTACCGTGATGCTCGGCCGCATGGGCGCGGGCGAGGGCGGTGAGCGGGCCCTGGGCATGTTCATCAACACCTTGCCGCTGCGTGTGGATGTGGGCGCGCAGGGCGTGCGCGCCGGGGTCAAGGCCACCCATGAGCGCCTCACGGCCTTGCTCCAGCACGAGCATGCATCCCTGGCGCTGGCCCAGCGGTGCAGCGGCGTGGCTGCGCCGACGCCGCTGTTCAGCGCGATGCTCAACTACCGGCACAGCGCCGCTGGCGATATGGCCGAGGTGATTGACGTAGCCGAGGGCATCCAGGTGCTCGGCGCCGAGGAACGCACCAACTACCCGCTGACGGTGAATGTGGACGACCTCGGCGAGGATTTTGCGCTCACGGTGATGGTCGACGCGTCCATTGGCGCCCAGCGCGTGGCGGGTTACCTGCACACCGCTCTGGAAAGCCTGGCCGAGGCGCTGGAGCAGCGACCGGAAATGCCGCTGAGCGGCCTGAACATCCTGCCCGACACCGAACGCCAGACCCTCCTGCACCGCCTCAACCATACCCCGCACACCTACGCCGATTCCCACCTGATCCACCAGCAAGTCGAACGCCACGCCGCTGCCCAGCCCGACGCCATCGCCTTGCGCTTCGAACATCTGCGCCTGACCTACCGTCAGCTCAACGAACGCGCCAACCAGGTTGCCCATCGCCTGCTGGCCCAAGGCATTCGCGCGGATGATCGGGTAGCGATCTGTGTGGAGCGTGGCCCGGAAATGATCATCGGCCTGCTCGGCATTCTCAAGGCCGGCGCGGGTTACGTGCCGATCGACCCGGCTTATCCGCAGGATCGTATCGCCTACACCCTGGCCGACAGCGAGCCGCTGGCGGTGCTGGTGCAGGCCAACACGCGCCACCTTGTGGGCGACCTGGCGCAGATCGACCTCAACGGCTTGCGTGGCGAGTCCATCGTCAACCCGCGTGTGGCGATCAGCCCGGCGAGCCTGGCCTATGTGATCTACACCTCCGGCTCCACCGGCCAGCCCAAGGGCGTGATGATCGAACACCGCCAGGTCGCGCGTTTGTTCACCGCCACCGAGCACTGGTTCGGCTTCAACCGTAATGACGTGTGGGCGCTGTTTCATTCCTTTGCGTTCGACTTTTCAGTGTGGGAAATCTGGGGCGCGCTGATGCACGGCGGGCAGTTGTTGATCGTGCCGCAACTGGTCAGCCGTTCGCCGGATGAGTGCTACGCGCTGCTGTGCGACGCCGGGGTGAGCATCCTCAACCAAACGCCCAGCGCCTTCCGCCAGATGATCGCCGCGCAGGGCCAGAGCGCCCGGACGCACTCCCTGCGCCAGGTGATTTTCGGCGGTGAGGCCCTCGAACCAGGGATGCTCAAACCCTGGTTCGCGCGGGCGACCAACGCCGGCACGCAACTGGTGAACATGTATGGCATCACCGAAACCACCGTGCACGTGACCTATCGCGCGTTGCAGGCAGCGGATGCGCAGTTGGTCGGCGTCAGCCCGATTGGCGTGCGCATTCCCGACCTGCAGTTGTACGTGCTGGATGAGCACCGCGCGCCGCTGCCGTTTGGCGTCGTCGGCGAGCTGTACGTGGGCGGCGCCGGCGTGGCGCGGGGTTACCTGAACCGGCCTGGACTGACCGCCGAGCGCTTCCTCGACGACCCGGTCACCGGCCTGCGCATGTACCGGACCGGCGACCTTGGCCGCTTGCTCGCCGACGGCAGCGTGGAATACCTGGGGCGTAACGATGACCAGGTGAAGATCCGGGGCTTTCGCATCGAACTCGGTGAAATCCAGGCACACCTGGCCAATGCCGAGGGCGTGCGTGACGCGGTGGTGATTGCCCGTGAAGACGCGCCGGGCGACAAGCGCCTGGTGGCCTACGTGATCGCCGAGGGCCAACTCAGCGTTGCCCAGCTGCGTGACCATCTGCAACGGCACCTGGCTGACCATATGCTGCCCAGCGCCTTTGTACTGCTCGATAAATACCCCCTCACCACCAACGGCAAACTCGACCGCAAAGCCTTGCCCGCGCCGGATGCCGAGGCCTTGGCCCGCCGTGGTTACGAAGCGCCACAAGGTGCAGTGGAATTGGCCATTGCTGCGATCTGGCAAGACCTGCTCAAGCTCGACCGGGTCGGGCGCCACGACAATTTCTTCGAGCTTGGCGGCCATTCGCTGCTGGCGGTCAAGCTGATCGAACGCATGCGCCAGGTCGCGCTGGGTGCCGACGTGCGCGTGCTGTTCGGCCAGCCGACCCTGGCGGCGCTGGCCGCTGCCGTGGGCGGGCAGCGACAGGTAGAGGTCCCGCCCAACCTGATCAATCCGGCCAGCCGGCAGATCACCCCGGACATGGTGCCGCTGGTGGAGCTGAACCAGGCTGCCCTCGACCACATCGTCGACAGCGTGCCTGGCGGCCTCAGCAATGTGCAGGACATCTACGGCCTGGCGCCGCTGCAGGCGGGCATTCTGTACCACCACCTGGCAACCACCGAAGGCGACCCCTACGTGTTGCAGGTGCAATTCAGCTTCAGCGATCAGGCGGCGGTAGACGCGTTTATCGCGGCGCTGCACAGCGTCATCGAACGCAATGACATTCTGCGCACCGCGATTCTCTGGGAAGGCCTCAACGAGCCGGTGCAGGTGGTGTTGCGCCAGGCGCAGCTGGCGGTCGAGCGCATCGAAAATACGCGCGCGGGTGCCCTGGCGCAGTTGCAGCAACGCTTCGACCCGCGGCACTTTCGCCTCGACCTGACGCGTGCTTCGCTGATGCATTTTGCCTACGCTCAGGAGGAAGGCCGCTACGTCGGCATTCTGTTGCTGCACCATATCCTGCTGGACCACACCGCCTTGCAGGTGCTGGTAGAAGAAATGAGCGCCAGCCTCTCCGGCAACAACGCCCAACTGGCCGAAGCGGTGCAGTACCGCAACTATGTCGCCCAGGCACGGCTTGGGGTCAGCCAGGCGCAGCACGAAGCGTTTTTCAGCGAGATGCTCGGCGATATCGACGAGCCGACCCTGGCCTTCGGCTTGCAGGATGTGAATGGCGACGGCAGCGGCATTGTCGAGGCGCATTTGCCCCTTGAGTCGGCACTGAGCCTGGGGCTGCGCGAACAGGCGCGGCAACTGGGCGTGAGCACCGCGAGCCTGGTCCACCTGGCCTGGGCACAGGTGCTGGGGCAGGTCTCCGGCCAGCAGGAGGTGGTATTCGGCACGGTGCTGCTCGGCCGCATGCAAGGCGGCGAGGGGGCTGATCGGGCGCTGGGGATGTTCATCAATACCTTGCCACTGCGGGTCAGCCTTGGCCCGGTCGGTGTGCAATCCGGGGTGCGCGCCACCCATGCGCGGCTCGCGCAATTGCTCGGGCATGAGCATGCCTCGTTGTCCCTGGCCCAGCGCTGCAGTGGCGTGCCGGGTTCGCTGCCGTTATTCAGCACGTTGCTTAACTACCGTCACAGCGCGCCCGATGAAGCGCCGGGAGAGAACCCGTTCAGCGCTTCCGGCATCGAAATCCTCAGCTCCGAAGAACGCAGCAACTACCCGCTGGTGCTCAACGTCGATGACCTTGGCGCAGGTTTCGCGCTGACCGTGCAAGGCGTGGCCACGCTGGATGTGCAGCGCGTCGGCGACTACATGCTCACCGCGCTGCGCCACCTGGTCAGCGCCTTGCAACAGGCGCCGACTACGCCCTTGCAGGCGGTGTCGATCGTGCCCGCCGCCGAGCGCCAGACAATTCTGGTGGACTTCAACGCCACCGCGCGTGACTACCCCTCGCACCTCACGGTCAGCCAGTTGTTCGAAGCCCAGGCGCTGGCGCATCCCGAGGCGGTGGCGGCGGTGCAGGGCAGCTTGTCCCTGAGTTACCGCGACCTCAACCGCCGTGCCAACCGCCTGGCCCATCACTTGATCAGCCAGGGTGTGCAGCCGGGTGAAAGCGTGGCGATTGCGTTGCCACGCTCGCTCGACCTGCTGATCTGCCAACTGGCGATCCTCAAGTGCGCGGCGGTGTATGTGCCGCTGGACGTCAACGCGCCGGTCGAGCGCCAGGCGTTCATCGTGCAGGACAGCGGTGCGCACCGGGTGCTCAATGGTCTGGCTGAGCTGAATCTGGAAGGCTTGTCGCCGCGCAACCCCGAGCTGGACCTGTCTTCGGAAAGCGTCGCGTATATCCTCTACACCTCCGGCTCGACCGGCGCGCCCAAAGGCGTGCAAGTCCCGCACCGCGCGATCTCGCGCCTGGTGCTCAACAACGGTTATGCCGACTTCAACCTACGCGACCGCGTGGCCTTCGCCTCCAACCCGGCCTTCGACGCCAGCACCCTTGAGGTCTGGGCGCCGTTGCTCAATGGCGGCTGTGTGGTTGTGGTCGAACAGGCCGAGCTGTTGTCCCAGGCGGCCTTTGGCGCCTTGATGCAGGAGCAGGCCGTCAGTGTGTTGTGGATGACCGCCGGGTTGTTCCACCAATACGCCGATGCGTTGATGCCGGTGTTCCGCCAGTTGCGCTACCTGATCGTCGGTGGCGATGTGCTCGACCCGCTGGTGATCGGCCGCGTGCTCAAGCACGGCAAGCCGCAGCACCTGCTCAACGGCTACGGGCCGACCGAAGCCACCACGTTTTCCACGACCTTTGAGATCACCTCGGTCGGCGAGGGCGGCATCCCGATTGGCCGGCCGATCGCAAACGCCCAGGCTTACGTGCTGGACACGCGCCGGCAACCGGTGGCGCTGGGCGTGGTCGGCGAGCTGTATATCGGTGGCGCGGGCGTGGCCAAGGGGTATCTGAACCAGCCGCAACTGAGCGCCGAAAAATTTATCCCGAACCCGTTCGGCGACGGCCTGCTGTACCGCAGCGGTGACCTGGCCTGCTGGCAGGCCGACGGCACACTGCTGTACCAGGGGCGCAATGACCTGCAGGTGAAGATTCGCGGTTTCCGCATCGAACCCGGCGAGATCGAAGCCTGCCTGGCGGCCGTCCCCGGCGTGAAAGACGCCGTGGTGCTGGCCCGCGAAGACGAGCCCGGCGACAAGCGCCTGGTGGCTTACTACACCGCGCCGTCAGCGCTGGATATCGAAGCGCTGCGCGCCCATCTGCAAGGGCAGTTGCCGGACTATATGGTGCCGTCGGCCTACGTCTGGCTGGAGCTGTTGCCGCTGACCGCCAACGGCAAGCTCGACCGCAAGGGCCTGCCGGTGCCGGATCAGAGCGCGCTGCTCAGCCGTGGCTACGAGGCGCCGGAAGGCGAGGTGGAAACCTTGCTGGCGCAGATCTGGCAGGACGTGCTGAAACTGGAGCGCGTCGGCCGGCATGACCATTTCTTCGAACTCGGCGGGCACTCGTTGCTCGCGGTCAGCCTGATCGAGCGCATGCGCCAGGTGGGTTTGAGCGCCGATGTCCGCGTGCTGTTCAGCCAGCCAAGCCTGGCGGCACTCGCGGCGGCGGTCGGCAGCGGGCGTGAAATCGTGGTGCCGGCCAATGGCATTCCAGCGGGCTGCACGCAAATTACCCCGTCAATGCTGAGCCTGGTACAGCTCGACCAGGCCGCCATCGACCGTATCGTTGCCGGTGTGCCGGGCGGCGCAGCGAATGTGCAGGATATCTACCCGCTGGCGCCGCTGCAGGAAGGCATTCTTTACCACCATATCAGCGCCGAGCAGGGCGATCCGTACCTGCTGCAATCGCGCATGGCGTTTGACAGCCTTGAGCGTTTGCACGGCTTCATGGGCGCGCTGCAACAGGTGGTAGCGCGTCACGATATCCTGCGTACCGGCGTGGTCTGGGAAGGCCTGGACAGCCCGGTGCAAGTGGTCTGGCGCGACGCGCAGTTGGTGGTGCAGGAGATTGCCCTGGACCCGGCGAACGGCGACGTTATCGAGCAACTGCATGCGCGGTTCGATGCGCGTCACTACCGCCTGGACATCACCCAGGCGCCGCTGCTGCGCATGGTGTACGCACAAGACCCGGCCAATGAGCGGGTGGCGGCGATCCTGTTGTTCCATCACTTGGCGCTGGACCACACCGCCATGGAAGTGGTCGGCCAGGAGATGCGTGCGTTCCTGTTCAACCAGGCGCAGGACCTGCCGCCGCCCGCGCCGTTCCGCAATTACGTGGCCCAGGCGCGGCTGGGCATGAGCGTTGAAGAACATGAACAGTTCTTCCGCGACATGCTGGCCGAGGTCGATGAGCCGACGCTGCCGTTTGGCGTACGCGACGTACAGGGCGATGGCCGTGATATCGAGGAAGCCGAGCAGCCGCTGGAACAGGCGCTGGCAGGCCGCGTGCGAGAGCAGGCGCGGCTGTTGGGCGTCAGCGCGGCGAGCCTGATGCACTTGGCTTGGGCGCAGGTGCTGGGGTTGGTCTCCGGACGCGATGATGTGGTGTTCGGCACCGTGTTGATGGGCCGCATGCAGGCGGGTGACGGCGCAGACCGCGCACTCGGGATGTTCATCAACACCTTGCCGCTGCGCGTCGATGTGGCTGCCGGCGCGGCGGTTGCGGTCAAGGCGACCCACTTGCGCCTGAGCGCGCTGCTGGGCCACGAGCACGCGTCCCTGGCGCTGGCCCAGCGTTGCAGCGGTGTTCCGGCTGCGGTGCCGCTGTTCAGTGCCTTGCTCAATTACCGTCACAGCACGCCCGGTGAAATGGCCCGCGATGGTCACGGTATCTGGGAAGGCGTGCAACTGCTCGGCGGTGAAGAGCGCAGCAACTATCCGCTGACCCTCAGCGTTGATGACCTCGGGACAGGCTTTGGCCTGACGGTGCTGGCGCTGCCGCAGATCGGCGCCCAGCGGCTGTGTGGCTACATGCACAACGCCGTGGAGCAGCTTGTCGCGGCATTGGAGCAAGCGCCCACCACCGCACTCCATCAACTGCCGATGTTGCCTGCGGCGGAACGCCAAACCCTGTTGGGCGAGTTCAACGCCACCGCTGCGGATTTCCCCACAGGGCAAACCGTGCACGGCGCCTTCGAGATCCAGGCCGAGCGCCAGCCCGACGCAATTGCCGTGCAGCAAGCCGGCGAAAGCCTGACGTATCAGCAACTCAATCAACGCGCCAACAGCCTGGCCCATCACCTGCTGGAACTCGGCGTGCAGCCGGATGAGCGCGTCGCGCTTTGCTGCCGTCGCGGCCCGCAGATGCTGGTGGGGCTGCTGGGCATTCTCAAGGCCGGTGCGGCGTATGTGCCGATCGACCCGGCGTATCCCGCCGAACGCATCGCCTATCTGTTGCAGGACAGCACGCCAGTGGCCGTGTTGGCAGAGCCGAGTACACGGGACCTGTTGGGTGGGGCCGCTACCGTGGACCTGCACGACGGCGGCTGGCAGCACCAACCCGTCAGCAATCCGCAACCGAGCGGCTTGACCCCGGCAAACCTGGCCTATGTGATCTACACCTCCGGCTCCACCGGCCAGCCCAAGGGCGTGATGGTCGAACACCGCACCGTGGAAAACCTGGTGCACTGGCATTGCGAAGCGTTCGGCCTGGATACGCGCAGCCACACCAGCAGCGTCGCCGGTTTTGGTTTCGATGCGATGGCCTGGGAAGTGTGGCCGGCCCTGTGCGCCGGCGCCACCCTGCATGTGCCGCCGGCCGAGGTGGGCAATGAAAACATCGATGCGCTGCTGGCCTGGTGGCTGGCGCAGCCTCTGGATGTGAGCTTCCTGCCGACGCCGGTGGCCGAGTACGCCTTCAGCCAGCACCTGCAACACCCGACGCTGCGCATCCTGCTGATCGGCGGCGACCGCCTGCGCCAGTTCACCCAGGAGCGGCGCTTTGCCGTGATCAACAACTACGGACCCACCGAGGCCACGGTGGTGGCGACCTCCGGCCGCGTGCGTGCCGGGCAGGCGCTGCATATCGGGCGGCCCATCGCGAATGCCCGCGTGTATGTGCTGGATGCGCAGATGCGCCCGGTGCCGGTCGGCGTCGCCGGTGAACTGTATGTGGGCGGCAGCGGCGTGGCGCGGGGCTACCTCAACCGGCCTGAAATGACGGCCGAACGCTTCCTGCAAGACCCGTTCAACGGCGGGCGCATGTACCGCACCGGCGACCTGGTGCGCTGGCTGCCAGACGGCAACCTCGACTACCTGGGCCGTAACGATGACCAGGTCAAAGTGCGCGGGGTGCGGGTGGAGTTGGGCGAAATCGAAAGCCGCCTGGCCGCACTCGACGGCATCGGCGAGGCGGTGGTGCTGGTGCGCGAGGGTCGCCTGGTCGCGTGGTTCACCGAGCACCGCGCATTGGCGATTGAAACCCTGCGCGTGCACCTGCAAGCGCAGCTGCCCGACGCGCTGGTGCCGGTGGCCTACGTCAAGCTGGATGCGCTGCCGCTGACCGCCAACGGCAAGCTGGACCGCAAGGCCTTGCCGGATCCCGAGCAATCGGCCTTGCTCAGCCGTGCCTACGAGGCGCCGCAAGGTGCCGTGGAAAGCACCCTGGCGCGCCTCTGGGCCGAGGTGTTGCAGGTTGAGCAAGTTGGGCGGCACGATCACTTCTTCGAACTGGGCGGCCATTCGTTGCTGGCGGTCAGCCTGATCGAGCGCATGCGCCAAGTCGGCCTCAGCGCCGACGTGCGGGTGCTGTTCAGCCAGCCGACCCTGGCCGCGCTGGCCGCCGCCGTGGGAAGTGGTCGCGAAGTGCAAGTCCCGCAAAACCGCATCGCCGCCGATTGCCGGCGCATCACCCCGGACATGCTGTCGCTGGTCACCCTGGACCAATCGACGCTGGATCAGGTGGTCGCCCGCGTACCCGGCGGCGCCGCCAATGTGCAGGACATCTACCCGTTGGCGCCGTTGCAGGAGGGCATTCTTTACCACTACCTCACTGCGGAGCAGGGCGACCCGTACCTGCTGCAATCGCACCTGGCGTTTGACAGCCTGGAGCGGCTGCAGGCCTTTGCCCAGGCGCTGCAACAGGTGATCGATCGCCATGACATCCTGCGTACCGGGATCGTCTGGGAAGGCCTCGCGCAACCGCTGCAAGTGGTGTGGCGCAAGGCCGAGCTGGTGGTGCAGGAACTGCACTTGCAAGGCGATGTACTGGCCGGTCTGCATGCGCGTTTCGATGCGCGGCGTTATCGCCTGGAGATCAGCCAGGCCCCGCTGATCCGCCTGATGTATGCCCAGGACCCGGCGAACGGGCGCGTGGTGGTGGTGTTGCTCTATCACCATATCGCGCTCGACCACACCGCCTTCGACGTGGTGCTGCGCGAAATGCAGGGCTACCTGCTGGGCCATCCAGCGCCCACGGCGGCTCCGATGCCGTACCGCAACTACGTGGCCCAGGCGCGCCTGGGCGTGAGCGAGCAGGAACACGAAGCGTTCTTCCGCGAGATGCTTGGCGATGTCGATGAACCGACCTTGCCCTTCGGCCTGCAGGATGTGCGTGGCGACGGCAGCGCTATTGAAGAACACACGCTGCACCTGGACGGCGACCTCAACCGCCGCCTGCGCGCCCAGGCGCGTGTGCTCGGCGTGAGCACGGCGAGCCTGTTCCACCTGGCCTGGGGGCAAGTGCTGGCGGCCACTTCCAACCGCAGCAGCGTGGTGTTCGGCACAGTACTGGTCGGCCGGATGCAAGGCGGCGAGGGCGCCGACCGCGCCCTTGGGGTGTTTATCAATACCTTGCCGCTGCGCCTGGATATCGACGGTCAGGGTGCGCGCGACGGCGTGCGCGCCACCCATCAGCGGCTCAGTGCCTTGCTCGGGCATGAACACGCGTCCCTGGCCCTGGCCCAGCGTTGCAGCGGGGTGGCGGCACCGGCGCCGTTGTTCAGTTCGATGCTCAACTATCGCCATCGCGGCGCCGCGACGCGCTCCGCCGACGCGCAGCAGGCCTGGCAAGGCATGCAAACCCTGGTGAATGACGGGCGCACCAACTACCCGTTGACCTTGAACGTGGATGACTTGGGCGATGGCTACGCCATCACCGCCCTCGCGCACATCGACGCGCAGCGGGTGTGCGGCTATATGCAGGTCGCCCTGGCCGGCTTGGTCGAGGCGCTGGAGCAGGCGCCGCAACAGGCGCTCAATCGCTTGCCGGTCCTGGGCGATGAGGAGCGGCAAAAACTGCTGGTGGCGTTCAACGCGACCGCCGTCGACTACAACCTCGACCAGACCCTGCACAGCATGTTTGAAGCCCAGGTCGAACGCACGCCGGACGCCGTGGCGGTGGTTGCCGATGACCGGCACCTGACCTACCAGGCGCTTAACGAACAGGCCAACCGTTTGGCCCATCACCTGCGTGAGCGTGGCGTCCAGCCGGATGCGCGGGTCGGCATCTGCCTCGAGCGCGGCCTGGACATGGTCGTCGGCCTGTTTGCGATCCTCAAGGCCGGTGGCGGTTATGTGCCGCTGGACCCGGCCTATCCGCAGGAACGCATCACCTACATGCTGCAGGACAGCGCACCGGTGGTAGTGCTCGCCAACGCTGCAACCCGCGAGCTGTTGGGCGATGTGGCGCTGATCGACCTCGACCACCCTACCTGGCAGCACCAGCCCGCGACCAATCCTCAGGTTCCCGGCCTCAGCGCGCGGCACCAGGCTTACGTGATCTACACCTCCGGCTCCACCGGCCAGCCCAAGGGCGTGATCAATGAACACGCCGGGGTGGTCAACCGCCTGTTGTGGATGCAGGACGCCTATGGCCTCGCTGCCGATGATGCGGTGTTGCAGAAAACCCCGTTCAGCTTTGACGTGTCGGTGTGGGAATTCTTCTGGCCGCTGTTTACCGGCGCGCGCCTGGTGATGGCGCGCCCCGGCGGGCACAAAGACCCGGCGTACCTGTGCGCAGTGATCCAGGCGCAACGGATCACCACGCTGCACTTTGTGCCGTCGATGCTCGATGTGTTCCTCGCCCACGGCGATGTCAGCCAGGCCGCAGGGTTGCTGCGCGTGATGTGCAGCGGTGAAGCCTTGCCGGGCAGCCTGGTGCGGCGCTTCAAGCAGCAATTGCCGGGCATCGGCCTGTATAACCTGTATGGCCCGACCGAAGCGGCGGTGGACGTCACCGCCTGGAATTGCACGCGGCCCGAGGTGCCCGACAACACGCCGATCGGCAAGCCGATTGCCAACACCCGCCTGTACCTGCTGGATGCACAGTTGCAGCCGGTGCCGCTGGGCGTGGTCGGCGAGCTGTTTATCGGCGGCGTGCAGGTAGCGCGGGGTTACCTGAACCGCCCGGAGCTGACCGCCGAACGCTTCCTTCAAGAACCGTTCAACGGTGGGCGGATGTACCGCACCGGTGACGTGGGCCGCTACCTGCCGGACGGCAACATCGAGTACCTGGGCCGCAACGACGACCAGGTGAAAATCCGTGGCTTGCGCATCGAACTGGGCGAAATCCAGGCGCGACTGCTGGACCATCCACACGTCAGCGAGGCCGCCGTGGTGGCCCGCGAAGACCGGCTGATCGCCTACTACACCGGCCGGCAGGTGCCTATCGAAACCCTGCGTGCGCACCTGCTGCAGCACCTGCCGGAGTTCATGGTGCCCGCGCTGTTTGTGCACCTCGACGGCTTGCCCCTGAGCCCCAACGGCAAGCTCGACCGCAAGGCCCTGCCGGCACCGGGCATGCAGGCGTCGGTGGTGCGTGAGTACGAGGCGCCCGAGGGCGACACCGAAATCCTGCTGGCAAGGCTCTGGGCCGAGTTGCTCGGCGTGGAGCGGGTAGGGCGCCAGGACAATTTCTTTGAACTGGGCGGGCACTCGCTGCTCGCCGTGAGCTTGATCGGGCGCTTGCGCCAGGAAGGCATGGAAGCCGACGTGCGTGCGTTATTCGAACAGCCGACCCTGGCTGGTTACGCCGCAATGACCGAACGAATGGAGATCGTCCTGTGAGCATCTTTGAGCTGTTGGCGACGCTGAAAACCAAGGACATCCAACTGGCGCTCAAGGGCGAGCAGTTGTCGGTGCAGGGCAACAAGCAAGCCTTGAGCGACCCGGCGATCCTCGCCGCACTGCGTGAACACAAACCGGCGCTGATCGAACAGATCAAGGCCGGCGAGTATTCGGCGACCAAGGCCGGCGCCATTGACGTGCCGGCCAATGGCATCCCGGCCCACGCTGCGCAGATCACGCCGGCGATGCTGACCTTGTCGAGCCTGAGCCAGGAGGAGATCGAGCGGATCATCGCCAGCGTCGACGGCGGCGTGGCGAATATCCAGGATATCTACCCCTTGGCGCCGTTGCAGGAAGGCATTCTGTTCCACCACGTCAGCGCCGAACAGGGCGACCCGTACGTGATGCAGTCGCAGTTCGCCTTCGACAGCCTGGAGCGCTTCGAGGCGTTTGCCCAGGCCTTGCAAAACGTCATGGACCGCCACGACATCCTGCGCACCGGGGTGGTCTGGGACGGCTTGCAGCAGCCCCAGCAAGTGGTCTGGCGCCAGGCCCGCCTGCCGGTGCAGGCCCTGCAACTGGACCCGGCCGACGGCGCTATTGCCGCGCAACTGCACGCGCTGTTCGACGCTCGCCACTATCGCCTGGACGTGACCCAGGCGCCGCTGCTGCGCCTGGTGCGCGCCGATGACCCGGCCAACCAGCGCATCGTCGCGACGTTGCTGTTTCACCATATGGCCCTCGACCACAGCGCCCTGGAGGTGGTGTGCCATGAAATGCAGGCGTGCCTGCTGGGGCAGGGCGCGGCGCTGGGCGCGGCGGTGCCGTTTCGCAACTATGTGGCGCAGGCGCGGCTGGGCATCAGTGAGCAGGAACACGAACAGTTCTTCCGCCAGATGCTCGGCGACATCAGCGAGCCGACCTTGCCGTTCGGCCTGCACGATGTGCAGGGTGATGCGCGTGGCATCGCCGAGGTCCATCTGGCGCTGGACCCGGGGTTGTCCCAGCGTCTGCGCGCGCAGGCGCGGCAGCTCGGCGTGAGTGCCGCCAGCCTGTTCCATCTGGGCTGGGCGCAGGTGCTGGGCGTATTGGCAGGCAAGGAACACGTGGTGTTCGGCACCGTGTTGATGGGGCGGATGCAGGGCAGCCATGCCACGGATCGGGCGCTGGGTATTTTCATCAACACCCTGCCGTTTCGCGTCGACGTGGGTGGCGAGGGTGTGCGCGCCGGGGTCAAGGCGACCCACGCACGGCTGACCACCTTGCTGCGCCACGAACACGCGGCGCTGGCCCTGGCCCAGCGTTGCAGCGGCGTGGTGGCGCCGACGCCGCTGTTCAGCGCGTTGCTCAATTACCGCCACAGTGCCCCCGCCGCCAGCGCCGAGGCGGTCTCGGCCTGGCAGGGGATTGCCGCGCTCAGCGCAGAAGAACGCACCAACTACCCGCTGACCTTGAGTGTCGATGACCTTGGCGAGGGCTTCGGCCTGAGCCTGCTGGCCAGCACGCGGGTGGACCCGCAGCGTGTTTGCGCCTATCTGCAAACCGCCCTGGAAAAC
>NZ_UTBG01000065.1 GCF_900580675.1 Pseudomonas viridiflava
ACGCTGGCCGAAAACAGGTAGTACGGAGCGGGTAAACCGGCAGGACGCCGGTTTAGCCGCGACGGGGCAGGGACGGCCCGTCGCGGCGGCCCGCGGAGTAATGCCTGTTTTCGGGCACACCGAGCGTGAGCGAGGTGCCGAGTGGTGGGGCAAGAGC
>NZ_UTBG01000109.1 GCF_900580675.1 Pseudomonas viridiflava
TAGCTGCACAGCATCTGCAACTGCGCCGGCACCGAGTTCCATACGCTGACGCCATGCTGGCGGATCAACCCGGCCCAGTGCGCCGGGTCACTGCGTTGTGCGGTGTCCGGCAGCACCAGGGTCGCGCCGGCGAGGAAGCTGCCAAACAGGTCGTACACCGACAGGTCGAAACCCAGGTTGGCCAGGCCCAGCACGCGATCTTCGGCACTCAATGTCACCCGTTGGTTGATGTCGAGCACCGTATTGAAGGTGGCGCGATGGCTCATCATCACGCCCTTGGGACGGCCGGTGGTGCCAGAGGTGTAGATCACATAAGCCAGACTGGCGGGGTCTACATCGACAGCCGCTAACTGCGTGAGGGGCAGGGGGACCAGGCGTTGCACGTCCAGCGGTGTGACGTTAGCGGGCCAGGTTCGTGGCGCGCCATCGCTGAGCACATGGCGGATGCCTGCGTCTTCAAGGATTGCATCGCGCCGCGCCTCCGGCTGGCTGGTGTCGATCGGCACGTAGACCGCGCCATGCAGCAGGGTGCCGACTACCGCCGCTACCTGGTCCACGCCTTTGTCGAGCAAAATCCCGACCTTGGCTCCCGCCGGACAGGTGTGAAGATTCAAGGCCTGGGCGACGGCGTTGGCGCGCTCAGCCAGTTGGCGGTAGCTGAAGCTGCCCTCGTTGCAGATCAGTGCAATGGCGTTGGGTGTGCGTCGCAGGCTGTCTATAAAGCCCTGGTGCAGGCAGCGCTGGGGCCATTCGACCTGGGTGGCATTGCTGGTCAATCGCCGTTGCTCCATGGGGGCGGGTAGTTGCGACGGGTTGGGTGCCTGCCAGGTGCCGGGCTGTTCAGCCAGCTGTAGCAGCAGTTGCGTGAAACTGTCGAATGCAGCCTCGATCAGCCCTTCGCTGAACACGCCGCTGCGCACATCCCAATTTACCTGCAAGCCCTCAGGGCCTTCACTGACTTGGCAATCGAGCCATACCTGCGGTGTCTGGGTGATGCCGTAACCCAAGCGGGCGCCGCGCATGAACGGACGGGCCTTGCCCACGCCCAGGGTGCTGGTGAACACCACCGGCATCAGCGCACGCCCTTGCACGCGTGCACGCTCACGCAGCACCTCAATGCCCGAAAAGGCATCGTGCTCCAGGTCCTGCCACAGCTGTTGCTGCACAGCGCTGGCGCGCTCGACGAAATGGCTGTTCAGCGGCGGCTCGATGGCCAACACATTGACGGCGGTAAAGTCGCCCACCACCTTGTCGATATCCCCATGCAGTGGCGGGCGCTTGAGCACCGTCACACTCAGGCTGAACGCCGAGCGCCGTGACCAGCGCCCAAGTGTTTCGGCGAACGCGGCCAGCACCGCCGCCGATGGGGTGAGGCGCTGTTGCGCGGCGAGCGTACCGAAGCGCTGCCACTGCTCGGTAGACAGCCCAGTGGAGTGCCGCTCAAAGCGCGGGATTTCACCGGCGACCGGTTCCAGGGTCGGCAACTCTGGGGCGGCCGGCAGTTGTTCAAGGCGCGCCAGCCAATAATCCCGGTCGCGGCTATGGCGGGCCCGGGCGGCGGGTGTATCGCGGTGTGCGCGCTCGGCCAGCAGGGCATCGCGGAAGGTCAAATCAAGCGCCGGAAGGTACTGTTCGGGCGCATGGTAGAGCTGGTCCAACTCACCCAGTAGGCACTGGATACTGACAAAGTCGGCAATCAGCAGATCAATCGACAGGTGCAGGCGGCTGCCCTCTGCGCGTTGGCTCAGGCGCAACTCGTACAGCGGCCAGGTATCGGCGGCGTACACGCGGTTAGCCAGCTCGGCGCGGGTTGCCAGCAAGGTCTGTTGCGCAAGTCCTGGCTGTGAAGCGCGGGCAAGTCAAGCTCCGGCAACACCTGCTGATGCCCGGCCTGGGCAATCACCGCGCGCAGCATCGGGTGACGCTGGATCAACTGGTGCCAGGCGCGCTCCAGGCGCTGCGGGTCGAGGGGTGGACCGTCGAGTTCGACATAGCCGTGGCAGCCGACACCGCCGTAGTCATACGCATCGCTGCGGCCGACCAGGTAAGCGGCCTGCACGTCGGTCAGAGCAAAGGGTTGGAACTGGGCGTGCGGGTCGGCGACAACAGTCACCTGCTGCGGGCTGAGCCACTGTAGCAACGCATCCTTGTGCTCGCGCAGGCGCTGTTTGAGCGCATCGTCCAGCGTGCCGGCCGGGGCGCGGAAGCGCAGTTGGCCGTCCTCGGCCCACAGGCGGATGCCCAGGGCTTCGCACTCGGCGAGAAATGGCGTCAGGTTGATAGCGGAATTCATAGGGTGCCTTCCTCGAAATGCTCGGCGTGATGGTGCAGGGGGCGTTCGGTATGGCTGGTCAGGTAGTCGCACAGGGCGGCAATGCTTGGGTGTGCGAAGAGTTCGCGCAGACTCAGGGGCACCTGGCACAGGCGACGACGCTTGAGGCTTTCCACCAGGCGCGTGGCACTCAGGCTGTCGCCGCCCAGCAGGAAAAAATCACTCTGGCGACCTGGGATCGGGCGTTGCAGAATCTCCTCCCAGACCTCGGCCATCTCCTGCTCCAGTGCGCCTTGGGGCGCGTCGCTGTGAGCAGCGGCACCTGCCAGCAGGCATTCACGCACGGCGTTGCGGTCGGCCTTGCCATTGGCACTCAGGGGCAAGGCCTCAAGTACCTGTAGGCTGGCCGGGATCATGTAGTCGGGCAGGCGCTGGCGCAGGTGTTGGCGCAGCACTTCCAGGGACACGTCAGCGTCGACCACCACCGCCGCGGCCAGGCTCGGTGGGTGGCCGAGGGTGACGGTCAGTGCCTGGCGTACCGGCGCGCAGGCCAGCAGGGCGTTGTCGATTTCCCCCAGTTCAATGCGATGGCCACGCACCTTGACCTGCTGGTCGCGACGGCCAAGGAATTCCAGGCAGCCATCCGGCCAATAGCGGCCCATATCGCCCGTGCGATACCAGCGCTGGCCGTCGTGTTCTACAAAGCGTTCGGCGCTCAACTCGGGCGCGCCGCGATAGCCCATGGCAACCCCGGCGCCGCCAATCCATAACTCGCCGGTGACCCAGTCCGGGCAGTCGCGTGCCTGGGTATCCACCACGCGATAGCACTGGTTGCCCAAGGGCCGACCGTAGGGGATCGATTGCCAATGGTCCGGCAAGGGCAGGTCTACCGGCTGGAAGTTCGACCAGATCGCTGCTTCGGTCGCGCCACCCATGGCGATTAACCGGCAGTGCCCTCCCGTGGCCTGATGTAGGCGCGCGGGCAGGTCGAGGCCGATCCAGTCGCCGGACAGCCATACCTGGCGTAATGGCAGGGTGTCGGCCACGGTGAGCAGCATGTCCAGCAGCATCGGTACGGAGTTCCACAATGTGATCTGATGCTGATGAATCAGACGGCGCCACACCGTGGCATCGCGGCGTTGCTCTTCGTCCAGCAACACCAGGCTGCCGCCCACCGCCAGCACACCGAATACGTCGTACACCGACAGGTCGAAATCCAGGGACGAGACCGCCAGCAGCCGGTCTTCGGCGTGAATGCCGAAGCGCTGATTGAGGTCATCCAGAGTGTTGCAGGCGGCGCGATGGCTGATTTGCACGCCTTTGGGCTCGCCGGTGGAGCCGGAGGTGAAAATCACATAGGCCGGGCTGTCGACGCTGATCGACACCGGTGTAGCCAAGGGTTCGCTGCGCAGCGCCGCGACCATCAAGTCGGCATCTAGGCTCAGGCGAATGCCCGCACGATGCTCAATGCGCTGACGCCGTTCCAGCGGTTGGCGCACGCCCACCGGCACATAGCAGGCGCCGGCCGCGAGTACGCCGAACAGGGCGATGATCGCGTCGGTGCCGCGTGGCAGATGCACGCCGATGGCATCCTGTGGCTGTACGCCCTGGGCCTGCAGCCAGGCGGCGACGCGCAAGGCACCGTCACGCAGTTGGGCGTAGCTCACTCGGCGTTCACCGTCGATCAGGGCCAGGCGTTGGCCATCGATGGTGAAGGGCGCTTCCAGCAAGGTTCTGGCGGCAATCGGGACCACGCTGGCGTTGGCCTGCTGCCGAGTCCGCGCCTGATGCGCCGGCAATGGCAGGGTCAGCGGCTGATGCCAGTCGCTGTCGACCAGGGTCAGCAAGGCCTCGGTGTAGCACGCGAATGCCGCGTCCAGCAGGCCATTCGGAAACAGCGTATCCACCGCATCCCAGCACAGCACCAGGGCGCCACGGTGTTCAAACAGTTGATGGTCGAGCCACACCTGTGGGGTTTCTGACAGCCCACCGACAGCAATATCGGGGAAACCGTCAGGCAGGTCTGCCAGCAAGTCATCCGCCAGCCCCAGGGTGCTGGTGAACACCACCGGCAGTGCGGCGGCCTGGGGACCGACCCGGCGGGCGCGTTCACGCTGCACCCAGATCGATGAGCAGGCGGCATGTTGCAGCACATCGGCCACTTGCGCCTGCACAGTCTGGGCCTGGGTCAGGAACCCACCCTGGGCCACCGGGTAAAAACTCACGGGGGCCAGGGCGGTGAAATCCCCCAGCACACGGCCGATGTGCGCGTGGACGTCCTGGCGGTCAAACAACGTCAGGTTCAGCGTATGCGCCTGGCCGTCGCTCCAGCGCGCCAGGACCTGGGCGTACACCGTCAACAGCAGTACCGAGGCTGTCACGCCGTTATCCCGCGCACGCTGGCGCAGGGCCTGCCACTGCGCGACGGGCAAGCGGAATTCGCGGCGGCTGAAGTGCACTTCGCCCAATAGCTGCGGTGCGATGTGCAAGGGCAGCGCAGGCGGGCCTGGCAAGTCGTCCAGGTGTTGCTGCCACCAGGCCTCGGCCTGTTGCAGTTGCACGGGGTCGGGCTGGACTTGCAGGACGTAGTCGCGAAACGACAGGTCGATGGCCGGCAGCGTGCTATCAGGGCGGGTGTAGAGCAAGGCCAGTTCGGCCAGCAGACGTTTGATGCTTAAACCATCGAGGGTCAGGTAGTCGAAAAACAACCCGACCCGACAACGGCCGTGCGCGTACTCCACGCTGTGGACTTCAAACATTGGCCACTGGTGGCGCTGGCGTGGCCGTTGTGCCCAGCACTGCGCCAGGCGCTCACGCGCCGCATCGGCGGTCGGTGCCTGATGCAGCTGCACGCGCAGCGGTGGGACGCTGTTGAGGATCACTTGGCGATCCCCGTCCACCAATTGCGCACGAAGCATTTCATGGCGTTGGATCAGTTGGTCCCAGGCGCGTTCGAAGCGCGGCATATCCAGCGCTTCGCCGTCCAGTTCGATCAGGTAGGTGGTGCCGCACGACAGCGGTAAACCCTGGTTTTGCCCGCGCCAGTAGGCCTGTTGCACTTCAGTCAGCGGGAAGGGCTGGTGACGCGATGCCGGGTCGGCCAACAGTTGCCGTTCGCCCTGCGCCGTGGGGGCCTGCAATTGCGCGACAAAGTCCGCCAGGCGGGGCGTGGCGAACAGTTGCCGCAGGCTTTGCGCATTGGCCAGTCCGGCGCGGCGCAGGCGTGCGCTGCATTGGGTGGCAAGTAGGCTGTCGCCGCCCATGCGAAAGAAATCACTCTGGCGGTACACCTCGGCCCCCGGCAGCAATTCCCGCCAGATCGCCGCCACCTGTTGCTCGCGCTCGCCACACGGCGCCTCATTGGCGGTGGCGTGTTGCAGGCTGGTGTTTTCCGCCAGTTGCACCAGCGCCCCTCGGTCAAGTTTGCCATTGGCGCTCAGGGGCAGAGCGTCGAGTAACAGCCATTGGTTGGGCAACATAAAATCGGGCAGATGGTCACCCAGCTGTTGGCGCAGTTCCTCGGTGCACAGCGCGCCTTCAGTGGCGACCACCGCCGCCAGCAGATGCAACGGTGTACCGACCGCGAGGGCCACTGCCTGGCGTACGTGTGGTTGCAGCAGCAGGGCATTCTCGATTTCACCCAGCTCGATACGATGGCCACGTACCTTGACCTGCTGGTCGCGGCGGCCAAGGAACTCCAGGCAGCCGTCGGGCCAGTAGCGCCCCAGGTCGCCGGTGCGATACCAGCGCTGGCCGTCATGTTCGACAAAACGTTCGGCGCTCAATTGCGGTGCGCCTCGGTAGCCGTTGGCCACGCCCGCGCCGCCAATCCACAGTTCGCCCGCCATCCAGTCCGGGCAATCGCGGCCCAGGCTGTCGACCACGCGATACTGCTGATTGCCCAGCGGCCGCCCATACGGAATTGAGCGCCAATGGCCCGGCAAGGGCAGGTCGACCGGCTGGAAGTTCGACCAAATCGCCGCTTCGGTCGCGCCACCCATGGCGATCAACCGGCAGTGCCCGGCGGTGGCCTGATGCAGGCGCGCGGGCAGGTCGAGGCCAATCCAATCACCGGACAACCACACCTGGCGCAGCGGCAAGGTGTCGGCCACGGTCAGCAGCATGTCCAGCAGCAGCGGCACCGAGTTCCACAGGGTGACCCGATGCTCTTGGATCAGGGAGTTCCAAGCGCTAGCATCGCGGCGCTGTGTTTCATCCAGCAGGACCACCGCTGCACCGGCCGCGAGTACGCCAAATGTGTCGTAGACGGACAGGTCGAAGTCCAGCGCCGAGACGGCCAGTAGACGGTCTTCGGCGTGGATGCCAAAGCGCCGGTTCAGATCGTCGAGGGTGTTGCAGGCGGCTCGATGGCTGACTTCCACGCCCTTCGGTTCGCCGGTGGAGCCGGAGGTGAAAATCACATACGCGGGGCTGTCCGGGCTGACGGACACGGGAGCAGGCAATGGGTCGAAGGCGAGTGAATCTGCCAGCCACGTCGGGTCGATGAGTGTGTTGATTGACGCCGTGTGGCAGATGCGTTCACGCCGGACCATGGGCTGGTTTGGGCTGATCAGCACGTAGCAGGCGCCAGCGGCGAGATCGCCATACAGCGCCAGCACCGCGGCGTGACCCCGTGGCAGGCACACGCCGACGGCTTCACCGGGTTGGACACCCTGCGCCAGCAACGCAGCGGCGATGCGCAGGGCCTGTTGTTGCAGTTGGGCGTAGCTGATACGCCGTTCGCCATGGATCAAGGCCAGGCGTTCGCCGCTGATGGCAAAGGGCGCTTGCAGCAGTGTGCGGGGGGCGATGGGGGTGGCGGTGGCGTTGATGTGGGCGCGGACTTGCTGTTGCAACGGGGGCAAGCTCGACAAGGCCGGCGCTTCCCAGGTGGCCTCGTGTTGCAGGTTGTGCAGCAATTGCAGGTAGGCGCCGAACATTGCGTCG
>NZ_UTBG01000116.1 GCF_900580675.1 Pseudomonas viridiflava
GGTTTAGCCGCGACGGGGCAGGGACGGCCCGTCGCGGCGGCCCGCGGAGTAATGCCTGTTTTCGGGCACACCGAGCCGGAGGCGAGGTGCCGAGTGGTGGGGCAAGAGCCCTTTTGGTTACTTTTGGGGCTCTTTTCCAAAAGTGACTCGCCGTAAGGGCGAAACCCCAAGCCGCCGTTACCGCAGAAATGGATATACACCCGATATAACCCAACCCACCCCACCCCACCCCAGGCCTTTTCGCCCAGCGGGCTGCCGCTCCCCCCCGTTTATCGTTATACTCGTCGGCTTTCAAAAGTTCGCCAACGAGTGCTGCCCGCCATGGAAATCAACCCGATCCTTAACACCATCAAGGACCTGTCCGAGCGCTCCGAAACTATTCGGGGGTATCTTTGACTACGATCAAAAGCATGAGCGTCTGACCGAAGTCAATCGCGAGCTTGAAGATCCGGCTGTCTGGAACAAACCCGAATACGCCCAGGAGTTGGGCCGCGAGCGCTCTGCGCTGGCACAGATCGTCGACACCCTCGACGAACTGAACACCGGCCTGGGCGACTGCCGTGACCTGCTGGACATGGCCGTCGAAGAAAACGACGAAGGCGCAGTGGGCGATGTCGTCGCCGAGCTGGCCCGTCTCGAGGAAAACCTCGCCAAGCTCGAATTCCGCCGCATGTTCAGCCACGAAATGGACCCGAACAACGCCTACCTGGACATCCAGGCCGGCTCCGGCGGCACCGAAGCCCAGGACTGGGCCAACATCCTGCTGCGCATGTACCTGCGCTGGGCCGACAAACGCGGTTTCGACGCGACCATCATGGAGCTGTCGGCCGGTGAAGTCGCCGGTATCAAAGGCGCGACCGTGCACATCAAGGGCGAATACGCCTTTGGCTGGCTGCGTACCGAAATCGGCGTGCACCGCCTGGTGCGCAAAGGCCCGTTCGACTCCGGCAACCGTCGCCACACCTCGTTCTCCGCGGTGTTCGTCTCGCCGGAGATCGACGACAAAGTCGAAATCGAGATCAACCCGGCCGACCTGCGCATCGATACCTACCGCTCCTCCGGTGCCGGTGGTCAGCACGTAAACACCACTGACTCGGCCGTACGTATCACCCACGTACCGACCAACACCGTGGTCAGCTGCCAGAACGAACGTTCCCAGCACGCGAACAAGGACACCGCCATGAAAATGCTGCGGGCCAAGTTGTACGAGCAGGAAATGCAGAAGCGTAATGCCGCTTCACAGGCGCTGGAAGACACCAAGTCGGATATCGGCTGGGGTCACCAGATCCGTTCGTATGTGCTTGATGCGTCGCGGATCAAGGATCTGCGCACTAACATCGAACGCAGCGATTGCGACAAGGTGCTCGACGGTGATATCGACGAATACCTGGAAGCCAGCCTGAAATCCGGCCTGTAAAAAGACTCTAGGCGATCCCCGGCCTACGCCGGGGACAACGAACCTGATGGAAAATTTAAAGACATGAGCGACCAACAACTCGACCCGCAAGCCCTGCAACAGGAAGAAAACTCCCTGATCGCCCTGCGCAAGGAAAAGCTGGCTGCCGAGCGCGCCAAGGGCAATGCTTTCCCGAACGACTTCCGCCGCGAAAACTACTGCGATGCCTTGCAGAAACAGTACGCGGACAAGACCAAGGAAGAGCTGGCAGAGGCTGCAATCCCGGTCAAGGTGGCAGGTCGCATCATGCTCAACCGTGGCTCGTTCATGGTCATCCAGGACATGACCGGTCGCATCCAGGTTTACGTCAACCGCAAAACCCTGCCGGAAGAAACCCTGGCCTCGGTGAAAACCTGGGACATGGGCGACATCATTGCCGCTGAAGGTACCCTGGCCCGTTCCGGCAAGGGCGACCTGTACGTTGAAATGACCAACGTGCGCCTGCTGACCAAGTCGCTGCGCCCGCTGCCGGACAAGCACCACGGCCTGACCGACACCGAACAGCGCTACCGCCAGCGCTACGTTGACCTGATCGTCAACGAAGACGTGCGCCAGACCTTCCGTGTGCGTTCGCAAGTCATCGCGCACATCCGCAGCTTCCTGATGGCGCGTGATTTCCTGGAAGTCGAAACCCCGATGCTGCAAACCATCCCTGGTGGTGCCGCAGCCAAGCCGTTCGAAACCCACCACAACGCGCTGGACCTGGAAATGTTCCTGCGTATCGCGCCTGAGCTGTACCTCAAGCGCCTGGTGGTCGGTGGTTTTGAAAAGGTCTTCGAGATCAACCGCAACTTCCGTAACGAAGGCGTCTCGACCCGTCACAACCCTGAATTCACCATGTTGGAGTTCTACCAGGCTTACGCCGACTACGAAGACAACATGGACCTGACCGAAGAACTGTTCCGCGAGCTGGCGCAACTGGTCCTGGGCAGCACCGACGTGCCGTACGGCGACAAGGTGTTCCACTTCGGCGAGCCGTTCGTGCGTTTGTCGGTGTTCGACTCGATCCTCAAGTACAACCCTGAGCTGACCGCTGACGACCTGAACGACATCGACAAGGCCCGCGCCATTGCCAAGAAAGCCGGCGCCAAGGTGCTGGGCTTCGAAGGCCTGGGCAAACTGCAGGTGATGATTTTCGAAGAGCTGGTCGAGCACAAGCTGGAACAGCCGCACTTCATTACCCAGTACCCGTTCGAAGTGTCGCCGCTGGCGCGTCGCAACGACGACAACCCGAACGTCACCGACCGTTTCGAGCTGTTCATCGGCGGCCGCGAAATCGCCAACGCCTACTCCGAGCTTAACGACGCGGAAGACCAGGCCGAGCGCTTCATGGCCCAGGTGGCCGACAAGGACGCCGGCGACGACGAAGCCATGCACTACGACGCCGACTTCGTGCGTGCCCTGGAATACGGCATGCCGCCGACGGCCGGTGAAGGCATCGGCATCGACCGGTTGGTGATGCTGCTGACCAACTCGCCGTCGATCCGCGATGTGATCTTGTTCCCGCACATGCGGCCACAAGCGTAAACGTAGCGAAATCCGAAGCCGCCTTTTATAAGGCGGCTTTTTTATGGGGCGTCTTTAAGCGTCAAGCAAACAGCGCCAGGTTTTGATCTATTCAAGGATGTGTGTCGTGAACCGCGTAACCGCTCAAGAAGGCGCCGCCGGCATTGCCGCTGCCGTGGCTGAAAGCGTCCAGTACCAGGGCCGTAAGGCCAGCCGTCGGGGCAGCGAGCAGCGCAGGCAAGACATCCTCGATGCGGCCATGCGCATTGTGGTGCGCGACGGCGTGCGGGCCGTGCGCCACCGGGCGGTGGCGGCGGAGGCGGGCGTGCCGTTGTCGGCCACTACTTACTACTTCAAGGATATCGATGACCTGCTCACCGATACCTTCGCCCAATACGTGGAGCGCAGCGCTGCGTTCATGGGCAAGCTGTGGGTGCGCAACGAAGGCCTGCTGCGCGAGATGGTCGCCTATGGCGACGGCAGCGCCGCATCGCGCTCGCAACTGGCCGACGATATTGCGCGGCTGACCGCCGATTATGTTCAGCGCCAATTGAGCAACCGTCGTGAATACCTGATGGCCGAGCAGGCCTTTCGCCAGGAAGCCCTGCTCAACCCGCGCCTGGCTGAGTTGGTGCGCTCGCACCAGCAAATTTTGTTGCAGGGTACGGGGCAGTTTTTCCAGGTATTGGGCTCTCGCGAGCCGCAACAGGATGCCAAAGTGTTGACGGCGATAATCGGTCGGATGGAATATCAGGGCCTGCTGGGCGGTGCAGAGCCGCTGACCAGCGATGAGATGCTTGAGATTCTCAAGCGTTACATGCATTTGGTGTTGGCCTCGGTCTGACACCGGGGGATGTCCAATGAAAACCTGGCGTGTGGCGGTCATCGCCCTGTCATTCCTGCTGTTGAGCGGCTGCCTGGTGACCTTCAGGGACCCGCTGCCGGCCCGCGAAGCTGCACCGCAGGAGTTGCTCGGGCAATGGGCCAGCAAGAATGCCTGGGGTGAACCGCTCAATTTGCAGATCACCCGCGCGGGCGACCACCAGTACAAAGCCGTAAGCTACCCTACGGCCAAGCCGGGCCGGCGTGATGAGTACCTGTTCACGGTCTCGCGCCATGGCAGCCGCTGGTACCTGTCGGCGCCGTTGCCGGCCAAGCTGGGCGGGCATTTCATACTGGCGGGATTTGAATTCGATGAAAAGCATGAATTGGTGGTCTACAACCTCGACCTTGAGCAGATCCATCAAGCCATAGGCCAAAAAGCCCTGCACGGCAGCACGGTGGAAACCATCGAAGGCGCCGGGGTGCTGGTGGATAGCCCGATGGAGCAGGTATTTGCCTACCTGGATGACCCGGCCAACGCCGATGTGTTCGTTGAAGCCGTGCGCTACCAGCGCGCGGGCAAATAACGTTTAAAGAGGAAGCACCGGGTGGACGATTACCAGCAGACGATACGCACCTTGTCTGATCGCATTGTGCTGGCGCAAACACCGATTCGCGTCCTCGACGCCGTGAAGTGGGACGAGAACATTCGCCAGGGATTCCTCAAGGGCAAGGGCAAGGAAATGCCCGCCATCGACCGCGACTACTACCTCAACCGGCCGCTGTCGTTCGACTCCAGCGCGGTGAAGCTGGAATTCCAGAACATCGAGCGTGACATCACGCGCCGCCTCGGTCAGTTCAGCCCGGTGGGGCAGATCATGCGCCGCATGTGCCGCGAATACCGCATGGTGGTGCGCATGCTCGAAGCGCGCGGCACCGAGGACTTCGGCCTGATCTCCCAGGAACTCTACGGCGCCGCCTCCGATGCGTTTCATGCCGGCGACCCGACCCTGGCTGACCTGGGCATGATGATGTCCGACTACCTGAACCAAATCGACGGCCGTGGCGACCTCAAGGACGAAGCCAAGACACTTACCGCCAAGGACGCCGTGGCCCTGCTGCAAACCCGCCTGAACAAGGTATTTGGCGAGGCCGAGGAAACCATCCGCGTGTTCGAGTCCGACGGTATCGTCGCCGACGCCGCGGCGGGCGCCGACTACATCAAGATCCGCGCCGACGCGATGTTCAACGACCGCGATGTGCGCGCGCTGGAAGTCCACGAGGGCCTGGTGCATGTCGGCACCACGCTCAATGGCCAGAACCAACCCATCTGCACCTTCCTGTCCAAGGGCCCGCCGTCGTCCACCGTGACCCAGGAAGGCCTGGCGATCCTGATGGAGATCATCACTTTTGCTTCCTACCCCAGCCGCCTGCGCAAGCTGACCAACCGCACTCGCGCCATCCATATGGTGGAGGAGGGCGCCGACTTCCTGCAGGTGTTCGAGTTCTTCCGCGAACAAGGCTTTGAAGTGGCAGAAAGCTACGGCAATGCCAGCCGGGTATTCCGTGGCTCGACGCCGACCGGTCTGCCCTTTACCAAGGACCTGTCCTACCTCAAGGGCTTTATCATGGTCTACAACTACATTCAGTTGGCCGTGCGCAAAGGCAAGCTGGAACAAGTGCCGCTGCTGTTCTGCGGCAAGACCACCCTGGAAGACATGCGCACCCTGCGCCAACTGGTCGACGAAGGCCTGGTGGTGCCGCCCAAGTACCTGCCCGAGCAGTTCCGCGACATGAACGCGCTGGCGGCCTGGATGTGTTTCTCCAACTTCCTCAACCATTTGAGCCTGGACCGGATCGAGGCGGATTACTCGAATATCCTGTAGGGACCGGTTCAAAATGTGGGAGCGGGCTTGCTCGCGAAAGCGGTATATCAGACACGTATGTGTCAACTGAAACACTGTATTCGCAGGCAAGCCAGCTCCCACATTTGATCTCACGGGCTTTAGAACTTCTCAATCATCAGCGAGGCTTCAACGGATGAGAATCCTCGGCATTCTTTGCCTGCTACTCACATTGAATGGCTGCAGTTCGCTGCTGTTCTACCCCGAGCCCGGCCTGCCGTTCACGCCGGAAAAAGCCCACCTCGCCTACCGCGACGTCACGCTCACCACCGCCGACGGCGTCAAACTGCACGCCTGGTGGCTGCCGGCCAAACCGGGCGTGCCGCTCAAGGGCACGGTGCTGCACCTGCATGGCAATGGCGGCAACCTGGCCTGGCACCTCGGTGGCAGTTGGTGGTTGCCGGAGCAGGGCTATCAAGTGCTGCTGCTCGACTATCGCGGTTATGGCTTGTCGCAAGGCAAGCCGTCGTTGCCGGCGATTTATCAGGACGTGGACGCGGCGTTCAGTTGGCTCGACAAGGCCCCTGAAACCCAGGGCCAGCCGCTGATCGTCCTTGGCCAGAGCCTCGGCGGTGCGCTGGCGGTGCATTACCTGGCAGACCACCCGCAGCGACAATCCCAACTCAAGGCGCTGGTGCTGGACGGCGTGCCCGCGAGTTATCGTGATGTAGGACAATTCGCGCTGAGCACCTCGTGGTTAACATGGCCGTTTCAGGTGCCGTTGTCCTGGCTGGTGCCGGACGCCGACAGCGCGATCAAAGCCATGCCGCAACTGACTGGTGTGCCCAAGCTGCTGTTCCACAGCCTGGATGATCCGATTGTGCCGGTGGCCAACGGCATCCGGCTGTACCAGGCGGCGCCGCCTCCGCGGGTGTTGCAGCTGACCCGCGGCGGGCACGTGCAGACCTTTGCCGACAAGACCTGGCAAACCGTGATGCTGCGTTATCTGGATGACCCGCAGCACTTCAACGGCCTGCGGCGCCTGGGCGAAATTCCGAACTATCCGATTCCTAAAGTTGATTCATCAGAGAGCCCGCAATGAGCGAAGAACGCAACATGATCCCGCTGATACTCACCGGCATCGGCACCATCATCGGAACCGTCGGTTGCCTCTGGTTCTACGGCTACCTGCACTTCGCCAAACCCGAAGACGCCCTGCTGCTCAGCGATTTCACGATGATCAAGACCGTGCCCGGCGAGGACTACAAAATCTCCCTGACCCCCGCCGCTCAAGTCGCGCAATGCGTCGATGGTGTGCTGGTGATGTTTGATACCGAGCAGAAAGGCCTGAGCGGTGTGCTGGTGAACAACAAGAAGCAGGCCGTGCGTTGCATGGGCCAGGAGACGCCGCAGCTGGAGCAATAACCTTCGCGCCGGAAATATCTGGAACCGTATCGCGTAAGAAGCCACTGATTGGGGTGTCAGTGTTGCTGACGACCAACTTACGCAGCGCGAATCTGGGAGTTTAAAAATGATACCTGGTATGGAAGGCTTGATGGGGCTTGCTTCTGCGGCCACCAAGATGATGGAAATGATGAAGGGCGCGGAAAGCCTGGATCAGAAAGGCGGTGGCAAGGAGGGCGCGAAAGGCGGTGGCGGCGCCGAGCAAGGCGGCATGGACCCGATGAAAATGCTGGAAATGATGCTGAGCGCTGCGGACAACAAAGGTGGCGCTCAAGACCTGGCATCCAGGCTGCCGAAGGATGACAACAGCAAAATCGAAACCAACGCCGTGTGATAAAAAAAACCCACCGTCAGGTGGGTTTTTTCATGTCGCTGCAATCAATCAGTTAGCCATCGAAGAACGTGGCTTAACCGGCTGGTTGTCGTTGGAGATAGTCACTTCAACGCGACGATTCATGGCACGGCCCGACACGCTGCCGTTATCGGCAACCGGGTATTCCTTGCCATAACCCTGGGTCACGATGCGCGAGATGTCCACGCCTTGCTGAGCCAGTGCACGCTGTACGGAAGCCGCGCGGCGCTCGGACAGGCTCTGGTTGTACGAGTCGGAACCAGTGCTGTCGGTGTAGCCTTCGACGATCACTTTACGGTCCGGGTTATCGCGCAGGAACTGAGCCAGCTTGGTGATGTTCACCAGGCCAGTGGATTTCAGGTCGGACTTGTTGGTCGCGAACAGCACGTCACCGAAGGTCACCAGCGTACCGCGATCGGTTTGCTTGGCGTTCAGGCTGTCTTGCAGTTGCTTGATCTGCGCGTCACGGGCTTGCAGCAGTGCACGGGCACGTTCGTCGCCGGCGTTTTTCAGCTTGGCTTCGGATTCGCGCAGCACGATGGTGTCTTTGGCCACTTCAACGCGCTGGTTGGTCAAGTAAGCCAACTGGTCGACTTTCTTCTCGTCTTCTTTGTCGCGATAGGCTTTGTCGGCCTTGTCCAGCCAGTCACTGGCGTCCTTGGTTTCCAGCGCCGCCAGCTTGGTAGCCTGCGGGTTGGTTTGCAGAGACGAGTAGTTGGTCCGTGCATTTTCCAGGTTTGCGTTCGGCGGGGTGGAGCAAGCTGCCAGCGCCACGCTCATCGCCAACAGGGCAGGAATCATCAATTGTTTACGCATAGTCGTGTCGTCCTTTCAATTCGATATCAGGTGCGATTCAGTCAAGGGGCTCGGCTTACTTCTGCTGGATAGCAGCCGGGCGCATGCCTTCCTGACGCAGCTCGTCAACAGCCTTCTGGGAATCCTTCACAGCCTGTTCAGCCTTGGCAGCCTGGGATTTACGCTCAGCAACGCGGGCGTCCCACTCGGCTTGTTCAGCCAGGCGACGGGCTTCGTCGTAGTTTTTGTCGTGCATCGCAATCTCGGCTTGCTTGAGCTTGTCCTGGGCCGACTTCATTTCTACGGCCGCGTACTCAGTGCCGCCGGCGCTGACCGCGCTGTTCACCGCCGATTGGGTCACGGCGTATTGCTCGGTCGGAGGGTTGCCGGCGCAGCCAGCCAGAACGAAGCTGGTGCCGATAGCCAGCGCGGCCAACTTGAGCCCGCGCAGATGGTTAAACGAGGATTTGGCAGTGCTGGTCTTCATCGTCTTCAACTCCATTGTGTAACTCCTGGAAAACATCAAAATCCATGTCACTGGTCAGCGGTCGAGGGCCTGGCGGTAAAGCTCGAGATGCCCTTTCAAACGGCCGTTCCAAGTGATGGCTTACTGGCTGTGACCGGAGGCTTTTTTCAAAAGTTCAGAGAAGATGGCGATTTGCCTAAAAAAATACCTGACTGAGTGGTCAGCGTTTAAAAGATGGAACTTTCGCCGCGACCAGCGGTACGCCGGGCCTGTGGGAGGCCCGGAATACAGGGGTTTTGTGGGTTGTACGGGGAGTTTTCAGTGCTCTGGTTTGTCGGTGCCGGTCGACAAATCATGCAGGTAGCGACGCGACAGCGTCAGAAAGCGCGGCGTCGGGCCGACGTCTTCGTACAGCGGGTCGCCCTCTTCATCGGTCGCAATCACCTGCTGCCCCTTTATGTAGGGAAAGCTGGCTTCCAGCTCTTCAAGGGCGGCGCCGATCAGCTCGCCGAGCAGTTCTTCAGTGTTGCGCTTGGGGTACATCTCGGCGATGGCCGCCAGCCTGGCGGCGGCCTCCACGTCCAGATGGATGGCGTACTCGGTTTCGGTCAAGCGACCCTTGGCGTTCTCTTCCCAATGCTGGGCCAGTTCTCGAATTTTCATGGCAACCTCAATAAGGCCCGTTGTCTCAGGCGGTGATGAGTGTCCAGCCGGCCATGCGAATAAACGCGGCGGCTCAGCATTGAGACTAGCTGCAACTCACAAGGTTTAAAGTCTTGTCATAAACCGATGCTATCGGCACTCTGGAAAGCCTGCGCGTCCCGGATTTCTGGCTGGAGATTGGCTGATGAGTGATATCGATGCACGCTTGCGCGAGGATGTTCACCTGCTGGGTGAGCTGTTGGGCAATACTATTCGAGAGCAATACGGCGATGATTTTCTCGACAAGATCGAGCAGATCCGCAAAGGCGCCAAGGCGGACCGGCACGGCGCCGGCGACGAGCTGAGCACACGCCTCAACCAGTTGCAGGAAGATCAGTTGCTGCCGGTGGCGCGGGCGTTCAACCAGTTCCTCAACTTGGCTAACATCGCCGAGCAATACCAGCTGATTCACCGGCGCGATGAGTCGCAACCGGCGCCTTTCGAATCCCGCGTATTGCCTGAGTTGCTGGCGCGCCTGCAAAGCGAAGGGCACAGCAATGAATCCCTGGCCCGCCAGTTGGGGCGCCTGGAGATCGAACTGGTCCTCACCGCCCACCCCACTGAAGTGGCGCGCCGCACCCTGATCCAGAAATACGATGCGATCGCCGCGCAACTGGCGCTGCAGGATCACCGTGATCTCACCACCGCCGAGCGCGAGCAGATCCGCCAGCGCCTGCAACGGCTCATCGCCGAAGCCTGGCACACCGAAGAAATCCGCCGCACCCGGCCCACCCCGGTGGACGAGGCCAAGTGGGGCTTTGCGGTGATCGAGCATTCGTTGTGGCACGCCATCCCGAATTATTTGCGCAAAGCTGACCAGGCCCTGCACGCCGCCACCGGCCTGCACCTGCCGCTGGAAGCCGCGCCGATTCGCTTTGCCTCGTGGATGGGCGGCGACCGTGACGGCAACCCGAATGTCACCGCACCGGTCACCCGCGAGGTGTTGCTGCTGGCGCGCTGGATGGCGGCCGATCTGTACCTGCGTGATATCGACCACCTGGCTTCCGAGCTGTCGATGCAGCAAGCCAGCCCTGCTTTGCAGGCCAAGGTGGGTGACAGCGTCGAGCCGTATCGCGCGCTGCTCAAGCAACTGCGCGAACGCCTGCGCGCCACGCGCAATTGGGCGCATGCCTCGCTGACGGCGAGCACCCCGGCACCGGCTGATGTGTTGCAAAACAACCGTGACCTGCTCGAGCCGCTGGAGCTGTGCTACCAGTCGCTGCATGAGTGCGGCATGGGCGTGATCGCCGACGGCCCGCTGCTCGATTGCCTGCGTCGCGCGGTGACATTTGGCCTGTTCCTGGTGCGCCTGGATGTGCGCCAGGATTCCAGCCGCCACTCGGCTGCGATGACCGAAATCACCGACTACCTCGGCCTGGGCCGTTACGAGGACTGGGACGAAGACGCGCGCATCAGCTTTCTGATGAAGGAACTGGCCAACCGTCGACCACTGCTGCCGGGCTATTTCAAACCGTCGGCCGATACCGCTGAAGTCCTCAATACTTGTAAGGAAGTGGCTGCCGCGCCGGCGGCTTCGCTCGGTTCCTATGTCATCTCCATGGCCGGTGCAGCGTCGGACGTGCTGGCGGTGCAATTGCTGCTGAAAGAGTCGGGCGTACAGCGGCCGATGCGTGTGGTGCCACTGTTCGAAACCCTGGCCGACCTGGACAACGCCGGCCCAGTGATTGAGCAACTGTTGCTGCTGCCGGGCTACCGCTCGCGGTTGCAGGGCCCGCAGGAAGTGATGATCGGTTATTCGGACTCGGCCAAGGACGCCGGCACCACGGCTGCGGCCTGGGCGCAGTACCGCGCCCAGGAACGCCTGGTGGATATCTGCCGCGAGCAACAGGTGGAACTGCTGTTGTTCCACGGTCGCGGCGGTACCGTCGGGCGCGGCGGCGGCCCGGCGCATGCGGCGATCCTTTCGCAACCACCGGGCTCGGTGGCGGGGCGTTTCCGTACCACCGAACAAGGCGAAATGATCCGTTTCAAATTCGGCCTGCCGGACATCGCCGAACAGAACCTTAACCTTTACCTGGCGGCGGTGTTGGAAGCGACCCTGCTGCCGCCGCCACCACCAGAGCCGGCGTGGCGGCACCTGATGGACGAATTGGCGGCGGATGGTGTCAGTGCTTACCGCGCCGTGGTGCGGGAAAATCCGCAATTCGTCGAGTACTTCCGCCAATCCACGCCAGAGCAGGAGCTCGGCCGTTTGCCCCTGGGCAGTCGCCCGGCCAAGCGCCGGGCGGGCGGTATTGAGAGTTTGCGCGCGATCCCGTGGATCTTCGGCTGGACCCAGACCCGCCTGATGCTGCCGGCCTGGCTCGGTTGGGAAGCGGCGTTGAGCAAGGCCCTGGAGCGCGGCGAAGGCGAACTGCTGGGGCAGATGCGCGAGCAATGGCCGTTCTTCCGTACCCGCATCGACATGCTGGAAATGGTGCTGGCCAAGGCTGACGCGGATATCGCCCGGCTGTATGACGAGCGCCTGGTGCAGCCGGACCTGCTGCCATTAGGCGCGCACTTACGCGACCTATTGTCGCAGGCATGCAACGTGGTGCTTGGCCTGACCGGCCAGTCGCAGCTGCTGGCTCACAGCCCCGACACCCTGGAGTTCATCCGCCTGCGCAACACCTACCTCGACCCCTTGCACCTTTTGCAGGCCGAGTTGCTCGCGCGTTCGCGGCAACAGGAGGCAGCGCAGGACAGCCCTCTGGAACAGGCGCTGCTGGTGTCCGTGGCCGGAATCGCGGCGGGTTTGCGCAACACCGGCTGAGGTTTTTTGCGTGTTCTCAACGGCTTGCGGTTAAACCCCGACGACCGCCCGGAAACGGGCGGTCTTTGTTTGGGCCGCCGGGTTGCACTCAGGCACACCCTGCGTATGACGTAAGCGCCGCGCGGGTTCCTGCGACTTTCGGCGGCTTGTGTGCTTAGGGTCTGCTGTGTATCTTGATCAGCCTTTGGCCGTTTGTGCGGCCTTGACCCATATTTGAAAAGCCATATAGGTACGAGATTGGCCCCACGCGGCGAATCCGAGCGTCATCTCTATAAAAAATTGAGGAGCACATCGATGCGCGTCATTCTGCTGGGAGCTCCCGGGGCCGGTAAAGGTACTCAGGCAAAGTTCATCACCGAAAAATTCGGCATTCCACAAATCTCTACCGGTGACATGCTGCGCGCTGCGGTAAAAGCAGGCACCCCGTTGGGCATTCAAGCCAAAAGCATCATGGATGCCGGTGGCCTGGTGTCCGATGACCTGATCATCGCCCTGGTCCAGGACCGTATCGCGCAGCCTGATTGCGCCAAAGGCTTCCTGTTCGATGGTTTCCCTCGCACCATCCCCCAGGCTGAAGCCTTGGTGACGGCCGGTGTCGAGTTGGACGCCGTGGTCGAAATCGCCGTTGAAGACGAAGAAATCGTTCAGCGCATTGCCGGGCGCCGCGTTCACGAAGGCTCGGGCCGCGTGTACCACCTCGTCTACAATCCGCCGAAGGTTGAAGGCAAGGACGACATCACTGGCGAAGACCTGGTACAGCGCAAGGACGACACCGAAGAAACCGTGCGTCATCGCCTGTCGGTCTACCATTCCCAGACCAAGCCGCTGGTGGACTTCTACCAGAAGCTGTCCGCTGCCAATGGCAAGCCGAAGTACAGCCACATCCCTGGCGTCGGCTCCGTTGAAGCAATCACCGCCAAGGTGTTGCAAGCGCTGAGTTGATCCAGCCTTCAGCTTCACGCTAACGGCCCGCTTGCGGGCCGTTGTTGTTTATACTGGCGCACTTTTTTCTGACTTGGACACCCACACCGATGAGCACCCTGCTGGCCCTGGACACCGCGACTGAAGCTTGCTCCGTTGCCTTGCTGCACGATGGCAAGGTAACGAGCCACTACGAGGTGATCCCGCGCCTGCACGCGCAGAAGCTGTTGCCGATGATCAAGCAACTGCTGGAAGACGCGGGCATCACCCTGGCGGCCGTCGACGCCATCGCCTTCGGCCGTGGCCCGGGAGCGTTTACCGGTGTGCGTATCGCCATCGGCGTGGTTCAGGGCCTGGCGTTTGCGCTGGAGCGTCCGGTATTGCCGGTCTCCAACCTGGCCGTGCTGGCGCAGCGCGCGTTGCGTGAGCAGGGGGCGCGGCAGGTCGCGGCGGCGATCGATGCGCGCATGGATGAAGTGTATTGGGGGTGCTACCGCGAAACCGACGGCGAGATGCGCCTGGTGGGCGTGGAGGCCGTGCAACCGCCGGAATCGGCGGTATTGCCGAGTGATGCCAGCGGTGACTGGTTTGGTGCGGGCACTGGCTGGGGTTACGGCGAGCGTATCGCGGTGCCGCTGGTGGGCCAGGATGCTGCGATGCTGCCGCATGCCGAAGACTTGTTGGCGTTGGCGCGTTTCGCTTTCGAGCGTGGCGAGGCAATTCCTGCCGATCAGGCGGCGCCGGTTTACTTGCGCGATAAAGTCGCTCAAACCAAGGCTGAGCGCGGGATAATTTGACGCCAAAAATGATGGCAATTTGGGCTGAAAGTCGCCAATCGTCAGAATTTGCCCCTGTTTTTAAACCTTTTACAAATTATGTGTTCTAGTTATCACCAGAGCATTTGCGCGCTACGGATTGCGCCACTAAAATGCCATCACCGATACCGAGTTCGCATCGATGCGTATAGACGGCTTTTCCTCACAGTCCTACCCCCTCAAGCGTAAGCCGCGTAAGGCAAACGTCACGGTAGACGATTCCGTCGAGGATTCGCCGGACTTCATCGAAGTCCAGTCTGAAGCGTCCTCCACTACCCACCAAAGTTCTGCAGGCGCTCGTATCAGCGGCGTTCCCGCTCGCCAGCAAGACATGGTCTTCCCACGCTCCATGAGCAAAAGCGTCGCTACCGCCCTGGCCAGTTACCTGACCACTGCCGGCTTTGTCGAATGGGATATGGAAGTGCTGGGCCTCGACATCCACATCTGATGCGTTTGCCTTACTTCATCGGTTGCCCGTCCTGGAGCGAAAACGCCTGGCGCGAGTACCTGTACCCCGCCGATGCGCGTTCCAGCGACTACCTCGCCCTGTATTCCCAAGTCTTCAACGCCGTTGAAGGCAACACCACCTTTTATGCTCGACCCTCGGCCGCCACCGTGCAGCGCTGGGCCGAAATCATGCCTGATGATTTTCGCTTCACCGCCAAGTTTCCCGGTGATATCAGCCATGGCGGCGACTTGCGTGAGCAGTTGCCGGCAGCGGAAAGCTTCGTCGGGTTGATGAGCCCGCTGGGTGAGCGCGTCTCGCCGTTGTGGCTGCAACTCTCGGCGAGTTTTTCGCCGCAACGCCTGGGCGAACTGGCGGGTTTTATCGATGGGCTGGAGCGGCCCCTGGCAGTCGAAGTACGCCATCCGGAATTCTTCGCCAAAGGCGATGCCGAGCGCAGGCTCAATCGGTTGCTGCGTGATCGCGGCGTCGAGCGAATCTGCCTCGACTCGCGCCCACTGTTCAGTTGCACGTCGACCTCGGCGGCGGTGCTGCATGCTCAATCTAAAAAGCCCAAGGTACCGCCGCGCCCGGCCGCGCTGACTCAGTTTCCCCAAGTGCGTTTTATTGGCCATCCGGAGCTTGAGGCCAACGATCCGTTTCTGATTCCCTGGGTCGAAAAAGTCGCTGGCTGGATCGAAGAAGGGCGCACGCCCTACGTGTTCCTGCACACCTCGGATAACCGCCTTGCCGCGCAGCTGGCTTTGCGCTTCCACGCTAAATTGATGGCCAGGTTGCCCGGCTTGCCGGCGTTGCCGACGCTGCATCGGGAACCCGCAGCGGAGCAACTGGGGTTACTCTAGGGCTCCTTTTCCCGCCAGGAGTCAGTCATGGATGCCCAAACCCTTCGCGCCGAAACCTTCAAGGCCTTGCACGAGCGCAACCGCGCCTTCGTGATGCCCAACCCGTGGGATGCGGGCTCGGCGATCATGCTTGCCAGCCTCGGCTTTGAAGCGCTGGCCACCACCAGCGCGGGCTATGCGTTCAGCCTGGGGCGCCCGGATGCCGAAGGTGCTTTGTCCCTGGAAGATACCCTGGCGAATGCTCGCATGATTGCCGGCGCGACTGCGCTGCCGGTCGCCGCCGATCTGGAAAACGGCTTCAGCGACACCGCCGAAGGCTGTGCCCGGACCATCCTGAGCGCTGCCGCCAGCGGTATCGTCGGTGGCTCGATTGAAGATGCCACCGGCATTGCCGTTGATCCGATCTACGCTTTTGACCTGTCTGTGGAGCGGGTGGAAGCCGCCGTGGCTGCCGCGCGCAGCCTGCCATTCCCGTTCACGCTCACCGCCCGTGCGGAAAACCTCCTGCATGGTCGCCTGGATTTGCCCGACACCATCCGCCGCCTGCAAGCCTACGCCGAGGCCGGTGCCGACGTGCTCTACGCCCCCGGCCTGCGCAGTGCCGAGGACGTGCTGGCGGTGGTCAAGGCTGTCGCCCCCAAGCCTGTGAATGTGTTGATGTCCGGCGGCCTGAAACTCAGCGTCGCGCAATTGAGCGAAATGGGCGTCAAGCGCATCAGCGTGGGTTCGGCGATGGCGTTGGCGGCGTATGGCGAGTTCTACCGCGCGGCGCAGGAAGTGTTTGAGTCGGGTACTTTCAGCTTTACCGAGCGCTCGATGCCTTTCAGCACCGCCAATCAGTTCTTCAAGGGCTAAGCGGTGCGGTTTTTCAAGGTTGTCGGTGTGCTGCTGATACTTGGCGGCGGATTTGCGTTGGGGGTGTGGCGTGGCTGGGTGCCGTTCCCGGCTGAGTGGAACCCCTGGGCGCCGCTGGATGTACGCGCCAGCCCGAACCTGTTGACGCGCTTCAAGCTGGGGCGTTTGCAGGATGATCCTGCACTCTGCGACGAGGTCCTCAAGACCTCGGGTTTGCGTGTCAGCCATCAAGCGGATTCACCGGCCGATGCGGCGTGCCCACTGCGCAATGTGTTGCGCGTGCAGGGCGCTGATGTGGGGTTAAGCAGCAGTTTTCTCGCCAGTTGCCCGCTGGCCGTGGCGTTTGCGCTGTTCGAGCGCCATAGCCTGCAACCCGCGGCCCAAGCGGTGTTTGGCCAGGCCGTGACGCGGGTCGATCACTTGGGCAGTTTTGCCTGCCGCAATATCTACAACCGTGCTGAAGGGCGGCTCAGCCAGCACGCTTCGGCGAATGCCCTGGATATCGCCGGCTTTCGTCTGGCGGATGGGCGCAGCATCAGTGTGCTCAGGGACTGGCCGGGGCAGGGCGACAGTGCGCGGTTCCTGCGCCAGGTTCGCGAGGGCGCGTGTCATGATTTCAACGTGGTGTTGAGCCCGGACTACAACGCCGCGCACCGCAACCACTTCCATCTGGACATGGGGCGCTGGGGGGTGTGCCGCTGAGGGTTTACGCGGCCAGGCGCAGGTTGTTGGCGATGAGTGGGCGCGCCCAGTAGTAGTCGAAGTCCAGGGCTTTTTGTTGCGCCACCAGCGCTTCGGTCGGGTACGGCGTGGCGGGCGGTGGCAACAGGTCCAGTTCGAATTCGGCAATCGGCAGGTGCAACGGGCGCGGTTCCGGCGCCGGGCCAGGCGGCGGCAGTGGCTGGCCGGCGGCCAGCACGATGGGGCGCACCCAGCCGCTTTCGAAATTCTGCTGGCATTGCTGGGCGACGATTTCTTCTTCCGGGAATGGGGCAGGGGCCGGTGGCAGCAACTCGGTCTCAAACTCGGCGATCGGCAGGAACAGCGGCTCGGGTGGGGCGATCTCGGTGTCTTTCACGTCGCATTCGCGCTGGGTGAGGATCTGCGACAGCAGGTCGGCGCCTTCGCTGGGCTCAACCGCCGGGTCCTTGGGTGCAGGCGCCTTGGCGGCGAGCGCGTCCGGCGTTTCACCGAGCTGGTCGGCCAGGGCTCGGGCGAAGAAGTCCTGCCACACATGACTCACCCCGGCCAGCGCTTGAGTATTGCGCAGGCCGTAGTGGTTATGGGTCGGCAGTACACCGATGGTTAGGGGAAGAATGTCTGACATTTTTCTCGGTCGACGCTCAGCTCTGGCAAAATACCTGACTGTTGTTTTTATCGGCCGCTTTTTGCCGATCCTTAATTTTTTTGAGCGTAGTGATTGATGAGCGAACAACCAGCGGCCAGCCGCATCCAAGTCGAAGCCTTGGCCGAAGGTTTCAAGGATCGCGCCCAGCAGTGGGCCGAGCAGCTTGGCTTGCCGTTAACCCTGGCCGATGCGGACTTTTCCCTGCAGGTCGGCGAACAAGGCCTGCAATTGCAGCAGCTTGGGCCTGACGCGCCGGGGCCGGTGCGGGTCGACTTTGTGGAAGGCGGTGCTGCGCACCGGCGTCTGTATGGCGGTGGCAGCGGGCAGATGATCGCCAAGGCCGTAGGTGTGGCCCAAGGCGTGCGGCCACGGGTGCTGGATGCCACAGCCGGACTGGGCAAGGACGCATTCGTGCTCGCCAGCCTGGGGTGCGACATGAGCCTGATCGAGCGCCAGCCGCTGATCGGCGCCTTGCTCGAAGACGGCCTGGCACGCGCGGCGCAGGATTTTGAAGTGGCGCCGATCGTGGCGCGCATGAAGCTGCTCAAGGGCAATTCCATCGACCTGATGCTCAACTGGCAAGGCGAGCCGCCGCAGGTGATCTACCTCGACCCGATGTTCCCGCACCGTGAGAAAACCGCCCTGGTGAAGAAGGAAATGCGCCTGTTCCGGCCACTGGTGGGCGATGACCCGGACGCGCCGGCCTTGCTGGCTGCGGCCCTGGCCTTGGCCAGCCATCGCGTGGTGGTCAAGCGCCCGCGCAAGGCGCCGTGCATCGAAGGGCCGAAGCCGAGCCACGCGCTGGATGGTAAATCCAGCCGCTATGACATCTATCCCAAGAAAGCGCTCAAGCCTTAAGTTTTCATTGGCGCTGACGGCCTTTTCGCGAGCAAGCCCGCTCCCACATTTGGCATGCATTCCAAGGTGGAAGCTGGCTTCAAAGCGCTACAAGGCTCAGGCCCTGTAGGCCCGCATAAACAACCCCACCACCTCCTGCACATGGGCTTCGGCGGCGTCCTCGGTCAGATGGCCGCCGCAGCCATAGAGCAGGCAGAAATTCGCCGTGCCCTTGAGCAGGCAGAAAAAGTGCTCGGCCGCCCGGAACGGTTTGTCGATGCTCAGGGCGCCGCTTTGGTCGATCTTACCGAGCAGGCGCTCCATGCCTTGCAGCATGCGCATCGGGCCGGCTTCGAAAAAGATCTGTGAGAGTTTCACGTCCTGATTGCCGGTGGTCATCATCAGGCGGTGCAGGTTCACCGACTCTTCGCTGTTGATCAGCCGGTGAAACCCGCGCGCGATGTTCAGCAACACAACCTCCACCGGCATGCCTTCGGGCAATTCGAAGTACATCACCGGCAATTGTTCCTCGCACTTCGCCACCACGGCGGCGGTGAACAAGGTCTCTTTGTCGGTGAAGTGGCTGTACACGGTCAGTTTCGACACGCCGGCCTCCAGGGCTACTGCATCCATGCTGGTACTGGCGTAACCATTGCTCAAAAACAGGATTTTCGCTGCTTCGAGGATTGCCTGGCGTTTTGCCATGTCCTTGGGACGCCCGGGGCTATTGGTGTTTACAGGATTGTCGGACATTTTCACCTTTAATACTGGACTGGCGAGTTTGGTATTAATAACATACTGGCCAGTATAATTATTCTTAGCTCCATTTGCGAAAGGTCCTTCAGCATGCGCAGCACGTTCCTGCCCTTTGCGTTGCCTGTCAGCCTGGTCTTCCTGTTGGCCGCGTGCGGCCATGAAGAAGCGGTCCAAACCACCCTCCGCCCGGCCATGGTGGTGCAGCCGCAGCCCTCGGCGCAGGCGGTGGACAGCTACCCAGGCGAAGTGCGCGCGCGTTACGAGCCTGACCTGGCCTTTCGTATCGGTGGCAAGGTCAGCAAGCGGCTGGTGGAGGAGGGCGAGCGGGTCAAGGCCAATCAGCCACTGGCGGAACTTGACCCCCAGGATGTGCGCCTGCAACTCGAGGCCACCCGCGCACAGGTTGCCGCCGCCGAGGCCAACCTGAACCTGGTGCGCGCCGAGCGTGATCGCTACAAGACCCTGATGGACCGTCAGATGGTCAGCCGCTCGCAGTACGACAATTCCGAAAACCTCTACCGATCCGGTGAAGCGCGCCTCAAGCAGATCAAGGCCGAGTTCGACGTGTCCAGCAACCAGGCCGGTTACGCGGTTTTGCGCGCGCCGCAGGACGGTGTCGTTGCCAAGCGTGCGGTGGAAGTCGGCCAGGTGGTGTCTGCCGGGCAAACCGTGTTCACCCTGGCCACCGATGGCGAGCGCGAAGTGCTGATCAGCCTGCCTGAGCAAGGTTTCGGTCGCTTCAAGATCGGCCAGCCAGTCGCCGTCGAGCTGTGGAGTCAACCGGACCAGCGCTTTGCCGGGCGCATTCGTGAACTGTCACCTGCTGCCGATCCAAAATCGCGGACCTTCGCCGCGCGGGTGGCGTTTACCGGCGGCAAGGTCCCCGCCGAGTTGGGTCAGAGTGCTCGCGTATTCATCCAAAGCGAAGGGGTTATTCCGTTGTCGGTGCCGCTTTCCGCTCTCAGCGCGGAGAACGGTGCGTCCTACGTCTGGCGGGTCCAACCGGACAACACGCTTAAGCGCACATCCGTGCGCATCGGCGCCTTCGGTGAAAAAACCGTGCCGGTGCTGGAAGGCTTGAGCCCGACCGATTGGGTGATTGCAGCCGGTGTGCATGTGCTCCACGAGGGCCAGCAAGTGCGCCCGGTGGATCGCGCCAACCGTGTGGTGAATCTGGCGGCCAAGGAGTAGTCCTCGATGGGTTTCAATCTTTCCGAATGGGCGTTGCGTAATCGCCAGATCGTACTGTTCCTGATGATCCTGCTGGCAGTGGTCGGCACCTTGTCCTACACCAAGCTGGGGCAAAGCGAAGACCCGCCGTTTACCTTCAAGGCCATGGTGATCAAGACCAATTGGCCCGGCGCCACGGCCCAGGAGGTCTCGCGCCAGGTCACCGAACGCATCGAGAAAAAACTCATGGAGACAGGGGACTACGAGCGAATCGTCTCTTTCTCACGCCCGGGTGAATCACAGGTCACTTTTATGGCCCGTGATTCGATGCACTCGGCGCAAATCCCCGAGTTGTGGTACCAGGTACGCAAAAAGATCAGCGACATCCGCCAGACTCTGCCACCAGACATCCAGGGCCCGTTTTTCAACGATGAGTTCGGCACTACGTTTGGCAATATCTACGCGCTGACCGGCGACGGCTTCGACTATGCGGTGCTCAAGGACTACGCCGACCGCATCCAGATTCAGCTGCAACGCGTGCCGGACGTGGGCAAGGTCGAGCTGCTGGGGCTGCAGGACGAGAAGATCTGGATCGAGCTGTCCAACCTCAAGCTGGCCACCCTGGGTTTGCCATTGGCGGCGGTGCAGCAGGCCTTGCAGGAACAGAACGCGGTCTCCACGGCCGGTTTCTTTGAAACCCCCACAGAGCGCGTGCAACTGCGTGTGTCGGGCAATTTCAAGACCGTCGAGGAGATTCGCAACTTCCCGATTCGCGTAGGGGATCGCACGTTCCGCATCGGCGACGTGGCCGACATTCACCGCGGCTTCAACGACCCACCGGCACCGCGCATGCGTTACATGGGCGCCGACGCTATCGGGCTGGCCGTGGCCATGCGTGACGGCGGCGACATTCTGGTACTGGGCAAGGCACTGGAAGGCGAGTTCGCACGCTTGCAGAAGAACCTTCCCGCAGGCATGGAGCTGCGCAAGGTGTCGGACCAACCGGCAGCGGTGAAAACCAGCGTCGGCGAATTCGTCCAGGTGCTGGCCGAGGCGTTGGCCATTGTGTTGCTGGTGAGCTTCTTTTCCCTCGGCGTGCGCACCGGCATGGTGGTCGCCCTGGCCATCCCGCTGGTGCTGGCGATGACCTTTGCGACCATGTATTACCTGGGCATCGGCCTGCACAAGATTTCCCTGGGTGCGTTAGTACTCGCTCTGGGCTTGCTGGTGGACGATGCGATCATTGCCGTGGAAATGATGGCGATCAAAATGGAGCAGGGTTACGACCGGCTCAAGGCCGCGAGCTTCGCCTGGACCAGCACTGCCTTCCCGATGCTCACCGGCACGTTGATCACGGCGGCGGGCTTCCTGCCGATTGCCACCGCGCAATCGAGCACCGGCGAGTACACCCGCTCGATCTTCCAGGTAGTGACCATCGCGCTGCTCGCCTCATGGGTCGCGGCAGTGGTTTTCGTGCCGTACCTGGGGGAAAAACTCCTGCCGGACTTGGCGAAAATTCACGCAGCCAAGCACGGTGCTGACGGGCCCGATCCCTACGGTACGCCTTTCTATCAGCGCGTAAGACGTCTGGTGGAGTGGTGCGTGCGTCGGCGTAAAACCGTGATCGTGCTGACCCTGCTGCTGTTTATCGGCTCGGTCGCGCTGTTTCGCTTCGTGCCGCAGCAGTTTTTTCCGGCATCCGGCCGCCTGGAACTGATGGTCGATTTGAAACTGGCCGAAGGCACGTCCCTGAGTAACACCGCCGACCAGGTCAAGCGCCTGGAAGCGTTGCTCAAGGAGCACGCCGGCATCGACAACTACGTGGCCTATGTCGGCACCGGTTCGCCGCGCTTCTACCTGCCGCTGGATCAGCAACTGCCCGCCGCCAGCTTTGCGCAATTTGTGGTGCTGGCCAAGACCATCGAAGAACGCGAAAGCCTGCGCACCTGGCTGATCGAAACCCTCAATGAGCAATTCCCCGAGCTGCGCTCTCGGGTGACGCGCCTGGAGAACGGCCCGCCCGTGGGTTACCCGGTGCAGTTCCGCGTAACCGGCGAACACATCGAAGAAGTCCGCGCCCTGGCCCGCAAAGTGGCGGCCAGGGTTCGCGAAAATACCCACGTGGTCAACGTGCACCTGGACTGGGAAGAGCCGAGCAAAATCGTCTACCTGAACATCGACCAGGACCGCGCCCGCGCCCTTGGCGTGAGCACCGCCAACCTGTCGAAGTTCCTGCAGAGCTCGCTGACCGGTTCCAGCGTCAGCCAGTACCGCGAGGACAACGAGTTGATCGAAATCCTGCTGCGCGGCACCGTTCACGAACGCACCGAGCTGTCGCTGCTGCCAAGCCTGGCCGTGCCGACAGACAACGGCAAAAGCGTGGCACTGTCACAGATCGCTACCCTTGAATACGGCTTCGAAGAAGGCATCATCTGGCACCGCAACCGCCTGCCGACGGTGACCGTGCGTGCGGATATCTATGGCAAGGAACAACCGGCGACCCTTGTGCAGCAAATTCTGCCGACGCTGGAAGGCGTGCGTGCCGAGCTGCCGGACGGCTACTTGCTGGAAGTCGGCGGCACCGTCGAAGACTCCGCCCGTGGCCAGAACTCGGTGAAGGCCGGCGTACCGTTGTTTATCGTGGTGGTGCTGACCTTGCTGATGCTGCAACTGCGCAGTTTCTCACGCACGGCGATGGTGTTTCTGACAGCTCCGCTGGGCCTGATTGGCGTAACGCTGTTTCTGCTGGTATTCCGCCAGCCCTTCGGTTTTGTGGCCATGCTCGGGACCATCGCCTTGTCGGGCATGATCATGCGTAACTCGGTGATTCTGGTGGACCAGATCGAACAGGACATCAAGGCCGGCCTGGCGCCATGGCAGGCGATCATCGAAGCCACTGTGCGACGCTTCCGTCCGATTGTGCTGACAGCCCTGGCGGCGGTGCTCGCAATGATTCCGCTGTCACGCAGTGTGTTCTTCGGGCCGATGGCGGTGGCGATCATGGGTGGCTTGATTGTGGCGACGGCATTGACCCTATTGTTCCTGCCGGCCCTGTATGCTGCGTGGTTCCGAGTGAGGAAGGACGTCGCGTAATCATGCTGGCCACCGTTTCAGCCCTAATGTTGTTGCTGCTCGCCCCCGGCCCGACCAACACCCTGCTGTTTCGTGCCGGGGTGCTGTTCGGGTTTCGGGCTTCGTGGAAACTGGCCTTTGTCGAGTGCCTGGCGTACCTGCTGCAGGTGTCGGTGTGGGGCGTGGCGTTGCTCTACCTGGCGGCGTATTCGCCCTGGGCCTTGAAAGCCACGCAGTTGGCGGCGGCCTGCTACCTGCTGTATGTCTCGTTCAAGCTGTGGCAGCGCAACAGCATTGATAGCCATCCAGGCGGCGACCGCTTCTCCGGGCTGTACTTTTTCTGGCTCACGGTGATGAACCCGAAAGGCTTGCTGATCGTTTCGTTTATTGCGCCGATCAGTGCATTTGCCTCGTTGCAGGGCTATGCCGGCTTCATGACCACGCTCGCGTTGGTAGTGATACCGGTGGGGTCAGCCTGGATTGTGCTTGGCAGTCGTTTCGAAGGGGTTCAGAAGGCGTGGCTCACGCCGTTGAAGATCAACCGCGTGACGTCGGTGGCCATCTGCTGTTTTGCCACGCTGATGGTGGGGCGGTTGGCCGAGTCGGTACTGCATTAGATCGCTCCCCGTTGCAGGGAGCGATCGCTTCAAGGCTTACAGCGCGCCAAACACTTTTTTGGCGAGGCTGGTGGCTGCCGCTGCCGGGTTCTTGCGGATGGTTTCTTCCTGCTGCGCAATCATCTTGAACAGGCCGTCCAGCGCTTGCTCGGTCACGTAGTTTTCGACGTTGGCGCTCTTGGCATCCACTGCGCCAAAGGCCGCGGCCTTGCCGGCGAGTGCGTTGTACTGCTGGGCAACGCCGACTTTGTCGGTGGCGGCCTTGACGATCGGTAGGAACTTGGCGCGGATTTCTTCGCGGCTGCTCTTGTTCAGGTATTGAGTGGCCGAATCCTGGCCACCGCTGAGGATGCCCTTGGCGTCGGTCACGCTCATGTTTTTCACCGCATTCACCAGGATTGGCTGGGCCTGGGTCACGGCGGTTTCGGCGGCTTTGTTCATGCTGGTTTCGAGCTGGGTGACCTGATCGCCCATGCCGAACATTTTCAGCTTGTCAGCGACTTTGCCGAGCTTGCCCGGCAGGCCGATCTTCACTTCAGGGTTGTTGCTGAAACCACCGGGCACGCCCAGTTGTTTCACGGCGATCTGTGCGCCCTGGGTCAGTGCGTCCTTGAGGCCGCCGGTGGCGTCGCCCTGGGACAGGCTGCCAAGGTTCAAGGCCATGGCGTTGGCGCCGAGCAGCAGGCCGGCACACAGGGCAGTGAGGCGAAGGGAGTTGCGGAGCATGGGCGCTTCCTTAAGTTCGTGAATTCAGTGTGCTACAGCGTCAACGCGCAGGCGCAGTGGCTGTGGGTCCCGGCCATTGAGCTGCACGGTGTGCCGTTCGGTGGTGATAAACAGTAGCTTGCCATCCAGTTCGATGCGAGCGCTGACCAGGTAACTATGGCCCGGCTTGACCTGTGCCGGGTCGTAGCTCAGATGAAACGGCAGCGGCACCTGGCCTTTGACCGGGCCTTTCTGCTCGGCGAGGGTGACCGCCGGGGCGTCCATCAGCGATACGTCCTGCAAGCTGACGCTCAAGGTGGCGGCAGGCGGCAGGGCGATGCGTTGCAGGTAGAACACTTCGCCGTCGAGGCTGGCTTTTGGCGCAGGGCTCATGGATTGGCAGGCTCCAAGCAGGGCGGTCAAGCCCAGGAGGATGATCTTTTTCACGGTACGGCTCCTTATCAACGGCGCCGGCATCCCACCGGCGCCTCATTCAATCTAACGGCTTTCTTCAGGTTCAACCGCTGCCTCGGCGGCGCCATCCACACGGTGCAGCGCCACTTGGCGAATCGACAGGCGAATATCCGCCGGTAATACGCGCTTGGCCGCGCCTTCGGCCAGTTCGCCGAGCAGGTCGTGGTAACTCAACTTGCCCGCCTCATCGCGGCGCAGCACATCTTGCTCCAGCAACGTCTGGATAAAATGTCGGAAAAGGCTCTTGTCGAAGAATTCCGGGGCGTTGAGGCCATGCAGGATCGACAGGCGCTGGGCCATGATCGTGCACAGGTCTTCCAGCTCTTCGGCGCTGATGCTGTTCTGGCCGCTGTTGAGCAGCAGCGAGATCGCCATATAGAAGCGCTGCAGGGTCTGGGCGATGGTCTTCGACAGCAGCGTCAGCAGTACAAAGTGCCGCGAACTCGGGGCCGGGCGCAGGTACACGTTGTTTTCGAAGCGCAACAGGCCTTGGTCGACGAACGCCTGGAGCCACTGGTCGACCACCGCGTCCAGTTCTTCCAGCGACCAGCGGATAAATAGCTCCGATTGCAGGTACGGGTACAGCGCGTGGGTGTAGCGCAGGATCTGCTCGCGGCTCATCCGCGAGCTGCTCTGGAAGAAACTCGCGAGCAGCGCCGGCAGGGCGAAGATGTGCAGCACGTTGTTGCGGTAGTAGGTCATCAGGACGGCGTTCTGCTCGTCCAGGTACAAGATCTTGCCCAGGGCATCACTCTGCTCCGACAGCAGGTCCATGTCCTTGACGTGCTTGATCAGCGCCAGGCCATCGCCTTCGGGCAAGGTGGTGTGTGGCGAATAAGGCACTTGGCGCAGCAGCGCCAGGTACAGGTCGAGCTGGCGGGCCATGGCCTGTTCGTCCAGGGCCAGGCGCGTGGTGGACAACAGCGCCAGCGCCACCAGGTTGACCGGGTTGACCGCCGCTGCTTCGTTCAAATGGCGCGCCACCTGTTCGCCGAGGCGGTTGGTGGTTTCATTCAGCCAGGCCGGTTTGTAGTTCGGCCCCAGTTCCTGGGAGCGCCAATCCGGCTGCTCGGCGTCGAGGAACTCGGCCAGCTTGATCGGCTCGCCGAAGTTGACCGCGACCTGGCCAAAGCGCTGCCGCAGCGCGCCGACCACTTTGAAAATATCGAAGATCGATTCTTTCTTCTTGCTCGCGCCACGCAGTTCGCCGAGGTAAGTACGGCCTTCGAGCACGCGCTCATAGCCGATATACACCGGTACGAACACGATCGGCATGCGCGAAGAGCGCAGGAAACTGCGCAGGGTGATCGCCAGCATGCCGGTCTTCGGCTGCAGCATGCGCCCGGTGCGCGAGCGTCCGCCTTCGACGAAATACTCCACCGGAAAGCCCTTGGTGAACAGGGTGTGCAGGTACTCGTTGAACACCGAGGTGTACAGCGGGTTGCCCTTGAAGGTGCGGCGCATGAAAAACGCACCGCCTCGGCGCAGCAGGCTGCCGATCACCGGCATGTTCAGGTTGATGCCCGCGGCGATATGCGGTGGGGTCAGGCCGTTCTTGAACAGCAGGTACGAAAGCAGCAGGTAGTCGATGTGGCTGCGGTGGCACGGGACGTAGATCACCTCGTAGCCCTGGGCAACCTTTTGCACACCTTCGATGTTATTGACCTTGATGCCGTCGTAGATCTTGTTCCAGAACCAGCTCAGCACCACTTCCAGGAAGCGGATCGCGGTGTAGGTGTAGTCCGAGGCGATCTCGTTGCCGTAGCGCAGGGCCTGGGCCTTGGCTTTTTCCGGGGAGATCTTTTCGCGCTCGGCCTCGTCGGCGATGGCCTGGCGCACCAGCGGCATGTTCACCAGGCCCTTCACCAGGTTGCGCCGGTGCGACAAGTCGGGCCCGATCACCGCGGTCTTCAGGTTACGAAAGTGCACACGCAGGATGCGCTGGGCCATGCGTACGGTGCGTTCGTGACCTTTATTGTGCTCGATCAATTCACGCAGGTTGATGGGCGCGGAGAATTGCACACGGGTCTTGCGCCCCAGGATCAGGATGCTCAGCAAGCGGCGCAGGCGCCCGGTGACGGCCCAGCTGTCGGCAAACAGCAGTTTCCATGGGCTGGATTCGCTCTCGGGGGATTGCCCCCAGAACACGCTGACCGGAATGATTTGTGCATTCTCTTCGGCGTGCTCGCTCAGGGTATTGACCAGGCGGGTCAGGGTCGGCGGCGCGCCGCGCTTGTCCTGGCGGCCGAGCCAGTCCGGCTCGGGCGTGAGGTAGAAGAACGCCGCCGGTTCCATCAGCGGGCCCACCGATACCGGCAGCACCGGGCGCGGCAGGCCGGCCTTGGTGCACTCGGCATCGACCACGGCCAGTTCGCTGAGGGAGGGCGATTGCAGGACGTAAAACACCGGCCGGCTGCGGTCCAGGTTAAGGGTAAGGGACGACTGGTTGATCGTCTCCGAGCGAACCCAGAGGTACAACAGTCGGCGCAAGGTGCCAAACACCAGACGGCGAAACGGGGAGCGGGTCATAGGCGAACTGCTTCAAGTGGAAAAAACCGAGCAGGCGCTCGGGCGGGTAGTGTGCCGTATTCGCCGAAAATCGGCAAAAAAGCAGCGATGTAAACTTGAGTTGATCGTTTTTGAGCCTGTCATATACTCGGCAGTTCAACTGCGACCAGCTCAACAATAAAAATGCATGTGGGAGTAAGACAGATGGCAACGCGCGAAACCGGCAATGTGAAGTGGTTCAACGATGCAAAAGGCTATGGCTTCATTCAACGCGAAGATGGCAAGGATGTGTTTGTGCACTACCGCGCCATTCGCGGTGACGGCCACCGCTCGTTGGCCGAAGGCCAGCAGGTGGAGTACGCCGTGGTGACCGGCGAGAAGGGGTTGCAGGCGGAGGATGTGGTCGGTCTTTAACCTGAATTTTTGCTACACCGCTGAACCCATGTGGGAGCGGGCTTGCTCGCGAAAGCAGGGTGTCAGTCAGTATAAAGGTGACTGACCCACCGCTTTCGCGAGCAAGCCCGCTCCCACATTTTGATTGGGTTCACAAATCGAGGTTATGCCGTTTTCCAGGTGATCTGCTCTTCACCGTCTTCGCTGATCCGAATCCAGGTGTCAGCGCTTTCCTCACCTTCTTCCTCGACCCAGCTGCCCGGTGCGCAACGCACTTCGACGTTCAGCGCGGCAAACGCGGCGCGGGCGCAGGCGATGTCGTCTTCCCACGGCGTCTGGTCACTTTCCAGGTACAGACTGTTCCATTTGCCTACGGCTTTGGGCAGCCAGGTGACGGGCACGCTGCCGGCCGTGCACTTGTAGGTCTGGCCCCGCTGGACCCAGTCGGTGCACGGGCCCAGGGCGGCACCCAGCCAGGCGGCGATGGCCTTGTAGTCGACGTCGGCGTCCTTCAGGTAAATCTCGATATCAGGTTGGCGCATGGATGTTCCTCATTGCGGGATTCGAAAATCCATTCGCGGAAAAGTCGGTTATTGAAGCACGAAATAATCGTAGCGCATCGACACCGTGACCAGCAGCGGCTCGGCCGCCTCGATCACTTGTGCACGGCGTTCGGCACTCGCGCGCCAGCCGTGGGGCGTCATCGCCAGCAGGTTGGCGCGGTCCCTGGGCTCGGCCAGGCTCAGGGTGAACTCAAGGGTTTCGCTGTGCGCCAGGCTCATGCCGTCCGGCACCAGGGCCAGATGCTTGTCGTCGGTGTACTCGCGCACTTCGTCGTACAAACGCTCGCGCAGCTCCATCAGGTGGCCGGCTGTAGGGCCGACCTTCATCAAGCCGCCGCCCGGGCTGAGCAGGCGCTTGGCCTCTTGCCAGTCCAGCGGGCTGAAAACACTGGCGAGGAATTGGCAGCTGGCATCGGCCAACGGCACGCGTGCCATGCTGGCGATCAACCAGGTCAGCGCCGGGTTGCGCTTGCAGGCGCGCTTGACCGCTTCCTTGGAGATGTCCAGCGCGTAGCCGTCGGCATCGGGCAGGGCGTCGGCGATTTGCGCGGTGTAGTAACCCTCGCCGCAGCCGATGTCGACCCAGCGCTGCGGCGCGCGTTCGGCGGCCAGCTCGGCCAGGCGCCTGGCCACCGGGGCGTAGTGCCCGGCGTTGAGGAAGTCGCGGCGCGCCTCGACCATGGCCAGGTTGTCGCCCGGGTCGCGGCTGTTTTTGTGCTGCACCGGCAACAGGTTCAAATAACCCTGGCGCGCACGGTCAAAACGGTGCCCGGCCGGGCACGCCACGCCATTGTCGACCGCGTTGAGCGGGGCGCTGCAAATGGGGCAGGCGAGCATCAGGCGAGCAACTTGATCAGGGTCTGGTAATAGATTTCGGTCAGCACATCGAGGTCGCTGGCCAGGATGCGTTCGTTGACCTGGTGGATCGTCGCGTTGACCGGGCCCAGCTCGACCACTTGGGTGCCGAGGGTGGCGATAAAGCGCCCATCCGAGGTGCCGCCGCTGGTAGAGGCCTTGGTCTCGCGACCAGTGATCGCCTTGATACTGGCCGATACCGCATCCAGCAACGCGCCCGGCTCGGTGAGGAACGGCAGGCCGGACAGCGCCCAGTCCACGTGCCAGTCCAGGCCGTGCTTGTCGAGAATCGCCGCAACCCGCTGTTGCAGGCCTTCGACGGTGGATTCGGTGGAGAAACGGAAGTTGAACACCGCCGTCAGGTCACCGGGGATCACGTTGGTGGCGCCGGTGCCGGAATTGAGGTTGGAAATCTGGAAGCTGGTCGGCGGGAAGAAGGTGTTGCCGTCGTCCCAATGCTCGGCGGCGAGTTCCGCCAGGGCCGGTGCGGCCAGGTGGATCGGGTTCTTCGCCAGGTGCGGGTAAGCCACGTGGCCCTGCACACCGCGCACGGTCAGGGTCGCGCCGAGGGAGCCGCGACGGCCGTTCTTGACCACATCGCCGACCAGGGTAGTGCTCGACGGCTCGCCGACGATGCACCAGTCCATACGCTCATTGCGCGCCTTGAACCGCTCGATGACCGCTTTGGTGCCGTGGTGCGCCGGGCCTTCTTCATCGCTGGTGATCAGGAAGGCCACCGAACCCTTGTGGTCCGGGTAGTCAGTGACGAAACGCTCGGCGGCCACCAGCATCGCGGCCAGGCTGCCTTTCATGTCCGCCGCGCCACGCCCGCAGAGCATGCCGTGTTCGTCGATCAGCGCGTCGAACGGGTCGTTCTGCCAGGCCTGCACCGGGCCGGTCGGCACCACGTCGGTGTGGCCAGCAAAGCACAGCACCGGACCGTCGTGCTTGCCATGGGTGGCCCAGAAGTTGTCCACGTCCTCGATGCGCATCGGTTCCAGCTTGAACCCGGCGTCGCCCAGGCGCTGCATCATCAGCTTCTGGCAGTCGGCGTCGATCGGCGTCACCGAGGGGCGACGGATCAGGTCGATGGCAAGTTGAAGGGTCGGCGAAAGGTCGGCATGGGCCGTCATGGGGGAACTCCGGAAGCGTGTTATGGGCGCAGGACGAATGTGGAATACACAACCTGAATAGACGCAAATCTAATGTGGGAGCTGGCTTGCCTGCGATAGCATCGCCGCGGTGTACCTGAAAGACCGCGGCGTCTGCATCGCAGGCAAGCCAGCTCCCACAGAAAGCAGGGCGTGGCCAAGTCTCACAAAAGGGCCGTTATCTTATAGCAAAACGGCGGCCAGAGGCCGCCGTTTAGTGCATTGCGCAAGTTTTTACTCAGTCGTCGCCGGCTCGACCTTCGGCGCCGGTTTCGGCAGCGATGAGAGGAACGCCATGATCAGCGCCGCCACATACGGCAGCGATTGCACCAGCAGCATCACTACCCAGAAGCGGATGTCATTGCTCGGCAGGCCCTGCACCAGGTAGATCCCCAGCGCCGCGCCCCACAACAGCAGCATGATGAACATTTCTTCGCGGGCTTCGGAAATCGCCACCCAGAAGCCGTGGTTATCCGCGTTTTTCGGTGTACGAAAGAACGGAATACTGGTGGTGAAGAAGCCATACAGCACCGCTTTGGCGATGGTGTGTGACAACGCCAACCCGGCCAGGGCCGCGCAGAATGCGTCCTTGAGGTTTACGCCCACTGCTCGGCGGTACAGGAAGATGATCTTGCCCACCTTGAACACGAACAGCGCCAACGGCGGGATCGCGAAAATCAGCAGCGGCGGGTCGACCCGGGTCGGCACGATGATCATCGCCGCCGACCACAACAGTGCGCCAACGGTGAAGAAAATGTTCATGCCATCCGCCACCCACGGCAACCAGCCTGCGAGGAAGTGATAACGCTGGCCGCGGGTCAGCTCGGTGCCTTTGCCGCGCAGCAGGCTGGCGGTGTGGCGCTTGATGATTTGGATCGCGCCGTAGGCCCAGCGGAAACGCTGTTTCTTGAAGTCGATGAAGGTATCCGGCATCAAGCCCTTGCCGTAGCTGTCGTGGTAATACGCCGCCGACAGGCCTTTCTCGAATACCCGCAGGCCCAGTTCGGCGTCTTCACAGATGCACCAATCGGCCCAGCCCAGTTCTTCGAGCACCGAGCGCCGGGTCATGGTCATGGTGCCGTGCTGGATGATCGCGTCACGGTCGTTACGGGTGACCATGCCGATATGGAAGAAGCCTTTGTACTCCGCGTAGCAGAGCTTCTTGAACGTGCTTTCGTTCTGGTCGCGGTAATCCTGCGGCGACTGCACCACGGCGATTTTCGGGTCGGCAAAGTGCGGCACCATGTGCTTGAGCCAGTTCGGCGACACGCAGTAGTCCGAGTCGATCACCGCGATCACCTCGGCATCCTTGGCGGTGTGCGGGATCAAGTAGTTCAGCGCGCCGCCCTTGAAACCGGCCAGGGGTGCGACGTGGAAGAACTTGAAACGCGGGCCGAGGGTTTCGCAGTAATCGCGCACCGGCTCCCACACCGCCGGGTCCTTGGTGTTGTTGTCGATGATCAGGACTTCGTAGTCCGGGTAATCCAGCGCGGCCAGGGCGTCGAGGGTCTGTTTGACCATCTCCGGCGGCTCGTTGTAGCACGGCACATGGATCGACACTTTCGGGCGGTAGTCCGAATCCCCTTCGACCGGCAGGAATTCACGTCGGCGCTCGTGGGTCCACACCGCTTCGGCCAGTTCATGGGCTTCGGTCAGCAATACGATAAACACGCCGAGCGCGCCGAGTGCCAGCAAGATACCGACCGTCAGGCTGAACCAGGTGCTGTATTGCTGGCTGTAGTCGTAGCCGATCCACACCAATACCGAGCCGCAGAGGAACGCGATAAAGGTCAGGAAGGTCCGGCCCCGCTGGCGCAGGGCCGAGCCGTCGATCATCAGCAACGTCAGCGACAGCAGCGCAAGCACCACCGAGCCGATGGCAAGCACGCGCCATTGCGGGATCGCCACCACCGGGCCTTCAAAGTTGAATTTCTGCTGGCGTGCGCCGTTGAACACACCCCAGTAAGCGCCGGCCGAGCCTTCGTCGCTGACTTTCCACGGCTGGTCGAACGCCTCGATCACGAAGTAGTTGTAGCCCTGGCGGTTCAGCTTATTCACCAGCGTGCGCAGGTAAATCGCCTGGTCGGCCGGCGACGTTTCGTTGCCCCCTCGCATACGTCCGTTACTCGGCCAGCCAACTTCCGACAGCAGCAGCGGCTTTTTCGGGAACAGTTTTTTCAGGTCCTTGGCGCGGTCGAGTACGTACTGGCCGGCCTTGTCCATCGGAATATATTCCCAGAACGGCAGGATGTGCGCGGCGATCAGGTCGACGTGCTTGGCCAGTTGCGGGTTCTTTTCCCAGATGTCCCATTGCTCGGATGTGGTTACCGGCACTTTCACGGCGGCGCGCACCCGGTCCAGCAGTACGATCAGTGCTTCAGGCGTGATGTCCTTACGGAATACGGCTTCGTTTCCGACCACCACCCGCACCACGCTGCGCGAGTTGTTGGCGATCTCGATGGCGCGCTGGATTTCACGCTCGTTGCGTTCCAGGTCCGGGCTGATCCAGATGCCCAGGGTCACCCGCAGGCCGAACTCTTCCGCCAGCTTGGGGATATCGCCCAACGTGCCGTCGACCGAGTAGGTTCGGATGTTGTCCGTCAGCTTGCTCATGATCGCCAGGTCCTGGCGCATCTGCTCGTCAGTCGGGAACTGGTTTTTCTGTGGGAACTGGCCCTGCTGAAACGGCGAGTAAGAGAGCCCGGAGATCTGCTCTGGCCAGTTGGGTGTGGTGACCGGGCGGTTGATCAGCGCCCAGAAGCCGGTGAAGAGCGCGGCAATTGCCAGCACTACCACCAGGTTGAGTCCAAATTTACGCGAAGACATGGCTATTTCGGGTTCCAAAGGGTGTGGAACGAAAAGAGGTGTCGGCCAACGCCGAACGGCGCGCATCCTACACCGGCTTTTCACTGACCGTACAGCAAGCCGAGAAAAACCGGACATTGGGCAGCGAAAGTACACCTAAGTTCTTAACTTGTAGCTTGTAGCTTCGAACTTGTCGCTGTGTAGTCCATAATGCGCGCCGGTTTTTGGGGTAATGGTCATGAGCACAGAAGATCCGCGGTTTGCAGGCGTCGCCCGCTTGTATGGCATAGAAGGCCTGGAACGCTTGAAAGCGGCCCATGTGGCGATCGTCGGCGTCGGCGGCGTGGGCTCGTGGGCGGCGGAAGCCATCGCCCGGTGCGGGGTGGGCGAGATTTCGCTGTTCGACCTGGACGATGTCTGCGTCAGCAACAGCAACCGCCAGTTGCACGCGCTGGACAGCACTGTGGGCAAACCCAAGGTCGAGGTGATGGCCGAGCGCCTGCGCGGCATCAACCCCGATTGCACCGTGCACGCGGTGGCCGACTTCGTGACCCGCGACACCATGGCCGAATACATCACGCCGAACATCGATTGCGTGATCGACTGCATCGACGCGGTCAACGCCAAGGCCGCGCTGATCGCCTGGTGCAAGCGCCGCAAGATCCAGATCATCACCACCGGCGGAGCGGGCGGGCAGATCGACCCGACGCTGATCCAGGTCTGCGACCTGAACCGCACGTTCAACGACCCTCTGGCCTCGAAAGTGCGCTCCACCTTGCGTCGTGATTACGGTTTCTCGCGCACGGTGACCCGCCATTACAGCGTGCCGTGCGTGTTTTCCACCGAGCAGCTGCGCTATCCGAAGCCGGACGGCAGCATCTGTTTGCAGAAGAGTTTTGTGGGGGACGGGGTGAAATTGGACTGCGCCGGCGGGTTTGGCGCGGTGATGATGGTTACGGCAAGCTTCGGCATGGTGGCGGCGACGAAGGCGGTGGACAAGATTGTGGCTGGGGTGCGCAGGCCGTCGGAGCGGGTCAAGCCCGCTTAAATATCATCGTCAACCACAGATCAAACTGTGTGTGGGGCCAGCTCCCACACAAGCCAGCTTCTACATTTGGTTTTGGGTACGACTCAGGTCTCTCATGCGCTGCAGGACTGCATTGAGGCCATTGCTTCGCGACGTTGACAGTTGGCGGGAAAGCCCCAACTGGTTGAACCAATCCGGCAAATCAACCGCCTGCAGCTCGGCCGCCGACAATCCGTTGACCCGCGCCAGCAGCAACGCCACCAGCCCCCGAATCATCCGCGCCTCGCTGCTCGCAGCAAACTGCCAATGGCCGTCCTGCAAGCGGCCGACCAGCCACACCAGGCTTTCGCAGCCTTGCACAAGGTTCGCATCAACCTGGTCTGCATCCGCCAACGCCGGCAGCCGCTCGCCCCATTGCATCAGCATTCGCGCGCGTTGCTCCCAACTGCCGACGGCCTGAAAGGCCTCCAGTGCCGCCACTGCCTCCACCGGCAGGCTCATCGCAGCATGTCCAGCGCCTGGTCCAGCGCTTCAAAAAAGCGCTCCAGGTCATCGGAGTCGTTGTACAGCGCCAGGGACACGCGGATCGCCCCTGACAACTGCATGGCCTTGAGCAACGGCATCGCGCAATGGTGCCCCGCGCGTACGGCAATGCCTTGCTCGGTCAGCAGGTGCGCGAGGTCGGCGTTGTGCACGCCGTCCACCACAAAACTGACCAGTGCCACCTGCGGTGCGCCCAGCACGCGCACGCCATTGCGCGCTTTCAGCCCGCGCAGCAGGTAGTCGTGCAGCGCTGCTTCATGCGCGATGACGGCTGTGTGGTCGAGCGAACTCAGGTAATCCAGGCTGGCGCCCAGGCCGATCACACTGGCAATCGGCGGCGTGCCGGCCTCGAAACCCAGCGGGGCAGGGCGAAAGCTGGCGCTGTGGTAATCGGCCTGCTGCACCATCTCGCCACCAAACTGCCAGTGGCGCAGGTGGTGCAGGGCTTCGTTGCGGCCAAACAGCACGCCGACGCCGTCCGGGCCGTACAGCTTGTGGCTGGAAAACACATAAAAGTCGCAGCCCAGGGCCTGCACGTCGTGGCGGCCATGCACGATACCTTGCGCGCCGTCGACCACGCTCAGCGCGCCGTGCGCCTTGGCCAGGGCCAGCAGGGCTTCCAGCGGTTGCCAGGCGCCGAGCACGTTGGACAGCTGGCTCACCGCCAGCAGGCGCGTACGCGGGCCGATCAACTCGGCGGCGGCTTGCAGGTCAATCACGCCGTCATCGCCGAGGGGCAAGATCACCAGGCTCAGCGCGCGGCGTTTGGCCAATTGCTGCCAGGGCAGCAGGTTGGCGTGGTGTTCCAGGGCGCTGATGACAATTTCATCGCCCGCATTGAATAAGTGCTCAAGGCCATAGGCCAGGAGGTTCAGCGCAGACGTCGCGCCGTGGGTAAACACGATGTGCCCGCTGTGATCTGCATTCAACCACTGCGCAACCTTGCTGCGGCTGTCCTCGAAGGCCTGTGTCGCGTGGGCGCCCGGTAAATGCTGGGCACGGTGCACATTGGCTGCGCCATTGGCGTAGTAATGGCTGATCGCGTCCAACAGGGCTTGGGGTTTTTGCGTGGTGGCGGCGTTGTCCAGATAGGTCTGGTCTTGCCGTTGCAGGGTGGCGATGGCCGGGAAATCGGCGCGCCAGGGGGAGGGCACAAGCATGGTGATCAAGACTCGTATAAGCGGGCCGCCCTTTAGAGGCGCGACCCGCTAGTGGCATCGAGTGGCTGCTTAGTTGTGAGCGTGCAGCGCTTCGTTCAGTTCGATGGCCGATTTGTGGGTTTTGCACTCCACGGCACCGGTCTCGGAGTTGCGGCGGAACAGCAGGTCCGGTTGGCCGGCCAGCTCGCGCGCCTTGACCACTTTAACCAGCTGGTTTTGCTCGTCCAGCAGCGCAACCTTGGTCCCGGCCGTCACGTACAGGCCCGATTCCACGGTGTTGCGGTCGCCCAACGGGATACCGATACCGGCGTTGGCGCCGATCAGGCAGCCTTCGCCAACCTTGATCACAATGTTGCCGCCGCCCGACAGGGTGCCCATGGTGGAGCAGCCGCCGCCCAGGTCCGAGCCCTTGCCCACGAACACGCCGGCCGATACACGGCCTTCGATCATGCCCGGGCCTTCGGTGCCGGCGTTGAAGTTGACGAAACCTTCGTGCATCACGGTGGTGCCTTCGCCCACGTAGGCGCCCAAGCGGATACGCGCGGCATCAGCGATACGCACGCCACTCGGCACCACGTAGTCGGTCATTTTCGGGAACTTGTCCACCGAGAACACTTCCAGCAGGTCGCCACGCAGGCGCGCTTCCAGTTGGCGTTCGGCCAGTTCATTGATGTCGATCGCGCCCTGGCTGGTCCACGCCACGTTCGGCAACTGCGGGAACACACCGGCCAGGCTCAGGCCGTGCGGCTTGACCAGGCGATGGGACAGCAGGTGCAGCTTGAGGTAGGCCTCAGGCGTGGAAGTCAGTGCGGCGTCTTCGGCCAGCAGGGTGGCGACCAGCGGCGTATGGCTTTCGGCCAGGCGGCTGAGCAGCGCGGCCTGGGCAGCGTCGACGCCCTTGAGCGCGTCAGCCATTTGCAGGGCCTGGCTCACGGTGAAGGTGATCGCCTGGTTGCCTTCGCTGTAGCCGAGGACCGGTGCGATGGCGGCGACGATTTCAGCCGACGGGTTGAGCAAGGGTTGCGCGTAAAACACTTCCAGCCAAGCACCTTGGCGGTTCTGAGTGCCGACGCCGAAGCCCAGGCTGAACAGGGAATTGGACATGCTGTTACCTCTACAAAAATGGAATGGCTGGCCTACTTGAGGGCCGCCGAATAACTATCTGGCTTGAAGCCAATCAGGGTTCTGTCACCGATATCGAGCACGGGGCGCTTGATCATCGAGGGTTGTGCGAGCATCAATTCAATGGCTTTCGACTGATCGAGATCGGCTTTGCGTTCGTCTTCGAGTTTGCGAAAGGTGGTGCCCGCACGGTTCAAAACCACCTGCCAACCGTGCTCGTTGCACCATTGGGTCAAGTGTTCGCGGTCGATACCGGCCGTTTTGTAGTCATGGAACTCATAGCTGACACCCTGCTCATCGAGCCAGGTGCGCGCCTTTTTCATGGTGTCGCAGGCTTTTATGCCGAAAAGGTGCAACGTTTTGCTTGAAGCGGTCAAGGAATTGCCCCCTTTTGGACGAATGAAAATGAAAGGTCACGGATTATGCCACGACCAGCGGGTTTGGGTGCCGATCCTCGGCGCCCTGGCGCTGCGCCGTGCGACTTTTGTGCAAAAGCCAGCGCGTAACATAGCTGGGTAATATGGCACTTCAACGGCCAATTGTTGCCTGATGTGTGTCGTTGCAAGTCGATTGTCCGGGAAACCCGCGTTATGCAAACCGCCTACACCGTTCTTATCCTGCTGATGCTGGTCAGCGTTTCGCGCCTTGTCGGGCGTGTCATTCCTCTGCCGTTGCCTCTGGTGCAGATCGCCGCCGGCGCCTTGCTGGCCTGGCCCACGCTGGGGCTGCACGTGGCGCTGGACCCGGAGTTGTTCCTGTTTCTGTTCCTGCCCCCGCTATTGTTTTCCGATGGCTGGCGCATGCCCAAGCGCGAGCTGTGGCGCCTGCGTGGACCCATCCTGACGTTGGCGGTGGGGCTGGTGCTGTTCACGGTGGTGGGTGCCGGTTACTTCATACATTGGATTCTGCCTACGATCCCGTTGCCGGTAGCCTTCGCCCTCGCGGCTGTTTTATCACCGACGGATGCCGTGGCGGTGTCGGCCATTGCCCAGAATCGTTTGCCAACGCCGCTGATGCACATGCTTCAAGGCGAGGCCTTGATGAATGATGCATCGGGCCTGGTGACCTTCAAGTTCGCCCTGGCCGCGGCGTTGACCGGGGTGTTCTCCCTGGCCGACGCGAGCCTGACCTTCGTGCTGGTGGCCGTGGGTGGCCTGGCCGTTGGCGTGGCCTTGAGTTGGCTGGTCGGCCGCCTGCGCGCCTGGATGATTGCGCGTGGCTGGGACGACCCGGCTACCCACGTGGTGTTCATGCTGCTATTGCCGTTTGCCGCGTACGTGCTGGCTGAACGCCTGGGCGCATCGGGCATCTTGTCGGCCGTCGCGGCGGGCATGATGCAAAGCTGGCTCGACCTGCTGCCACGCCAGACCAGCACGCGCTTGCTCAACCGCAGCGTCTGGTCGCTGCTGGAGTTTGCCTTCAATGGCCTGATTTTCCTGCTGCTGGGCCTGCAGTTGCCGGACATCATCAAGGCGGTCGTCAGCCATGAGCCTACGCTGTGGCCAGCCTTGTTCTATCGCTGCCTGGATGTGATTGCGATTTTCCTGGTGCTGGTGGTGTTGCGTTTTATCTGGGTGCAGAGCATCTGGCGGCTGTCGGGGTTATTGCGCCGGATTCGTGGGAAAAGTGAGCTTACGCTGGTGCCGACCGCCCGGTCCTGCTGGCTGTTGACCGTCGGCGGCGTACGCGGTGCCGTGACCCTGGCCGGTGTGATGTCGGTGCCTTTGCTGCTGGCGCCGGGGCAGGACTTCCCCGAGCGTGACCTGCTGATCTTCATCGCCGCCGGTGTGATCCTGCTGTCGCTGGTCGCGGCCTGCATCGCGTTGCCGCTGCTGTTGCGCGGTATCGAGAAAAGCCCGGACGAAAAGCGCCACAACGAAGTGCGCGAAGCCTGGAAGAAGACCGCCGTGGCCGCGATCCGTGCCCTGGAGGCTGAAGAGACTGCTGAAACCGACGCCCGGGACGCCGCCCAGGCCGCACTCGCCACCGAGCTCAAGGCGCGGCTGATGTCGGAGTACCGGCATCAGTTGGACGTGTTCAATGACTCGGCCGAGGCCCAGGCGCTGGCGCAGCAAATGGACCTGCTTGAACGCAAGCTGCGGCTCAAGGCCCTGCGCGCGCAGCGATTGGAGTTGTACAGCTTGAGCCGTCACCACCAGATCGGTGATGACGTGTTGAGGGAGGTATTGGCGGACCTCGATATGAGTGAAGCGAACCTGGGTCATGTGAAATGACCCGGCGGGGTTTTACCGGCGACGTTGGATAAACGCGCGAATCCGCTCGGCCGCTTCCACGCACTCGCCCAATGGCGCAACCAGCGCCAAGCGCACGCGACCGGCGCCGGGGTTGGTGCCGTCCACGTCCCGCGACAGGTACGAGCCCGGCACCACGGTCACGTGTTCTTCCACGAACAGATCGCGGCAGAAGGCGGCGTCGTCACCTTTTACATTTGGCCATAGATAAAAACCACCGTCCGGGTTCTGCACATCCAGTACCGGCTTGAGGATCGCCAGCACGGCGTCGAATTTCTCGCGATACAGGTCACGGTTGGCCTGCACGTGGGCTTCATCCTGCCAGGCGGCGATGCTGGCCAGCTGGGTTTGCACCGGCATCGCGCAGCCGTGGTAGGTGCGGTACAGCAGGAAAGCCTTGAGAATTTCGGCATCACCGGCCACAAACCCGGAGCGCAGGCCCGGCAGGTTGGAACGCTTGGACAGGCTGTGGAACACCACGCAGCGCTTGAAGTCTTGGCGGCCCAGTTCCACACAGGCGCTGAGCAGGCCCGGCGGCGGGGTTTGTTCGTCAAAATACAGTTCGCTGTAGCACTCGTCGGCGGCGATCACGAAGTCGTATTCGTCGGCCAGGGCGATCAGTTTTTTCAGGGTGTCGACCGGGATCAGTGCGCCTGTCGGGTTGCCGGGTGAGCACAGGAACAGGATCTGGCAACGTTTCCAGATGTCCGGGGACACCGCATCGAAATCCGGGTTGAAGCCGTTTTCGTCCAGGCACGGCAGGTAGTGCGGCTTGGCTCCGGCCAGGAACGCGGCGCCTTCGTAGATCTGATAGAACGGGTTCGGGCTGACCACCAGCGCATCGTCGCCACGGTTGACCACGGTCTGGGTAAAGGCGAACAGTGCTTCACGGGTGCCGTTGACCGGCAGAATATTGCGCGCCGGGTCCAGCCAGCCCTTGGGCACGTTAAAGCGGCGTTCGCACCAGGTGCCGATGGCCTCGCGCAGGGCCGGTATGCCCAGGGTGGTCGGGTACACCGCCATCTGGTCGAGATTGTTGGCCAGGGCGTCGGCGACGAACTGCGGAGAGGTGTGCTTGGGTTCGCCGATGGACAACGCAATCGGGCGTTTGTCCGGGTTTGGCGTGACGCTGCCCAGCAGGGCGCGCAATTTCTCGAACGGGTAGGGTTGCAACTGGTTCAGAGCGTTGTTCATGAGAGCCTCTATCGCGTTGAACACATCCCTGTGGGAGCTGGCATGCCTGCGATGCGGGCACCGCGGTGGTGTCGTTACACCGTGCTGATGCCATCGCAGGCAAGCCAGCTCCCACAGGAACCGTGCCCACTGGGAATGTAAATTAAGTTAAATGGTCAGGCGCGTCAGCTCGACGCCCGGCTCCTGGATCACGCTCAACTGTTGGACGATGGCTTCCTGCAAACGGCGACACAGTTCAGGGTCGGACAGCGGCTGGTTGTCGGCATCGGTGATGAAGAACACGTCTTCCACGCGCTCGCCAAGGGTCGCAATCTTGGCGTTCTGCAACGACAGGTCGAATTCCAGGAAGATCCCGCCGACCCGCGCCAGCAGGCCAGGACGGTCAGGGGCGCTGAGCTCCAGCACGGTAACCGGGCGCTGGGCGTCGTTGGAGATGGTCACCTGGGGCGCGAAGGCAAAATGCTTGAGCTGGCGCGGCACCCGGCGCTGAATGATGGTCGGGTAGTCGTCCGGGTTGCGCAGCGCTTCTGTCAGGCCCTCGCGGATCTTTTTCACCCGCGCCGGGTTATCGCCGATGGACTCGCCCTCGGTGTCGAGCACGATATAGGTGTCGAGGGTGAACTGGCTGCTCGAGGTGATGACCCGGGCGTCATGGATGTTCAGGTTGAGCTGGTCCATGGCGGCCACGGTCACGGCGAAAAAGTCGTGCTGGTCGGGGGCGTAGATGAAAATCTGCGTGCCGCCCTCGAATTCGCGCTGGGTGGTTTCCTTGATCAGCACCAGCGGGCCGCCATCGGCGGGCTGCTGCAGGATGGCGTCACTGTGCCAGGCGACATCGCCGGCGGTGTGGCGCAGGAAGTAATCGTCGCCCAGCTGCGACCAGAGTTGCTCGACGTCGTCCGGGTCGTTGCCGCCGCGCACCAGGATATCCAGGGCTGCACTTTGGGTGCGGCGGATCTGCTCTTCGCGGTCTACCGGGTTTTCCAGGCCGCGACGCAACGCGCGCTTGGTCTCTGTGTACAGCTGGCGCAGCAGGCTCGCGCGCCACGAGTTCCACAGGGTCGGGTTGGTCGCATTGATGTCGGACACGGTCAGCACGTACAGGTAGTCCAGGTGGGTCTCATCGCCGACGATCCCGGCGAAGTCATGGATCACCTGCGGGTCGGACAAGTCTTTGCGCTGGGCGGTGGTCGACATCACCAGGTGGTTCTGCACCAGCCACACGATCAGGCGGCTGTCCCACAGCGGCAGCTGGTGGCGCTGGCAGAAAGCTTCGGCATCGACCGCGCCAACCTCCGAGTGATCGCCATGCCGGCCCTTGCCGATGTCGTGGTACAGGCCGGCCAGGTAGATCAGTTCCGGCTTGGGCAGCTTGGCCATGAGCTTACTGGCCAGCGGGAATTTCTCTGACACCTGGGTGTATTGGAGCTTACGCAGGTGCTTGATCAGGTTCAGGGTGTGGGCGTCCACGGTATAGATGTGGAACAGGTCGTGCTGCATCTGCCCGACGATAAAACCGAACTCCGGCAGGTAGCGCCCGAGAATCCCGTAACGGTTCATCCGCCGCAGGTTGCGATGGATGCCGAACTTGCATTTGAACAGCTCGATAAACAGGCTGGTGTTGCGGATATCGTGACGGAAATCGTCGTCGATCAGGTGCCGGTTTTCGCGCAGCAGGCGAATAGTGTCGGCGCGCACGCCTTTGATGTCCGGCTGCTGGGCCATCAGCACGAAGATTTCGAGCATGGCGAACGGGGTGCGGCGAAACACGTTGTCGTTGCGCGCCTCGATATAGCCGTCGTGCAGCTGGAAGCGCGAGTTGATCGGCTGCGGCGGCGCTTCGTCTTCGGGGGCCAGGATCACTTCTTCGAAGTGCTGGATGATCAGGTCGCTGAGCTGGGCAATGCTCATGACCACTCGGTAGTACTGCTGCATGAAGCTTTCGATGCTGGTTTTCGCGTCTTCGCCTTCAAAGCCGAGCAGGGTGGCGATGGAGCGCTGGTGGTCGAACAGCAGGCGGTCTTCGGAACGCCCGGCCAGCATATGCAGGGCGTAGCGCACCTTCCACAGAAACTCCTGGGACGAGGCCAGCAGGGCGTTTTCGCTTTCTACCAGGAAGCCTTCGCCAGCCAGGGCGCGCAGGTTCAGGGTGCCGTACTGTCGACGCGCTACCCAGAGAATCGTCTGGATATCCCGCAGCCCGCCCGGCGAGCCTTTGACGTTGGGTTCCAGGTTGTATTCGGTGTCGTTGTATTTATGGTGCCGGGCCTTCTGCTCGGCGCGCTTGGCGAGGAAGAAGTCCTTGCTCGGCCACATGTGCGCGGTGCTGGTGACCTCGAGCATGCGCTGGCGCAGGCGTTCCGGGCCGGCGATGGTGCGGCTTTCCATCAGGTTGGTGATAACCGTAAGGTCGGCGCGGGCTTCTACGGCGCATTCGTCCACCGAGCGCACGCTCTGGCCGACTTCCAGGCCGATGTCCCACAACAGCGTCAGAAAACGCTCGATGGAATCGCGAAAGATCTCATGATCGGCGCTGTCCAGCAGGATCAGCAGGTCGATGTCGGAGTAGGGGTGCAGTTCGCCGCGACCATAGCCGCCGACCGCCACCAGGGCGATATCGGCGTCTTCGCTCCAACTGAACTGTTCCCAGGCCTTTTGCAGGATGTTATCGACGAACCAGGCGCGGTCCTCGATCAGCCGGCGGATGTCCCGGCCACTGCGAAAACGCGCATCGAGCACCTCGCGGGCCTGGCGGATAGCCTTCTTGAAGGCGGCGATGGGGCTCGCCTTCAATGCCAGTTCGGCCTGGAACTGGCCACGGTCGAAGAGTTCGGGATCCACCTGGGGCATCGATCGGCTTTCCTTTCTATCTATATCAGTGGGTCACAACACAGCTTTGGAAAACCTGGGTAACCCTTATGCCGAAACGCGCGGAATCGTATCGTCGGCGCGCAGGGTAAAGATCTCGTAGCCGGTTTCGGTGACCAGCAGGGTGTGTTCCCACTGTGCCGAGAGTTTGCGGTCCTTGGTGATGGCGGTCCAGCCGTCGCCCAGCACCTTGGTGTCGGCCTTGCCCTGGTTGATCATTGGCTCGATGGTGAAGGTCATGCCTGCCTTGAGTTCCATGCCGGTGCCGGCGCGGCCGTAGTGCAGGATCTGCGGTTCTTCGTGGAAGACCGTGCCGATGCCATGGCCGCAGAACTCACGGACCACCGAGAAGCCGTTCTTTTCGGCGTGCTTCTGGATCACTTCACCGATATCGCCCAGGCGGCAGCCAGGCTTGACGATCTCGATGGCCTTGTACATGCATTCCTGGGTGACCTGGGACAGGCGCTCGGCCCAGACCGGCACGGTGCCGACGTGGAACATGCGGCTGGTGTCGCCGAAGTAGCGGTCCTTGATCACGGTGACATCGATGTTCAGAGTGTCGCCGTCCTTCAACGGCTTGTCGCCCGGAATCCCGTGGCAGACCACGTGGTTGACCGAGGTGCAGATCGACTTGGGGAAGCCCTTGTAGTTCAGCGGCGCAGGGATGGCGCCCTGCACGTTGACAATATAGTCATGGCAGATCTGGTTCAGGGTTTCGGTAGTGACGCCGGGCTTGACGTGCTCGGCGATCATTTCCAGCACGTCGGCAGCCAGTTTGCCGGCAATGCGCATGCCAGCGATGTCTTCGGCGGTTTTCAAGCTAACGGTCATTACAGGCTCTCTCTAGCGCGACGCGCTGAAATCAATACGGTTACGGGCGTGCGATAAAAGGTTGAAGAATTCGCACAAGCGCCAAAAAACGCGATTCTAACAGACGATGGCGGCAAATCATGAGCGTCTGGTGATCGGTTCTTTCTATAAGGTGGCTTTTGTGAATGGGTGCGTATCCATTGGTGCGGTGATGGCTGATATTGGTTACGCCCTTACGGCGGCCCACGGATCAAGCCTGAGTTCGGCCAGCGTGGTTGACGGGGCGCCTTAGATCAAGATCACGATCAAGATCTACAGCACAGCGTCCTGACAGCCGGCTTGAGTGGTTGAAGCTGATCAACAGCGCAGGGCAGAAACAAATCCAGAGCTGAAACAAATCTGCCTTCTGTGGGAGCTGGCTTGCCTGCGATGGTATCGACTGGTTTTTCCTGAAAAACCGAGTGCCCTGCATCACCTACCATAACCAGCGATGTCCACAACAACGGATAGGTACCCAGCCGAACAGCCCGTTAAGACGTCCACCTCGCGCCTTTTCAAAGGCTTACATTCCCCCCAATCACACCAAACATGATTGCGTGTTCCGTTTTCCACCTTCGTATGGTATAAAATGCGCCGCTTTCCGGGGATACCCCGCAAAGCTTAAATCCACACACGTGTCGACACGATGACCTGGGTGCCGGAGGCGAATGCCGCTGGTTGGTCATTGGGATACGTGGAGGCCAAACCCGACTTATTAAGGAACTATCATGTCCCAAGTCAACATGCGCGATATGCTGAAGGCCGGTGTGCACTTCGGTCACCAGACCCGTTACTGGAACCCGAAAATGGGTAAGTACATTTTCGGCGCGCGTAACAAGATCCACATTATCAACCTTGAAAAAACCCTGCCAATGTTCAACGAAGCGCTGACTTTCGTAGAGCGCCTGGCCCAGGGCAAAAACAAGATTCTGTTCGTCGGCACCAAGCGTTCCGCTGGCAAGATCGTTGCTGAAGAAGCAGCACGTTGCGGTTCGCCGTACGTCGATCACCGCTGGTTGGGCGGCATGCTGACCAACTTCAAAACCATCCGTGCTTCCATCAAGCGTCTGCGTGACCTTGAAGTGCAAGCCGAAGACGGTACTTTCGCCAAGCTGACCAAGAAAGAGGCGCTGATGCGCACTCGCGACCTGGAAAAGCTCGATCGTTCCCTGGGTGGTATCAAGGACATGGGCGGTCTGCCTGACGCACTGTTCGTTATCGACGTTGATCACGAGCGCATCGCGATCACCGAAGCCAACAAGCTGGGCATCCCTGTTATCGGCGTAGTCGATACCAACAGCAGCCCGGAAGGCGTTGACTACATCATCCCAGGCAACGATGACGCAATCCGCGCTATCCAGCTGTACATGGGTTCGATGGCTGACGCTGTAATCCGTGGTCGCAACCACGTTGCTGGTGGTACCGAGCAGTTCGTTGAAGAAGCTCCGGTAGCTGCCGCTGAGTAATTGACGCCCTGGCGTTGACTCAGTAAGCAAAAAGGGGGCTTGGCCCCCTTTTTGCCACCTCGAAAACCATTTGTTGGCGCCCACTTGTGGCAGCGCATCATTGCTCTGTAACGTGCGGCGGCCTACAACGGAGATTCGGGAAGAATTGATCGCCCGTTTGATCGGGTGGAATGGTTGAAAACCTATCCAAGAGGATTTTGAAATGGCAGAGATTACTGCAGCGTTGGTTAAAGAACTGCGTGAGCGCACCGGCGAAGGCATGATGGATTGCAAAAAGGCCTTGACCAAGGCCGGCGGCGACATCGAAAAAGCCATTGATGACATGCGTGCTTCGGGCGCCATCAAGGCTGCCAAGAAAGCAGGCAACGTGGCTGCTGAAGGCGCTATCGCTCTGGTTG
>NZ_UTBG01000212.1 GCF_900580675.1 Pseudomonas viridiflava
ACAAGCGGGCTTGCTCGCGAAGCGGCCAGATCAATCACCCAAAAAACATCAGTGTGGCTTAGCGGCCGCCTGCCACAAAATCTCCGCAATCCCCTGGCGCTTGGCGATTATCCTGGCCGCCACAAACAGCAAATCCGACAAGCGATTGATATACGCCAACCCCACCCCTTCCAACGGCTCCAGCGCATTCAAATGCTGACAACGCCGCTCCGCACTGCGCGCCAGGCTGCGGCATACGTGGGCTTGGGCAATCAGCGCTGAGCCACCGGGCAGGATGAAGTTTTCCAGCGGCCCCACTTCCTCATTCCAGCGGTCAATCGCGGCTTCCAGCCGATCCACTTCCGCCGCATTCAACGCCTTGTACACCGGCATTGCCAGCTCACCGCCCAGGTCAAACAGGCGATGCTGGCAGGGTGTAAGCACCTCGATCACATCCATCAATTCCGGATGTTTGCCGCTTTGTTCTTCAAGGCCTGCGAGTAACAAACCCAGCTGGCTATTCAGCGTATCGACCTCGCCAATCGCCTCCACACGGGGGTGGTCCTTGGGCACGCGGCGGCCGTCACCGAGGCCGGTTTCGCCCTTGTCGCCGGTGCGGGTGTAAATCTTCGACAGGCGAAAGCCCATGGTCAGTGCTCCAGTTGGGTAAGTTCGTGGGGCGGCATCTGGCTGCCGGCCAGGGGCAGGCGCAAGGTGAAGCACGTGCCTTGGCCGAGGGTGGAATGCACTTCCATCTGGCCCTTGTGGTTGTTGGTGATGATGAAATACGACACCGACAGCCCGAGCCCGGTGCCCTGGCCGATTTCCTTGGTGGTGAAGAACGGTTCGAACGTGCGTTTGCGCACGTTTTCACTCATGCCGATGCCGTTGTCCTCCACCTGGATTTCCGCCCACGGCGGGTTAAGACGGGTGCGCAGGATGATGCGCCCCGGCTCGCTGTCGTCTTCACGCAAATGAATCGCCTGTGCGGCGTTTTTCAGCAGGTTGAGCAGCACCTGTTCCAGCTCGTTGGCCGTGCCCGGCACCGGGCCCAGTTGCGGGTCGAACTGGCGGATGATCGCCTGGCCCTTGAAGTCGAAGCCGATCGCCAGGTCGAAGTCGTTGCCGGCGATTTCAACCGCCTGGTCGATCAGCGCCGGGAGGTCACAGGGCGCCATCTGCCGGTTGCTCAGGCGGCTGAAGCTGAGCATGTGGGTGACGATCTTCGCCGCCCGCGCCCCGGCCTGCTGGATGCCGTCGAGCAGTTGCGGCACTTCGCGGCCTTCGAGATAGCGGTTGACCATGTCCAGCTCGATGCCCGCCTGTTCGGCGTGCTCGAGGTTCCTGGGCAGGTCGGGGGACAGTCGGCGGCGAATATTCTGCACGTTGTGCAGGATCGCGCCCAGCGGGTTATTGATTTCGTGGGCCATGCCCGCAGCAAGGCCGCCGACGGAAAGCATCTTCTCCGATTGCACCATCATTTCTTCCAGGGACAGGCGCTGGGTGATGTCATCGATACGGATCACCACGCCACGCCCGGCACCGCCGGTCAGCGGGTAGAAGGTCAGGGCGTAATGCTTGGCCTCGTCGTCCTTGACCCAGGTGACGCGCTCGATGCGCTCGACCGTGTGCTGTTCGACGGTGGCCTTGATCTGCGGCAGGTAGGGTTTGAGCGGTTGGAAGGCCAGGTAAATCGGTTGGTTCAGGGCTTCATCCAAGCGCGTGCCGGAAAGCGCGCTGGCTTCCTGGTTCCACTGCGTCACATAGAGTTGCTCGTCCAGGGCGATCAGCGCAGAGGGCATCGAGTCGATAATACTGTTCAGATAATTCTGAAACCCGGTGAGTTTTTTCTCGATCTTGCTGCGAACCTGGACTTCGAGTTCGAGTTTGCGGTTGGTATGACGCGTCTCTTCGGCTAAGCCCTGGGCCTGGTCGTAGGCCGCCTGGGAGTCATCCCGCGCGCGTTTGAGCTGCTGCTCGCGGGCTTCGATACGCGACAGCATGGTGTTGAAGGCTTCGGCCAGGCTGCCGATTTCATCGTGGTTGCCACGCCCGGCACGCAGGGCGTAGTTCTCTTCGCGGGTGACCTGGCGGGACAGTTCTTCCAGCTCATGGATGGGCCGGGTAATCAGGCGCTTGATCTGCCGGGCGATGATCAGCCACAGCAACACGCTGAAAATCAGGATGCCGAGGCTGGCCGTCAGCGTGCCGGTGTAGAAGGCCACCGGCAGCTCACTGCTGGCCACCAGCAGCAGGTGCCCGGACGGCTGGCCGGCGCGGGGCAGGGTGATAATCTGGTTGCTGCGAAACTCGGTCACCCGCCAGGCTTCGATATGCCGGTAGTTGTCCGGCAAGTGCAGGCGATCACCGTGTTGCATCTGCGCCAGGCGGTTGCCTTCGCCGTCGTACAGGGCGGCGGCGCGCAATGGCGAATAGCTGGTCAGCTCGTTGAGCAAGGCCTCGGCCTTGGCAGGGGACTCAAGGGCTTCGGCGGCGAGTGCCGGGTTGGACACCAGCCGGCCGATGGCCTGCAAGGCCTGGGGCGCCATGCTTTCCTGGGAGATCCAGTAGGCGGCGCTGATAAAGGTCAGGTTGGCCACCAACAAGACGGTGGTCAGCAGCACCAGCAGGGCGGCCAGCAGTTTCTGCCCGACCGGTAGGTTTTCTAGACGCTGGCGCAGCGGCATCGGGGTTTTCCCAGGTAATAGACAGGCGGGCAGGGTAGCGCGTGGCTCAGTCGCGGGGCAATCCGCGTGCAAGTAACTGTTCGACCAGGCGCACTTGCAGCTGTTGCAAATGCGGCAGGCTCAGTTGGTGACGGGCGGCCGCCTGGCAAGCATAGCCCAACAAGTAGCTGATTTCGGTACGACGGGCGTTGGCCACGTCCTGGTACATGGAGGAGTAATTGGCGGCGGTGGCCTGGATCACCCGTTCCACTTCGCTGTGCAGATCCTCGGCGGCGGCGGGCTGGCCGCAGCATTCGAGCAACTCGGCCAATTCGGCGCACAGGGTCGCGACTTCACACTGGTGAGCTTGCAGGCCACCGTTGCGGCATTGGTGCAGCACGGTCAAAGGGTTGATCGCGCAATTGAGCGCCAGCTTGCGCCACAGGCGCGTGAGAATATCGGTGCTCCATTCATGGGGGATGCCGGCAGCGTGCAGGTCGTCCAGCCAAAGCGGCGGGGTAGGGTGGCCCGCGTCGCCCAACCAGGTGTAGCCATGCCCGGCAAACACCACACGCCAGTCGCCGTCGCGGAACGCGCCCTCGGTGCTGGAGGCAAAGATGCAGCGCGCCTGGGGCAGTTGCGTGGCGACCGCGTCCTGGCTGCCGAGGCCGTTTTGCAGCAGGATCAGTTCGGCGTCTGGTGCGAGCCGGTGTTGCAGCTGCGCGACGGCGCCTTGGGCGTCGTAGGCTTTGCACGCCACCAGCAGGCGATGAATCGGCTCCGGGCTGTCGGGTGTTTCGACGATCACCGGGAAGGTGTGCGCTTCACCGTGCTCCACCAGGGTCAGCCCCTTGGCCGCCTGATAGCTGGCCAACCGGGCGTCGTCGCGCAGGATCAACCGCACGGGCACGCCGGCGCGCGCCAGCCGTGCCGCCCAGAGTGTGCCCAGGCTGCCGGCGCCGAGAATATGCCAGGGGGTCGACATGAGTTTTTACTCCGTAGGGTCGCTCACAGTGAACGCGACGAAAGAACCGCTATAATGCCCCGGCATTTTAACTCGGGCGCGCTCCATCGCGACGAACCCGCCCCTTATATTGGAGATATGACATGCCTTCGTTCGACGTGGTATCCGAACTGGACAAACACGAAGTCACCAACGCCGTCGAGAACGCCGTTAAGGAACTCGACCGTCGCTATGACTTGAAAGGCAAGGGCAGCTTCGAATTCAAGGAAAAGGAACTGACCGTCAACCTGACCGCTGAAGCCGACTTCCAGCTGGAAGCGATGATCGAGATCCTCAAGCTGTCGCTGGTCAAGCGCAAGATCGATGCGCAGTGCCTTGAAATCAAGGACGCCTACGCCTCCGGCAAGCTGATGAAGCAGGAAGCCGTGCTCAAGGAAGGCATCGACAAGGAGCTGGCGAAGAAGATCGTCGCCCACGTCAAGGATGCCAAGCTCAAGGTGCAGGCCGCCATCCAGGGTGAGCAGGTGCGTATTACCGGCAAGAAACGTGACGACCTGCAAGAGGCTATCGCTGCCCTGCGTGCCAAAACGTTCGACATGCCGCTGCAGTTCAATAACTTCCGCGACTGATGGCGTTTCGGGAACCTGAAGGCGTTTTCGGCGTCCCACGCCCCAGAACCTGCGCCCACACGTGAGCCCCCTCGGGGCTCATTTGCGTTTATAGGCAGTCAATAAAGCCGCACATCCGCGCAACAGGAGAAGATAGATGGATTTGAATGCTGAAATGGATCACTTGGTGAAGGCCTCCCAAGCCTGGGTTCCGATGATCATGGAATACGGCAGCCGCGTACTGTTGGCTGTGATCACCCTGGTCGTCGGCTGGTGGCTGATCAATAAACTCACGCACAAAATAGGTCGCCTGCTGGCCTTGCGCAATGCCGACCTGGCGTTGCAAGGCTTTGTGGTGAGCATCGCGAATATCGTGCTGAAGATCATGCTGGTTGTCAGCGTGGCATCTATGATCGGCGTCGAGACTACGTCGTTCGTGGCTGCCATCGCAGGTGCGACCCTGGCGATTGGCATGGCACTGCAAGGCAGCCTGGCCAACTTTGCCGGCGGTGTGCTGATTCTGCTGTTCCGCCCGTTCCGCATTGGTGACTGGATCGAAGCCCAGGGCACCTCGGGTACTGTCGACAGCATCCAGATCTTCCACACCGTGCTGCGTACCGGTGACAACAAGACGGTGATCGTGCCTAACGGCATCCTGTCCAACGGCATCATCACCAACACCAACCGTCAGCCGACCCGCAAGGTGGTGTTTGACGTGGGTGTCGACTATGAAGCTGATCTGCAGAAAGCCCGTGAAGTGCTGCTGGAGCTGGCGAAAGACCCGCGTGTGCTGGCTGACCCGGCCGCTGCGGCGGTTGTTTCGACATTGGGCGACAGCTCGATCACGGTTTCCCTGCGTTGCTGGACCAAGACCTCGGATTATTGGGACGTGATGTTCATGTTCAATGAACTGGCACGCGACCGTTTAAAAGCGGCGAATATTGATATTCCATTTCCGCAACGAGTTATACGCGTGATGCAGGAAACAGCAGCCAAATAATACAAACCCGCTGTGTCTAACTTGGCCGATAGGTCAGGTTCGATGCGCTGCGATTAAACTAGATAGTTAGCTTGCTAGTTGTTCCGGCGCTGAAACACTACAGCAATAAAAAAGCCGCCCCCTTGTTCACAAGGGGGCGGCTTTTTATTTAAGGCCGAAGCCTTAAGTCATCGTTGTAATCAAAGCGTCAATTACAAGATGTTCAGCGGGTATTGCGCGATCAGACGCAGTTCGTCGATAGACGAGGAACCGTAGTAAACACCATCAGACGAGCGATAAGTCGCTTGGCGTACACGCAGGCTCAGGTCTTTGGCCGGGCCGCTCTGGATCACGTATTTGGCTTCGATATCGCGTTCCCACTCTTTGCCGTTCGACGTAGTGGCGGTGTTGGCGCCGCTACCCGTTACGTAACGAGTCATGAAGCTCAGGCCAGGAACGCCAAAGGTCGCCATGTTGATGTCGTAACGCGCCTGGTAGGACTTCTCGCCTTCGGCGTTGAAGTCGGAACGGGCGATGGAGTTGGCCAGGAACACAGTGCCGCCGCCGTCTACGCCGTAGCCGTAGTCGCCGTCGCCGGTAACTTTCTGGGCTGCCAGTGTGAAGGTGTGAGCGCCGATGGTGTACGCACCCTGCAAGCTGAATGCGCGGTTGTCGAGCTTGGTCCGTTGCTCAAGCGGCAGCGCGCTGTCTTTCTCAGCGCGTTGCAGTGCATCGCCGACGCTTTTGGTGTCGTAGATGTTGAAGTCCAGGGCAAACGACTGGTCATCGCTCAGCGCGTGGGTCCAGTTCAGGTTGCTGTAGTACTTACGGAAGTAATCTTCGGTTTTCGCGTAGTACAGGCTGCCGGTGAACTCTGGGGTAAATGCGTAGACGCCACCGATGAAGTCAGTCTTCGTCAGGCCCAGGCTGTCATGGTAGGTCTGGTTCTGCGCGATGCTGGAAGTGAAGTGACCGCCTTCCAGTTTCAGGCCCTTGATCTCGTTGCTGGTGATCGAGATACCTTGTGGCAGCTCAGGCAGCAGACGGCTGTCGTCGGAAGCAAACACAGGGGCCGTGGTGTACTGGTCACCGATTTTCAGGACCGTATCGGAGAAACGGAACTTAACGGCGGCGCCGCCTTTGGAGTAATCATCTTGCGAGCGGCCGTCGGAACCGGTTGGGAACAGACCCGTGCCGGCACGACCCTTGCCGCTGTCGAGCTTGACGCCCAGCAGGCCGATCACGTCAACACCGACACCGATGGTGCCTTGGGTGAAGCCCGAAGAGTACAGCGCGTTGAAGCCAAGACCGGATTCTTCGGCGCGGCTCTGGGAGCCAGGGCCCGACGGGTTGTTGCGGAAATCACGGCTGAAATACAGTGCGCGGGTATTGATGCTGAAAGTGCTGTCTTCAACAAAGCCCTTTGCGTCGTCCTGGGAGGACGCCATTGCGAACTGCGAGGTGCCTGCTGAAACAGCCAGGGCGATCATGCTCCACTTCATCACGCGCATCGTGATTTGCTCCTTTGGTTTAGGAAGAGTACTGCCGTCCCACCTGTATTTTTGTCTGGGCGGCTCTTTCTTTTTTGTGTCGGCGCAAAGGTATATCACGCTGACGATAATTGGCGATACTGGCCCATCTTTCCTTTCAGCTTCTTTACGAGCTGGTCGTAAATTGCTATGTCCATGTCGCAATTTCACAGCCTCAATGTAACGAGGCTGACAACTTCAATACTGTTTTCAGGCCATTAAAAGAACGCATAAAACGTTACTTTCAAAGTTTGAAGTCTTCCCTGGTTCGTATTGACCCGCTGGTGTTTTTTATCGCGAAACACCTGCTTCCATTCCGGTGCCGTTGTCGACGATACGGGGATGAATGCAACAAGCGCGCCCAACTCGGTAACTGAATGTCTTTTTTTTGTGAAAAACGTGCAAACCTCGTGAAAACCGCATAAGCACGGGGCTTTTGCGCCGATTAGTTTGGCCTGGACGCTCGAACCGGGTGCCTGTGTGGTGGTGCATAAATCAACAACCTTGGAAAAACGTTACCCGTTCACCCCGTCAGTGGGTAATCGGCGGATGTGTTTGAAGTGCAAATGAGTCATTTTGGTGCACTGGCTCAGTCGCAAAGTCCTTCACTGATGGCTTAATGCCTTGCTCCGTGAGGCGTCTGTATCGCGGTTTCCCTCTAACGCTTTGTTTCAATAACGGGATAAAGGCCGCCCAGTTGGTCATTGAGCCTGGCCGAAATCCCGGCTTGTCTCTAAATGGTGCGCTTTTGCGCGTGACGCCTTGCCTAAGCGCAGAGTGACGCGGGTGTAGGCTGCGCCATTCGCAGGTATGCTTGGCCCTTGAAACTCACCTGCCGAACGGAGCGCCCGTGGTGTTCGCCTTAGATCAACGCCTGCAACAAGACACACTGGCCATCGGGGATTTCCCGCTGTGCCGCCTGCTGTTGTCCAACGACTCGAACTACCCTTGGTTCATCCTGGTGCCACGTATCGACGGTATCAGCGAAGTGTTTCAGCTGGATGTCGCCGACCAGCAGACGTTGTGGCAGGAGACGACGGCCCTGGCGCAGGTGCTGAATCAAGGCTTGGCCGCCGACAAGATGAACATTGGCGCGCTGGGTAATGTGGTCAGCCAGCTGCACGTGCATGTGATCGTGCGCAGGCGCGATGACGCCGCCTGGCCGGCGCCGGTGTGGGGCAAGCACCCGGCACAGCCTTATACCGAACAACAGGTAGCGGCTATTCGCGCGCGCATGCGTGAGTTGTTGCCTGCCGACTTTATTTTTGCGCAGGACTGAACCATGGATTTGCAAGACCGCGTGACGGACCTCGAAAGCCGCCTGGCCTTTCAGGACGACACCATCGAAACCCTCAATGACATCCTTGTAACCCAGCAACGGGCCGTCGAGCGTCTGCAGTTGCAGATGACCGCGCTGCTCAAGCGCCAGGAAGAAATGGGCGGACAGTTCGAAACCTCCGAAGAAGAAGCACCGCCGCCTCATTATTAATGCCGGGCCGTTAATGGCAGGCAATAAAAAAACCGCGATTCAGTCAACGCTGAATCGCGGTTTTTTTTGCTGCGAGGCTGGGGTCAGCGACGCGGCAGGGCAGCAATCACGTCTTCGGCCTGCAGGCCTTTGTCGCGATTCATCACGGAGAACTCCACACGCTGGCCTTCGACCAGGACGCGATGGCCTTCGCCGCGAATAGCCCGGAAGTGGACGAAGATATCGTCGCCCGAATCGCGGGAAATAAAGCCGAAGCCTTTGGACGTGTTGAACCACTTGACGGTGCCGGTATCCCGGTTGGTCATGTCGTAGCTTTGCGACGCGGCCGCTGGGGATGAACGGTAGAAGCTGATGGCCAGGTGAAGAACGATGGCGACCACAGCAATCACCAGGCTGAGCAGGATGGCCGGGTGGCCGCCCACTTCAGGCATAGGTGCCAGGAGGGTGAGGGTTTGTACGACAACGGTCAGTACCAGCAGCGCGCTGACCAGGTTTTGCAGTTGATGACGTGTGCCTTTGTTCCAGTAGGGAATGACCGGTGCCAGCGTCAGGTTAAGAAGGCCGAACAAGGCCAGGTACAGAGCGTCGTGTTGTTCCAGGTAGGGAGGACTTCCCTGTTGCAAGCTCGGTATAAAGGACAGCAGCAAAGCTGCAACGCCCGTTAGCAGGTGGACGATTTTCAACATTTTGATTAACTCACGTTAAGACGGATCACAAGGAAGAGCTGACTGGCACGGTTCGCTTCTGAACAATGGGAGGCGTTGGGCACGTGCACGGGTATCAGCCTATGCCGCTGGCCGCGGAAATTAACGGCAGCGACACGCCGCCTATTTAACAGCAAAGGCTGTGCCTACTCAAATCAAGCATTTCCGGGTGTTGCAGGACCCACGGCATTTCTGCGTCAAACACTTGTCCTAGACAGGTGTGGGCGTTCCAGGCGGCGTGCAGGGATATATTTGCGACCCGTCGGACGGCCCGCCCGGCACCGCCTGGGAGGTGGCACAGAGGCGATTTGCCGCACGTCGCCTGGAGGCGCCAGGCTGCGCATCGCCGGCGCTCTTGCTAGAGTGGTCCTGCACCTGATCAATGAATGCTCGTCAATTGAAGGGGATAAAACATGGCAATCGATATCGGTATCAGTGAAGAAGATCGTAAATCCATCGTCGATGGGCTTTCACGGCTGCTTTCCGATACCTATGTACTGTATCTGAAGACCCACAACTTCCATTGGAACGTTACGGGCCCGATGTTCCGTACGCTGCACTTGATGTTCGAAGAGCAGTACAACGAGCTGGCGCTGGCGGTGGACTCCATTGCCGAGCGTATCCGTGCCCTGGGCTTCCCGGCGCCGGGTGCGTATTCGATCTACGCCCGCCTTTCTTCGATCAAGGAAGAGGAAGGGGTACCCAGCGCTGAAGAAATGATCAAGCAACTGGTGGCGGGCCAGGAAGCGGTCACTCGCACCGCTCGCGGCATCTTCCCCTTGCTCGACAAGGTCAGCGATGAGCCGACGGCCGACCTGCTGACCCAGCGCATGCAGGTTCACGAGAAAACCGCGTGGATGCTGCGCTCCCTGCTCGAAAATCAGTAACTGTCACGCCGCAGTGGCGCCGTCCTGGCGCCGCTCGCTGGTTTCCGCGCATTTCCTGGCGTTGTCCTACGCCTATCAACGTTCCGTCTTCTGGCTGCCTGCTTCTGCCTGCTGTTTTATAAGGCAACTGCCTAATGGGACATCCCATGGGCTGCTGTTTGGCAATGGAGTGTCAGGTGTATGTCACGTGGTGTTGGTAATGGAATGATGGAAACCGCTGGTTTTCATAAGATAGGGGTCGACCCCTTTGCGAAAGGGTTCGACATGGGACTGGCCAAGCCATTGTCCCGATCAGTCAGGCTCAACGGGTTTTCGACTTGCCTGCGGCTTGAGCAGATCTATTGGAATATCCTTACGGAAATAGCCAGGCTCAACGCCTGCTCGGTCAGTGCGTTGCTGTCTTATGTCGATCGGGAAGTGCACTTGCGCTATGGAGGGGTGAAGAACTTCAGCGGGTTGGTCAGGGTGGTGTGTGTGGTTCACCTGTTAAAAGGTCGGGTTGCCTCGCCGGACCCTGGGTAATCGGCTGGGGCCGGGGCCGGCCTGCTGTCGAAGTGGGTGGCGCTCCGGGCAGAAAGCCGGCTGCGCTGCCTCGATTTACCAGATATAATCCCGCGCTTTGCTGCGCATGCCCAGGCTTCACGCCTGGCGGCGTGGCGCAGTAACGATCTGATCGCCGAGACATCTCCATGCCCATGTACGACTATCAATGCGCTTCCTGTGGTCATCAGTTGGAAGCCATTCAGAAGATCAGCGCCGCGCCGTTGGTCGATTGCCCTGCCTGCCAGGCGCCTGAGCTGAAGAAGATGTTGTCCATGCCGGGCTTCCGCCTGAGCGGCGGTGGCTGGTACGAGACCGACTTCAAGACCGGCGCCAAGAAGAATCTGGCGGGCGGCGACAAAGCAGACTGAGTTGAACTCTACGCGCAGGCTCCTGCATTATCCGTCCCCTGCTTTAATGTACGGTGACGAGGCGGGCCTCCACCGAATTACGAATTACGAGAAGTGAAACCACTACCATGATGCGCAGCCACTATTGCGGCCAACTGAACGAGACCCTGGATGGTCAGGAAATCACCCTTTGCGGATGGGTTCACCGTCGCCGCGACCACGGCGGGGTAATCTTCCTCGATATCCGTGATCGTGATGGTCTGGCCCAAGTGGTGTTCGACCCGGACCGCGCCGACAGCTTCGCCGCCGCCGACCGCGTGCGCAGCGAGTACGTCGTGAAGATCACCGGCAAGGTTCGCCTGCGTCCGGCCGGTGCCGTGAACGCGAACATGGCGTCCGGTGCAATCGAAGTGCTGGGCTACGAGCTGGAAGTGCTGAACGAGTCGGAAACCCCGCCGTTCCCACTCAACGAATACTCCGACGTGGGCGAAGAAACCCGCCTGCGCTACCGCTTCCTGGACCTGCGTCGTCCGGAAATGGCCGAGAAGCTGCGCCTGCGTTCGCGCATGACCACCAGCATCCGCCGCTTCCTCGACGAAAACGGCTTCCTCGACGTCGAAACACCGATCCTGACCCGGGCCACCCCGGAAGGCGCGCGTGACTACCTGGTGCCGAGCCGTACCCACGCCGGCAGCTTCTTCGCCTTGCCGCAATCGCCGCAGCTGTTCAAGCAACTGCTGATGGTGGCCGGCTTCGACCGTTACTACCAGATCGCCAAATGCTTCCGTGACGAAGACTTGCGCGCCGACCGCCAGCCGGAATTCACCCAGATCGACATCGAGACCAGCTTCCTCGATGAAAAAGAGATCATGGGCCTGACCGAGCAAATGATCCGCAACCTGTTCAAGGAAGTGCTGGACCTGGAGTTCGGCGAATTCCCGCACATGACCTTCGACGAAGCCATGCGCCGCTACGGTTCCGACAAGCCAGACCTGCGTAACCCGCTGGAACTGGTGGACGTGGCCGACCAGCTCAAGGAAGTCGACTTCAAGGTGTTCAGCGGCCCGGCCAACGACCCTAAATGCCGCATCGCCGCACTGCGCGTGCCTGGCGGCGCGAGCATGCCGCGCAAGCAGATCGACGACTACACCAAGTTTGTCGGCATCTACGGTGCCAAGGGCCTGGCGTACATCAAGGTCAACGAGCGCGCCAACGGTGTTGACGGCCTGCAGTCGCCGATCGTGAAAAACATCCCGCTGGAAAACCTCAACGCGATCCTTGATCGCGTCGGTGCAGTCGATGGCGACATCGTGTTCTTCGGCGCCGACAAAGCCAAGATCGTCAGCGAGGCCTTGGGCGCGCTGCGCATCAAGCTGGGCCACGACCTGGACCTGCTGACCTGCAAGTGGGCACCGATGTGGGTCGTCGACTTCCCGATGTTCGAAGAGAACGACGACGGCAGCTTCAGCGCCTTGCACCACCCGTTCACCGCGCCGAAGTGCTCGCCGGAAGAGCTGGAAGCCAACCCGGCCGGCGCACTGTCCCGCGCCTACGACATGGTGTTGAACGGCACCGAGCTGGGTGGCGGTTCGATCCGTATTCACCGCAAAGAGATGCAGCAAGCGGTGTTCCGCCTGTTGGGCATCAACGAAGATGAGCAGCAAGAGAAGTTCGGCTTCCTGCTCGATGCCCTGAAATACGGCGCGCCGCCGCACGGTGGCCTGGCCTTCGGCCTGGACCGTCTGGTGATGCTGATGACCGGCGCTCAGTCGATCCGTGAAGTGATTGCCTTCCCGAAAACCCAGAGTGCTGCGGACGTCATGACCCAGGCTCCGGGTGTGGTGGATGCCAAGGCGCTGCGCGAGCTGCACATCCGCCTGCGCGAGGCGCCGAAGGCTGAGTAAGGCCGCTGCGTGAAAGCGCACTGAGGTTTACGCAGTCTAAAAAGGCGCATCTTCGGATGCGCCTTTGCGTTACAAGGGCTGCACTTGAAAAGAGAAGTCCGCCTGGGGCGGGATTGACAAGGTTTCTACAGAATTTCGGAGTTGTGTTATGGCTGGCCATTCCAAGTGGGCGAACATCAAGCACCGCAAAGAGCGTCAGGATGCCAAGAAAGGCAAGATCTTCACCAAGTGGATTCGCGAGCTGACCGTCGCCGCGCGCCAGGGCGGTGGTGACCCGGGCTCCAACCCGCGTCTGCGCCTGGCGCTGGACAAGGCCCTCGGCGCGAACATGAGCCGCGACATCATCGACCGCGCCGTGGCGCGTGGTGCGGGCGCGGCCGACACCGACGACATGGTCGAGCTGACCTACGAAGGCTACGGCCCGGGCGGCGTGGCGGTGATGGTCGAGTGCATGACCGACAACCGCAACCGTACCGCGGCGGCCGTGCGCCATGCGTTCAGCAAGTGCGGCGGCAACCTCGGCACCGACGGTTCGGTGGCCTACCTGTTCGAACGCAAGGGGCAGATCTCCTTCGCACCAGGCACGGATGAAGACGCGCTGATGGAAGCTGCGATGGAGGCGGACGCCGACGACGTGGTCACCAACGAAGACGGCTCGATCGACGTGTTCACCTCGTTCGCCGGTTTCTACGCCGTGCGTAACGCGCTGGAAGCCGCCGGTTTCAAGGGCACCGACGCGGAAATCGTGATGCTGCCCACCACCAGTGCCGAGCTGGACCTGGACGGCGCGCAGAAGGTGCTGAAGATGCTGGATATGCTCGAAGACCTGGATGATGTGCAGAACGTGTATTCGAATGCCGACATCCCCGAATCCGTAGCCGAACAGCTCTCCTAAAGTTGATGAAATCCAGTGTGGGAGCTGGCTTGCCTGCGATGGCATCACCTCGGTTTGACAGAAACACCGAGGTGCCTGCATCGCAGGCAAGCCAGCTCCCACATTCGATCTATGTTAGCCGCAAGACTTGTGTTTCTCCCACTGCGCAGGCGTTATGACTTTAATCCTAGGTATCGACCCCGGTTCGCGCATCACCGGTTTTGGCGTGGTGCAGCACACCCCGCGCGGCTGCGTCTATGTGGCCTCGGGCTGCATCCGCACGGGCGCGGGCGAGTTGGCCGAGCGCCTGCAGATCGTCTATCGCGGCGTGCGTGAAGTGATCCAGACCTACGGCCCGGTGACCATGGGCATCGAAAAAGTCTTCATGGCCAAAAACGCCGACTCCGCGTTGAAGCTCGGTCAGGCGCGTGGCGCCGCGATCGTGGCGGGTGCGGAGGAGGGCATGGAAATCGCCGAATACACCGCGACCCAGGTCAAACAGGCCGTGGTCGGCACCGGTGCGGCGAATAAAGAACAGGTGCAGATGATGGTCATGCACATGCTCAAGCTCACCTCAAAACCGCAAATCGACGCCTCCGACGCCCTGGCTATTGCCATTTGCCATGCGCACACCCGTTCCAGCCTGTTACCGCACGGCCTTGGCACGGCACGCAGTCGTGGCGGGCGCCTGCGTCTCTGATAGCATCAGCGCAATCGTTATTTCCGGTCAGGCCTCGATCTGACCCCAAGCTTTAAGGATCTGAACCGTGATTGGACGCTTGCGCGGCACCCTGGCTGAGAAACAGCCGCCGCACCTGATTCTGGATGTAAACGGGCTGGGGTATGAGCTGGAAGTGCCCATGACCACCCTGTATCGCCTACCGTCGGTCGGCGAGCCGCTGACCCTGCACACCCACCTGGTGGTGCGCGAAGATGCGCAATTGCTCTATGGTTTCATTGGCAAGCGCGACCGCGACTTCTTCCGCGAGCTGATTCGCCTGAATGGCGTGGGCCCCAAGCTTGCGCTGGCGTTGATGTCGAGCCTGGAAGTGGACGAACTGGTGCGCGCGGTTTCAGCCCAGGACACCTCGGCGTTGACCAAGGTGCCGGGTGTCGGCAAGAAGACCGCCGAGCGCCTGTTGGTGGAACTCAAGGACCGCTTCAAGGCCTGGGAAGTCGTACCGAGCATGTTTGCCCTGGTACCTAACCAGCCGGACATGCCGGCGGGCCAGGTCGCCAGCGCCGAAAGCGATGCCGTCAGCGCACTGATTTCCCTGGGCTACAAGCCGCAGGAAGCCAGCAAGGCGGTGTCGGCCATCAAGGACAAGAACCTGAGCAGCGAAGACATGATCCGCCGAGCCCTGAAGGGAATGATTTAAGTGATTGAAGCTGATCGTCTGATCGCGGCCACCGGCCCGCGCGACCGTGAAGAAGTCCAGGACCGGGCCATCCGCCCCCTGAGCCTGGCCGACTACATCGGCCAGCCCACCGTGCGCGAGCAGATGGAGTTGTTTATCCAGGCCGCGCGCGGGCGCAGCGAGTCCCTGGACCACACACTGATCTTCGGCCCGCCGGGATTGGGTAAAACCACCCTGGCCATGATTATTGCCCACGAAATGGGCGTGTCGATCAAGTCCACCTCCGGCCCGGTGCTGGAGCGTCCGGGTGACCTGGCGGCGTTGCTGACCAACCTTGAGCCGCACGATGTGCTGTTTATCGACGAAATCCATCGGCTTTCGCCGATCGTCGAGGAAGTGCTGTACCCGGCCATGGAAGACTTCCAGCTCGACATCATGATCGGCGAAGGCCCGGCAGCGCGCTCGATCAAGCTCGACCTGCCGCCGTTTACGCTGGTAGGCGCCACCACGCGTGCGGGCATGCTGACCAACCCGCTGCGAGACCGTTTCGGCATTGTTCAACGTCTAGAGTTTTATAGCACTGCGGACCTGGCGACGATTGTCAGCCGGTCGGCGAGCATTCTCGGTTTGCCGCTGGACCCGGAAGGCGCGTTTGAAATTGCCCGCCGTGCCCGTGGCACTCCCCGGATTGCCAACCGCTTGCTGCGCCGTGTGCGCGACTTTGCCGAAGTGCGGGCCAAGGGGCACATCACCAAGGCCGTGGCGGACCTGGCCTTGAACCTGCTGGATGTGGATGAGCACGGCTTCGATCACCAGGATCGGCGACTACTCTTGACCATGATCGAGAAGTTCGACGGTGGACCGGTGGGCGTCGACAGCCTGGCCGCGGCCATCAGCGAAGAGCGTCATACCATCGAGGATGTGCTGGAGCCGTACCTGATCCAGCAGGGCTACATCATGCGTACGCCAAGGGGTCGAGTGGTGACACGCCATGCCTATCTGCACTTCGGGCTAAACATTCCGTCACGATTGGGAGAGATGCCTGTGGTAGACGAATTCCTCGATGCAGTGGACGATTAAAAGCATTACCTGAGTCGATTTATTCGAGGTTTGTGCTGTCCTAGTGGCTGGTGTCGTCATTCAGTCACTGGATCTGTTTCAGAGAATGAAAAAACAGTTGCCCAGCCGGATTGGCAACCTGAGGAGTAAGCACTAGAGTATGCGCGCGCAAAACGGGGATCAGTCGTTCGCACATCGTTGTCGCGTTTATTACGAGGACACCGATGCCGGCGGCATCGTGTATTACGTCAATTACCTCAAGTTCATGGAGCGGGCTCGAACCGAGCGGCTACGGGAGCTGGGCTTTGCCCAATCCGAGCTGGCAGGGGAGGACCTGTTATTCGTCGTGCACTCCAGCGAGGCGCGATACCACGCGCCGGCGCGGCTGGACGACGAATTGTTGGTAAGCGCTGAAGTAATCGAATTGAACCGTGTCAGCCTGCGTTTCAAGCAGCAGGTCAGGCGGGCAACGGATGCAACGCTGCTCTGTGAGGGGCAGTTCCTGGTGGCGTGTGTGCGCACCAATAGTTTGAAACCCCGGGCCATTCCCGAAGCTCTACGTGCGGCCTTTGCCGGCGTAAGCGGCGCGGGTAAACAATCAAAGCAGGAGATTTAGCGTGGAACCTACCGTCGTCGACCATTCCTCCATGTGGAGCCTGGTCAGCAATGCCAGTGTTGTGGTTCAACTGGTCATGCTGACCCTGGTAGCCGCATCGGTTACCTCTTGGGTCATGATTTTTCAGCGCAGCAACCTGCTGCGCGCCGGTCGACGTGCCCTGGAGAGCTTTGAAGAGCGCTTCTGGTCCGGCATCGACCTGTCCAAGCTGTACCGCCAGGCGGGCAGCAACCCGGACCCGGATTCGGGCGTCGAGCAAATCTTCCGCGCCGGCTTCAAGGAGTTCTCCCGCCTGCGCCAACAGCCGGGCGTTGACCCGGAAGCCGTGATGGAAGGCGTGGCCCGTGCCATGCGCGTCGCCATCTCGCGTGAAGAAGAGAAGCTGGAGCAAAGCCTGCCGTTCCTCGCCACCGTCGGTTCCGTCAGCCCGTACATCGGCCTGTTCGGTACCGTTTGGGGGATCATGAACTCCTTCCGCGGCTTGGCCCAGGCCCAGCAAGCAACCCTGGCCACTGTGGCCCCGGGCATCGCCGAAGCCCTGATCGCTACCGCGATCGGCCTGTTTGCCGCTATCCCAGCAGTAATCGCCTACAACCGTTTTGCGGCTACCAGCGAAACGTTGATCAGCCGTTACTACACCTTCGCCGATGAATTCCAGGCGATCCTGCACCGTAAAGTGCACACCAGCGAAGAATAAGCAGGTAATTCCCAATGGCTTTAATCGCTCGAGCTCGCAAAAAGCGCAAGCCGGTCGCCGAGATGAACGTAGTGCCCTACATCGACGTGATGTTGGTGCTGCTGGTCATCTTCATGGTGACCGCGCCGATGCTCAACCAGGGCGTGAAGGTTGATCTGCCCAAGGTTTCCAGTGAAGCCTTGCCGCAAGACAACAATACGCAGGTCCTGACCATTTCGATCAAGGCTGACAAGACCTATTACTGGAACCTTGGCAGCGAAGTCGACACTCAGAAACAGCAAGACAAGGCCATGACCTTGCCGCAGATGACCGACGCGGTGACCAAAATCATTCGCTCCGGTAACGAAGGCGGCAAGCATACCCAGGTGTTCATCCGCGGCGACAAAGTCGTCGACTATGGCTCCGTCATGGGCGCCATGGGCGGGCTGCAGAAGGCCGGCGTCGGTAACGTTGGCTTGATTACCGAGGCGCCCTGATGCAGCAACAGCGAGAGCCGTCCGCCTCGGAAAGCTTCTTCTGGCCTAGCGTCTGGGCAATTGCCCTGCACGTCCTGGTGTTTGGCATGCTGTTCGTCAGCTTTGCCATGACCCCGGACCTGCCGCCAGCCAAGCCGATCGTGCAGGCGACCCTGTATCAGCTGAAATCGAAAAGCCAGGCCACTACCCAGACCAATCAGAAGATTGCGGGTGAGGCCCAGAAGTCGGCTGCGCGCCAGACTGAAGTCGAGCAGATGGAACAGAAGAAGGTCGAGCAGGAAGCGGTGAAGGCTGCTGCGGAACAAAAGAAAGAAGAGGCGGCTCAAAAGGCCGAGGAATCGAAAAAGGCTGACGAGGCCAAGAAAGCTGACGAGGCGAAAAAGGCTGATGAAGCCAAGAAAGCCGACAAAGCTGCCGAAGCCAAAAAGGCCGAAGAGAAACAATTGGCTGATATAGCCAAGAAGAAGTCTGAAGAAGAAGCCAAAAAAGCGGCTGAAGAAGAGGCCAAGAAAAAGGCCGCTGAAGATGCCAAGAAAAAGATAGTCGAAGACGCGAAGAAGAAAGCCGCCGAAGACGCCAAGAAAAAAGCTGAAGCAGACGAGGCGAAGAAGAAAGTCGCCGACGACGCGAAGAAGAAAGCTGCTGCCGATGCCTCGACGAAAAAGGCCCAGGAAGCAGCGCGCAAGTCCGCCGAAGAGAAAAAGGCCCAGGCCCTGGCAGATTTGCTTTCCGACACGCCTCAGCGTCAGCAGGCCTTGGCCGATGAACAGGGCGACGATGTCGCGGGCAGTTTCGACGATTTGATCCGGGCACGGGCAGCGGAAGGCTGGACACGTCCACCTTCGGCACGCAAAGGCATGACAGTAGTGCTGCAGATCGGCATGTTGCCGGACGGTACGGTGACTTCGGTCAGCGTGGCCAAGTCCAGTGGTGACGGCTCGTTCGACAGTTCGGCGGTTGCCGCAGTCAAGAATATTGGCCGGTTGACCGAGATGCAGGGAATGAAACCAAGCGACTTCGCTCCCTATCGTTCATTCAAGATGACATTCACACCTGAGGATCTAGCCTTGTGAGAAACCTTCTTCGAGGAATGCTTGTCGTTATTTGCTGTATGGCAGGGATAGCGGCGGCAGATGAAAAGAACATCCTGGTCACCAGCGGTAGCGATCGGGCCACCCCGATCGCAGTCGTACCGTTTGGCTGGCAGGGCGGCAGCGTGCTGCCGGACGACATGGCCCAGATCGTCAGCGATGACCTGCGCAACTCCGGTTACTACGCGCCGATTCCAAAAGGCAACATGATCAGCCAGCCAAACCAGGCCAGCGAAGTTGTGTTCCGTGACTGGAAAGCCGTTGGCGCCCAGTACCTGATGGTCGGCAACATCACCCCGGCCGGCGGTCGCCTGCAGATCCAGTACACGTTGTTCAACGTGGCAACCGAGCAGCAGGTCTTGACCGGCAGCGTCTCGGGCACCGCCGAACAACTGCGGGACATGGCCCACTACATTTCCGACCAGTCGTTTGAAAAGCTCACCGGTATCAAGGGCGCTTTCTCGACACGTCTGCTTTATGTAACGGCTGAACGTTTCTCCGTAGACAACACTCGTTACACTTTGCAGCGTTCGGACTACGACGGTGCACGCGCAGTGACCTTGCTGCAATCGCGTGAACCTATTCTGTCGCCGCGCTTTGCGCCGGACGGCAAGCGTATTGCCTATGTGTCGTTCGAGCAGCGTCGCCCGCGTATTTTTGTGCAGCACATCGATACTGGCCGTCGTGAACAGATCACCAACTTCGAAGGCCTCAACGGCGCGCCAGCCTGGTCGCCGGACGGTTCGCGCCTGGCGTTCGTGCTGTCCAAGGACGGCAACCCGGATATCTACGTGATGAACATGGCTTCGCGCCAGATCAGCCGTGTTACCAGCGGCCCGGGCATCAATACCGAACCGTTCTGGGGTAAAGATGGTTCGACCATCTACTTCACCTCCGACCGTGGCGGCAAGCCACAGGTCTACAAGGCAAATGTAAACGGCGGCAGCGCAGAACGCGTTACCTTTATTGGTAACTACAATGCCAATCCGAAGCTTTCGGCTGATGAAAAGACGTTGGTGATGATTCACCGTCAGGATGGTTTCACTAATTTCCGGGTTGCGGCCCAGGATTTGCAGCGTGGAACGGTAAAAATCCTCACAGATACCAACCTTGATGAGTCAGCTACTGTTGCGCCCAACGGCACCATGGTAATCTACGCCACCCGCCAGCAGGGCCGGGGAGTCTTGATGCTCGTGTCCATTAATGGACGCGTAAGGCTCCCGCTTCCTACCGCACAAGGCGAAGTCAGAGAACCGTCCTGGTCCCCTTACCTGAACTGACGCGGCGCTACAAAAAGAAGTACTTAACACACTGGGGTTCATTAGGAGTTTCACGATGGAAATGCTGAAGTTTGGTAAGTTTGCTGCTCTGGCTCTGGCTCTGTCCGTAGCCGTAGGTTGCTCGTCCAAAGGCGGCGACAATGCCGGTGAAGGCGCAGCTGTTGATCCAAACGCTGGTTACGGCGCTAACACTGGTGCAGTTGACGGCTCCCTGAGCGAAGAAGCTGCTCTGCGCGCTATCACCACTTTCTACTTCGAATACGACAGTTCGGACCTGAAGCCAGAAGCCATGCGCGCTCTGGACGTTCACGCGAAGGACCTGAAAGCTAACGGCGCTCGCGTTGTTCTGGAAGGTAACACTGACGCCCGTGGTACTCGTGAGTACAACATGGCACTGGGCGAGCGTCGTGCGAAAGCCGTTCAGCGCTACCTGGTACTGCAAGGTGTTGCTCCAGGCCAACTGGAACTGGTTTCCTACGGTAAAGAGCGTCCAGTTGCCACCGGTAACGATGAGCAGTCCTGGGCTCAAAACCGTCGCGTCGAACTGCGTAAGTAATTCGTCATGCGAACGTGCCGTCGTGCTCTAACTGTATTGGCTCTCAGCTTCGCACCGCTTGCGGTGTGGGCTGCGGTTCCTGTGACTGATAGCAACTCAGGCTATAACAATAGCGGGAGCAGCTATCCGCCAGCAGGTTATGGCACGAACGGCGCCTATGCTGGGGGGGCGGCTACGTCCGCCCCCTCGGCACAGGGCGAACTGTTCAACCAGCTGCAACGCATGCAGGATCAATTGTCGCAGCAACAAGGCACGATTGAAGTTCTGCAGAATCAAGTGAACCAGCTGAAGCAAGAAGGCCTGGAGCGATACCAGGATCTTGATCGACGTATAGGAACCGGTGTTACACCCGCCGCCACTCCTGATAATTCTTCTGCCGGTGGCGCGCCAAGTGCGGCCGCCGGTGGTGCAGCAGCAGGTGCGGCCGCCGCCGCGCCTGCCGCCAGCAGCGAACCGGGTGATCCGGCCAAGGAGAAGCTGTATTACGATGCAGCCTTTGACCTGATCAAAGCCAAGGATTTCGATAAGGCCAGCCAGGCATTTACCGCTTTCCTGCGCAAATACCCGAACAGCCAGTATGCGGGCAATGCTCAATACTGGTTGGGTGAAGTCAACCTGGCCAAGGGTGACTTGCAGGGGGCAGGCCAGGCATTTGCCAAGGTCAGCCAGCTGTACCCCAAGCACGCCAAGGTGCCGGATTCGCTGTACAAACTCGCTGACGTAGAACGCCGCCTGGGTCATACCGACAAGGTAAAAGGCATTCTGCAGCAGGTGGTGGCCCAGTATCCGGGGACATCCGCTGCCCAGTTGGCCCAACGGGATTTGCAGCGCTTGTAAGCGATGCAGCCCGTTTAGAAGAAACCCGCGCCTGGCGCGGGTTTTTTCGTTAGAATCCACGCCCTTTTATGAAACACGCTTTTTGGGGTCTACGCGTTGGCGGGGTTCCTTGAAGTGCCTGACGGAGGCGGACAGCCTGTTTAGCTGTTACGCCCGTGGCGACTATGCAAGACACATTACGCATCACAGAAGTTTTTTACTCGTTGCAGGGTGAAACGCGAACCGCTGGCCTGCCCACAGTATTTGTGCGCCTGACCGGCTGCCCTTTGCGTTGCCAGTACTGTGACAGCGCCTACGCCTTCAGTGGCGGCACGGTGCGCACTCTCGAAGACATCCTCGAGCAGGTTGCCGGTTACCGGCCGCGCTACGTCTGCGTGACGGGCGGCGAGCCGCTGGCGCAACCCAATGCCATCCCCTTGCTCAAGCAGTTGTGCGATGCCGGTTACGAGGTCTCCCTGGAAACCAGCGGCGCCCTCGACATATCCGCAGTGGACCCGCGCGTAAGCCGCGTGGTCGACCTCAAGACCCCGGGTTCAAAGGAAGCGCATCGCAACCGCTATGAGAACATCGACCTGCTGACGGCCAACGACCAGGTCAAGTTCGTCATCTGTTCTCGTGAAGATTACGACTGGGCGAACTCCAAGCTGATCCAGTATGGCCTGGACCGCCGCGCAGGCGAGGTGTTGTTCTCGCCAAGCCACCACGACCTGAACGCACGCGACCTGGCCGATTGGGTGGTTGCTGACAACCTGCCGGTTCGCCTGCAATTGCAGTTGCATAAATACCTTTGGAACGACGAGCCAGGACGCTGATATGACTGAGCAAACGATTGATCAAAAACGCGCTGTAATCCTGTTGTCCGGTGGCCTGGACTCCGCCACCGTGGTGGCCATGGCGCAGGCTGACGGTTACACCTGCTACACCATGAGCTTCGACTACGGCCAGCGCCATCGCGCCGAGCTGAACGCCGCTGCCCGCGTCGCGCGTGAGATGGGCGTGGCCGAACACAAGGTGATTGGCCTGAACCTCAACGGCATCGGCGGCTCGGCCCTGACCGACAGCAGCATCGATGTGCCGGAGGCACCGAGTGAAGGCATTCCGGTGACCTACGTGCCAGCACGCAACACCGTGTTCCTGTCCCTGGCCCTGGGCTGGGCTGAAGTGCTGAATGCCCGCGATATCTTTATTGGCGTCAACGCGGTGGATTATTCCGGCTACCCGGACTGCCGCCCGGAGTTCGTCGAGTCGTTCGAACGCATGGCCAACCTGGCAACCAAAGCCGGTGTAGAAGGTGAGGGCTTCCGTATCCTGGCGCCGCTGCAAAACCTGAGCAAAGCCGATATCGTGAAGGCTGGCGTAGGACTGGGCGTCGATTATTCGCTGACTGTTTCCTGCTACCAGGCAGACGATGAAGGCCGTGCCTGTGGCAAATGCGACAGCTGCAGACTGCGTGCAGAAGGCTTCCAGGCGGCCGGAATTGCTGACCCAACGCGTTATTTCTGATTTATTTCAAATAAGGTGTTGAATAATCCTTAGAAATCAGTATTATACGCGCCACCACACAGCGGGTCGTTAGCTCAGTTGGTAGAGCAGTTGGCTTTTAACCAATTGGTCGTAGGTTCGAATCCCACACGACCCACCATTTTTGGCGGTTTAGAAAATCCGGAAGGCCCACGCAAGTGAGGATTTCCGGGTTTTTTTTTGCCTGTAATAATCTCGCCTCTCTAGATGCTCTCCATACATCCCTTCCCAATACATTCGCGCGGATTACTTGCCGCCGAACACCTTATTCCTGTGACCGTGGCACTGTCCCTTCGGTATTGATTCCGACGGTTAGCCTGTCAATCCATTGGGGCCTTGGTTAAATTGGAGGCTATTCACTTAAAGACAGGGACCGTCATGAATACGCTTTTGCCTATCAGTTCCGCCAATACCCTGGGTATCCGGCCGGCAGAAACCTCGCCTGTTACTTTGCTGCAGGACCCTGACACTACTGCTAGCCGACCCTCTTCGGTCGTCAGCTTGGGCAACGTGGTGTCCGACACACTTTCCGAAACCTATTCGCGCCGTGGGCAACTGCCCGGTCAAGAGATCGTGCGTGCCTGGGAAGGCGACAGCCAGGACACCCTCAGCAGGGCAATCAACACCAACTTCAATTCGCTCTCCACGGCCAACCGTTTTATTGGCCTGGGCGCGAGCCTGGTGGAACAGTTCGCCAAGGGCGGTACGAACATTTCCCAGTCGGTGCTTTATGCAAGCGCTGAACGGGCGGAAAACACCGGTGAGATCAAAACGGACCAGAGCCTGCTGCACAGCAAGGCCGACAACCTGGTCAGCCTCAGCATCAAGACGGCGAGTGGCAAGACCGTGACCTTCAGCCTGTCCAGTCAGAATGATGGGTTAGGCGTACAGGCGACGGTGGAGGGCGGCACGCTGACCGATGCCGAACTCAAGGCAGTCGGCCAGTTGGGCAATGCCTTCCAGGCTGCGGTGGATGGGCTGACTGCCTTACCGCCCAAGCTTGATCTGGGCAAGCTGACCCAGTTCGACAGCAAGCTATTGGCCTCCATCGACCTCAGCGCCAAGCTCAAGACGCTGGAGGGGCCTGACCAGACGTTGGCCTACCATGCCGACAGCCAGAGCCGCACCACCCGCCTGGCTGGCCCGAGCGGTGAACTGAGCCTGGCCGTGGATCTGAAAAACCAGGCAATCCTGGGCAATGCCCAGCAACAGGCCAAGGCGCTGAAAAGCTACCTTGCTCAGTTTGACCGGGTGCAGGAGCGTGGCAATGCCAAAGCCGATTTGATGACGATGTTCAAGGACGCGTTCAGCGCCATGAACAGTAATTATCCACAGGGCGTCAGCGTGCCTGAGGCGCTGACCCGCAACCCAACGGACCAGGGGCTATTCACTGGCCTGGCGGACTTCAAGGCGTCGATCAAACAGGCGGCCGAATCGTCCAACCCGATGCGCCCGTCTGAAGTCGATAGCCTCGCCTATAACGTGTCGCAAAAGACCCGCGTCACTGGCAATGGCGTGCTGGACCGCGGCGTCACCCAGGACCAGCAATCAAGCCTCTCTGCCAGCTTCCATAAGGCCCTCAATGGTGCAAAATCGCCGGCCTTGGGCCGCGATGTCGAATCGCAGAATTATCTCTACGTGCAAGTGCAGGACACCGCCAGCAGCTCGGCGAACCTGGCTTACAAGGATGGCCTGTTGACTCACGCCTCTGTGTCCCAGGAGGCCAGCCAGAACACCCACACGCAGAAATACGTGATGGGCAAGTTGGTAGACGAGACCGTCGTGCCGAAAGAGTCCTCGGTCAAGCGCGACTATTTGGTACTGCTGGAATACGCGGCCAAGGAAAGCAGGAAGTCCAAGGATGGGCAGGAGGAATCAACCTTGAAGGACGCCCTTGCGAAGATGCATGCGTCGGTGATGTTGCAGGAAGATCCTTCGGCGCTGTTGCGTTGACCCTTCTGCAGGAGTCGGCCTGCCGGCTCCTGCAGAGCGTGTTATGCCCTGTCCCCATTTCCGCCCCAGATTAGGCTTTTGAATCGATTCGATATTCTGTAGCCTTGCGCAGCTTCACCCGTGCTTGATGACACAATCACTTCGTCCGGCGGCGCCCGAAAGGCTCCAGAGCCGGTGGTACACTCGACTTTCGCGCAACGGCGCCTGCAGGTCTTGCGAACATGACGCAAATTTCCGAACGCCTACTGGTTCAAGCCCACCTCGACGCCAAGCAGCCCAAGGCCCTCAGCGCCGAGGAAGAGGCGAGCCTGCGTGCCGCCATCGCCGCCGAGCTTAAGGCTCAAGATGCGGTGCTGGTTGCCCACTTCTATTGTGACCCGGTGATTCAGGCCCTGGCCGAAGAAACCGGTGGCTGTGTGTCCGACTCCCTGGAAATGGCGCGCTTCGGCGCGGCCCACCCGGCCAAGACCGTACTGGTCGCCGGCGTGCGTTTCATGGGCGAGACCGCGAAAATCCTTACGCCTGAAAAACGCATCCTGATGCCGACCCTGGAAGCCACGTGCTCCCTGGACCTGGGTTGCCCGGTGGATGAGTTTTCAGCGTTTTGCGATCAACATCCCGAACGCACCGTAGTGGTTTACGCCAACACTTCGGCAGCGGTCAAAGCCCGCGCCGATTGGGTGGTGACCTCCAGCTGTGCGCTGGAAATCGTCGAAAGCCTGATGGACAACGGCGAAACGATTATCTGGGGCCCGGACAAACACCTGGGCACTTATATCCAGCGCCAGACCGGTGCCGACATGCTGCTGTGGGACGGTGCCTGCATCGTCCACGAAGAGTTCAAGTCCAAGCAGCTGGAGGACATGAAGGCGCTGTACCCGGACGCAGCGATCCTGGTGCACCCGGAGTCGCCGACGGCAGTGATCGAGTTGGCGGACGCGGTGGGCTCTACCAGCCAACTGATTGCCGCAGCGCAGCGTTTGCCGAACAAGACCTTTATCGTGGCGACTGACCGCGGCATTTTCTACAAGATGCAGCAGCTGTGCCCGGACAAGGTCTTTGTCGAGGCGCCTACGGCCGGCAATGGCGCGGCATGCCGCAGTTGCGCGCATTGCCCGTGGATGGCGATGAATACCCTTGAGCGTACGCTGCAGTGCCTGCGAGAGGGCAGCAACGAGATCTTCGTCGAGCCTTCGGTGATCCCACAAGCGGTGCGCCCGCTCAAACGCATGCTGGATTTCACCCAGGCTGCGCGCCTGAAACTGGCCGGCAACGCCTGATCCAGGGCTGTCCCGGCCAAAAATGTGGGAGCGGGCTTGCTCGCGAATGCAGTGTCTCAGTCGATACACCTGGTGACTGAACCACCGCATTCGCGAGCAAGCCCGCTCCCACATTTATATCTCCACACTTTCAGTGGTTATTTCTTCTGCTTCGGGATCCGCACCAGCTGTGTGTCGGAGTAGATGTCATGCCAGCTGCGTTTCTGTTTATCAATCAACGACCAGATAAACCCCAGCCCCACGCACAACCACGACGCAATCGACACCACAAACCGTAATAGCGCCTGCCACAGGCTGATCCGCGAGCCATCGGCGTTCTGCACCCGCACGCCCCACACCTGCATGCCCAGCGTCTGCCCCGAATGCGTCCAGAACTTGGCAAAAAAACCAAACAACACGAAAAACAAAATCGTCGACAACAACGGGTCACCGTCCAGCGCGCCGGACTCGGTGAGCGTGCGCATCCTGGCTTCGCCGATAAACGCCATCCACACCAGCTTGTAGATAAACGCCGTGACGATCAGCAGCGCGGTGCACAACAGGAAGTCATAGAACATCGCTGCCAGGCGACGGCCCAGGCCGACGGCGGGAAACTCGCCTTGGGGGCTCAGCAAGGGTTTGGGCATGGCAGGGCTCTCGGCAGGAAAAAAGCCATTCTACGAACAAACGCGCATAAAAAAGCCCCTCATGTCATATCAGGGGCTTTTTGTCGCAGCAGGATCAACCTTCTGCTTGTACCTCGTCAGCCTGCATGCCTTTCTGGCCTTGCACAGCAACGAACGTCACTTTCTGGCCTTCTTTCAGGCTCTTGAAGCCGTTGCCCTGAATAGCGCGGAAATGCACGAACAGATCCGGACCGCTTTCTGGCGTGATAAAACCAAACCCTTTCTCGTCGTTAAACCACTTGACGGTACCGCTCTGACGTTCAGCCATTTTCTTATTTCCTTGACGCTAAAAATTAATGACAGCCCCTTTCACATGAAAGAGTACTGGGCTGGGTTGCAGGAAAGTAAGAGACGTCGAACGGGTTGTAGCACAACTACTTCAGCTACTGCCCAGGTCCAGGTTCCAAGCGACCCATGCAAACACAGTGGGCAAACTCTACGACAACTAATAGCGAAAAAACAAGCCCTGCGCGAAGCCTCGGTTTTGCTCGGTTCTATTGCACTTGGCTCACTATTTGGGATCCGCCTTATTCGATAGAGTTGGTCACTTGTTATAGGTTAATCGTTTAAACAATGACTATCGTGAGTGCACTGTTTTATGGCGGTTGCGTTACAGTTTAGTGCACGTAACGCAACCGCGTTACTTATAGGAACAGTTATTCAGCCACGGTAGTAACGTTGCGGTACAAATGGCATTTTACTTACACGTAATGGCACCTTTTTCCCACGCACCAACGCCGACACCTGGGTATCCAAGGCGATGAATGCGGCGTCGAGATAACCCATGGCCAGCGGGCCGCCCAACGTCGGGCCGAAACCACCGCTGCATACGCTGCCGATCACTGTGCCGTGCTCATCAACGATTTCCGCGCCTTCGCGCACCGGAGTCCGTTCCTGGGGCAGCAGGCCGACACGCTTGCGGCTCACACCGGATAGTTGCTGGGTAAAAATACGGTCGGCACCTGGAAAACCACCGGCACGCGCACCGTCGGCACGGCGGGCCTTGGAGATTGCCCACAGCAGGCTGGCTTCGATGGGCGTGGTCTCGGTGTTCATGTCATGGCCATACAGGCACAGGCCGGCTTCCAGGCGCAGCGAGTCGCGCGCACCCAGGCCGATGGCTTGCACTTCGGTTTCGGCCAGCAGGCTGCGGGCCAGGCTCTCGGCATTGGCGGCCGGCACGGAAATTTCAAAGCCGTCTTCACCGGTGTAGCCGGAGCGGCTGACGTAGCAGTCGACACCCAGCAGGCGCAGCGTGGCGAATTGCATGAAGGTCATCCGAGTGACTTCCGGTGCCAGGCGCGCCAGTACCTTCACCGCTGCCGGGCCTTGCAGGGCGAGCAGGGCGCGTTCTTCAAACAGCGGCTCGATGCTGCACTGGTCGCCGATATGGGTGCGCAGGTGCGCCAGGTCCTGGTCCTTGCAGGCGGCATTCACCACCAGGAACAGTTCGTCGTTACCCAGGTTGGCCACCATCAGGTCGTCAAGGATGCCGCCCTGGTCATTGGTGAACATCGCGTAGCGCTGCATACCCACCGGCAGGTCGATGATGTCGACCGGCACCAGGGTTTCCAGGGCCTTGGCGGCATTCGCGCCGGTCAGGCGGATCTGGCCCATGTGGGACACGTCGAACAACCCGGCCTGCTCACGGGTGTGCAGGTGTTCTTTCATCACACCCAGCGGGTATTGCACCGGCATGTCGTAGCCGGCGAAGGGCACCATGCGCGCGCCCAGCTCGAGGTGCAGGGCGTGCAGCGGGGTTTTCAACAGGGTTTCGGTGGACATATTCAGCTCCTGAAAAACGTGCTGGCGCGCTTGTAGGCGTCAGCACTCGATAATGTTGACCGCCAAACCGCCACGGGCGGTTTCCTTGTATTTGCTTTTCATGTCGGCGCCGGTCTGGCGCATGGTGCGGATGACTTTGTCCAGCGAGACGAAGTGCTGCCCGTCACCGCGCAGCGCCATGCGCACCGCATTGATCGCCTTGACCGAACCCATCGCGTTGCGCTCGATGCAGGGCACCTGCACCAGCCCGCCGATCGGGTCGCAGGTCAGGCCGAGGTTGTGTTCCATGCCGATCTCTGCGGCGTTTTCCACCTGGGACACGCTGCCGCCCAGCACTTCACACAGCGCCCCGGCAGCCATGGAACAGGCCACGCCGACCTCACCCTGGCAGCCGACTTCGGCGCCGGAGATCGACGCGTTTTCCTTGTACAGAATGCCGATGGCAGCGGCGGTGAGCAGGAAGCGCACCACGCCGTCCTCGTTCGCGCCCGGGATAAAGCGCATGTAGTAATGCAGTACCGCCGGCACAATCCCGGCCGCACCATTGGTGGGCGCCGTGACCACGCGCCCGCCGTTGGCGTTTTCTTCGTTGACCGCCAGCGCGTACAGGTTGACCCAGTCCAGCACCGACAGCGGATCGCGCAACGCCGATTCCGGGTTCTTGCACAGCTGGCGGTGCAAAGCGGCCGCGCGGCGCTTGACCTTCAAGCCGCCGGGCAAAATCCCTTCGTTGCGACAGCCCGCGTCCACGCAGTCCTGCATCACTTGCCAGATTTTCAGCAGGCCGGCGCGGGTTTCCGCTTCCGGGCGCCAGGCGCTTTCATTGGTCAGCATTACCTGGCTGATGGACAGCCCGTAGGTGGTGCAATGGCCGAGCAAGTCCTTGGCGTGTTTGAAGGGAAAGGTCAGGGGCGTGGCGTCTTCGACAATCCGGTCGGCGCCGGCGGCGTCTTCATCCACCACAAACCCGCCACCGACCGAGTAGTACTCGCGGCTGCGAATCTGGATGCCGGCGGCGTCAAAGGCGCGAAAAATCATGCCATTGGGATGGTAAGCGAGGGGTTTGCGGATCATCGCCAGGTGTTCTTTCTCGTTGAACGCAATGCTGTGTTCGCCGAGCAGGTTCAAACGACCGTCGCCGCGCATCTGCGCCAGGCGCGTGGCCACGGTTTCGGTATTCACGGTGTCCGGGTGTTCGCCTTCCAGGCCGAGCAGCACGGCCTTGTCGCTGCCGTGGCCTTTGCCGGTGGCGCCCAGCGACCCGTAGAGCTCCACCTTGATGCCAGTGGTGGTGCTCAGCAGGTTGTCGCGCTTGAGGCCTTCGACGAATCGGGCGGCGGCGCGCATCGGGCCGACGGTGTGGGAGCTGGAGGGGCCGATGCCAATCTTGAACAGGTCGAACACGCTAAGGGACATGGTTGTTCTCCGGTTTCTTATTATTTTTGAAGACTGGCTCGGTTCAAATGTGGGAGCGGGCTTGCTCGCGAATGCGGTGGTTCAGTCACCCGGTGTATCAACTGATACACCGCTTTCGCGAGCAAGCCCGCTCCCACATTTTTGACCGCGTTCCACCAGTCAGATCAGGCGTAGCTCTCGATCGACGGGCACGCACACACCAGGTTGCGATCACCAAACACGTTGTCAACCCGGCCAACCGGCGGCCAGTATTTGCCTTCGATCAACGACGCTACCGGGTACACCGCCTGTTCGCGGCTGTACGGGTGGCTCCATTCACCGACGATTTCCGCAGCCGTGTGCGGGGCGTTTTTCAGCGGGTTGTCGTCCTTGTCCAACGTGCCGTTCTCCACCGCGCGGATTTCTTCGCGGATGGCGATCATCGCGTCGCAGAAGCGGTCGAGTTCTTCCCTGGATTCGCTTTCGGTCGGCTCGATCATCAGCGTGCCGGCGACGGGGAACGACATGGTCGGCGCATGGAAACCGAAGTCGATCAGGCGCTTGGCTACGTCGTCCACGCTGATGCCGCTGCTGTCCTTCAGTGGGCGCAGGTCGAGGATGCATTCGTGCGCCACCAGGCCGTTGCTGCCGGTGTACAGCACCGGGTAGTGCTCTTCGAGGCGACGGGAAATGTAGTTGGCATTCAGGATCGCCAGTTGCGAAGCGCGCTTGAGGCCCGCGCCGCCCATCATGCTGATGTACATCCAGGTGATCGGCAAAATGCTTGCGCTGCCGAACGGCGCTGCGCACACCGCGCCTTCCTTGCGCGCCATGGCCGCGTGGCCCGGCAGGAATGGCGTCAGGTGCGATTTCACACCAATCGGGCCAACGCCCGGGCCGCCACCGCCGTGGGGGATGCAGAAGGTCTTGTGCAGGTTGAGGTGGGACACGTCGCCGCCGAACTTGCCCGGTGCGCACAGGCCGACCATCGCGTTCATGTTGGCGCCGTCGATGTACACCTGGCCGCCGTTGTCGTGGATGATCGCGCAGATTTCGCGGATGCCTTCCTCGAACACGCCGTGGGTGGACGGGTAGGTGATCATCAACGCGGCGAGGTGTTCGCGGTGCTCGAGGGCCTTGGCGCGCAGGTCTTCAATGTCGACGTTGCCGCGTGCGTCGCAGGCGGTCACGACCACGCGCATACCGGCCATGTTGGCGGTAGCGGGGTTGGTGCCGTGGGCTGACGACGGGATCAGGCAGATGTCGCGGCGTTCTTCGCCACGGCTCTGGTGGTAGGCACGAATCGCCAGCAAACCGGCGTATTCGCCTTGGGAACCGGCGTTCGGCTGCAGCGAGATCGCGTCGTAACCGGTGGCCGCGCAGAGCATGGCTTCCAGCTCGGACGTCAGCTGCAGGTAGCCGGTGCTTTGCTCGGCGGGGGCGAACGGGTGCAGGGCACCGAACTCGGCCCAGGTCACCGGGATCATTTCGCTGGCGGCGTTGAGCTTCATGGTGCACGAGCCCAGCGGGATCATGGTGCGGTCCAGCGCCAGGTCCTTGTCGGCCAGCTTGCGCAGGTAGCGCATCAGCTCGGTTTCGGAGTGATAACGGTTGAACACCGGGTGGCTGAGGATCGGCGACTGGCGCAGCAGCGCGGCGGGCAGGGTGCTTTCTACGCTGTTGGCAAGAGCGGCGAATGCCGGCAGGGCCTTGCCGTCGGCGAAGATCGCCCACAAGGCTTCGATATCCGCCTGGGTGGTGGTCTCGTCGACCGACAGGCCAACACGCTCGGCATCCACCACACGCAGGTTGATGCGCTGGGCGCGGGCCTTGTCGTGCAGGGCGGCGGTGTTGGTGCCGGTGTGGAGGGTCAGGGTGTCGAAGAAGTTTTCCTGCTCGACGTTCAAGCCCAGGGCGGTCAGGCCTTTGGCCAGGATCGCAGTCAGCTGGTGAATGCGCCGGGCGATCTGGGTCAGGCCTTTAGGGCCGTGGTACACCGCGTACATGCTGGCGATGTTGGCCAACAGCACTTGGGCAGTGCAGATGTTGCTCGTGGCTTTCTCGCGGCGAATATGTTGCTCGCGCGTCTGCATGGCCAGGCGCAGGGCCGGCTTGCCGAAACGGTCCACGGACACACCGACCAGACGGCCCGGCATGTCGCGCTTGAACGCGTCCTTGGTGGAAAAGTAAGCCGCGTGCGGGCCACCAAAGCCCAGCGGCACGCCGAAGCGTTGTGCGCTGCCGATGGCCACGTCGGCGCCGAATTCGCCCGGCGGGGTCAGCAGCGTCAGGGCCAGCAGGTCGGCGGCCACGGCCACCAGCGCATTGGCGGCGTGGAAGCGCTCGGTCAGTTCGCGGTAGTCAAACACGTCACCGTTGCTGGCCGGGTATTGCAGCAGCGCGCCGAAGAATGCGCTGACGTCAGTCAGTTCGCGCTCATCGCCCACCACCACGTCGATACCCAGCGGCTCGGCACGCGTGCGCAATACGTCGAGGGTTTGCGGGTGGCTGTGGATTGAGGCGAAGAACGCGTTGCTGCCTTTGTTCTTGCTCAGGCGCTTGCAGAAGGTCATGGCTTCGGCGGCGGCCGTGGCTTCGTCGAGCAGCGAGGCGTTGGCGATCGGCAGGCCGGTGAGGTCGCTGATCAGGGTCTGGAAGTTCAGCAGCGCTTCCAGGCGGCCCTGGGATATCTCGGGCTGGTACGGCGTGTAGGCGGTGTACCAGGCCGGGTTTTCCAGCAGGTTGCGCAGGATCGGCGACGGCGTGTGGCAGTTGTAGTAGCCCTGGCCGATGTAAGTCTTGAACAGTTGGTTCTGGCTGGCGATGGCCTTGATCTTGGCCAGGGCCTCGGCTTCGCTCAGGCCGTCTTCCAGGCCGAGCACGCTGGTGCCCTTGATGCTTTCCGGGATCACGCTGGCGCTGAGGGCTTCGAGGGAATCAAAACCCAGGCTGGCGAGCATGTGTTGCTCATCTTCCTGGCGCGGGCCGATGTGGCGGGCGATGAATTCGTTGGCGGTGCTCAAATTAACAGTCATGGCGCGCTCCTCAGGCTTCAGCGTTGGCTTTGATCAGGCGGTCGTAGGCGTCCTGATCCAGCAGTTTAGCTACCGCGTCGGCATCGGCCGGTTTAAAGCGGAAGAACCAGCCTTCGCCCATCGGGTCTTCGTTGACCAGTTCCGGGCTGCCATCGAGCTTGTCGTTCACTTCGAGGACTTCGCCGTCCAGCGGCATGTAGACACCGCTGGCGGCCTTGACCGACTCAACGGTGGAGGCTTCGGCGCCCTTGTCGTACGCCTGCAACTCCGGCAGTTGCACGAAAACCACGTCACCCAGTGCGTTTTGCGCGAAAGCGGTGATGCCTACGGTCACGCTGCCATCGGCTTCGGCGCGCAGCCATTCGTGATCTTCAGTGAAACGCAACTCGCTCATGGAAACTCCTCAGGGCCAGATTCGTCTGGTGGACGGGATAGGAATAATGGGGAGTTGCTTAGCAAAATTGCGGCCAACGTTAATAAGTCTTTATAAATCAATAAGTTGATCAAACTCGAAAGGAAGTAAGATCATTTGACTGTAGCGATTTCGATACAGCTGACGCAGTGAAAAAAAGCCTATGTGGATCAAAGCCTTGCATGGCGCGGAAAAAACCGGCCTGTATCGAAACCGTTCCACTGTAGCGCTTTCAGTACGGTTAGAGGTCGTTTTACGTAAGGGCTGCAACCTATCTACCGCATCGGCGGCAGACGGGCGTTTTACCGTGCGTGCCTTGGCCTATTGAGGACGCACCACATGAATGCATCAACCGCCGTTGCCCCTGAAATTTCCCAGGCGCGCACTTCACTCGCCGGGTTATCCAAACTGTTCGCCCATCGCTTGAGCCTGACTCAGGTAGCCCAGGAAATGCTCCAGGAATGGATCGATGAGGCGTTCGTCGGGGCTCGCCTGTTGGCGAGTAACAGTTGGATCGGAGTGGTAGAGCGAGCGCCTGAAAGCAGCACCTACACGCAGCTCATCACCCTGAGCGATGCATTGATCAAGCGCTGCATGATGGGCGAAGCTATCAATTACACGCCGGGTCATCATCAATTGTTGGTTCAAGCGCCGTCAGGGGCTTTCCAGCCGATGGCCGACGTCATCACGGTGGATGACATCGAATTGATGCTCAACCAGCTGGCACCACATGTGCTCGCGGGTTTTGGTCGCCGGTTGGTCGACTATTGGAATGCACGCGTAGAGGGCGCCTCGACGACGCGTTGGCATGCGGTCAGCAATGCCTTGCGTGCGGGCCTGCTCGCGGCGCGGCAGAACCCGCCGTTGAGCCGCGAGCAAGCGCGATTGCTGTTGGGCGCGGGTGATGAGCATCAGCAGCTGTGGGCGTATCGTGCGGATCGCGAAGCGCTGGGCACGCCCGACGTGCTGCGTATTTACCAGGTGTATGCCGCCCAGGACGCGCGCGGCGGCGAATGGCTGCCGCTGCTGGTCTTGCAGCGTGTGGTCCTGAAGCAAACAGTCACCCTGGTTTACATCCCGACGATGGACCTGTTGAAGCTCGTCAGCCTGGAGTCGTTGGGCTACCTGTTGCCTCGCTACATGCAAAACTACCAGCCGGGGCGGCCCCTGAACTGGATGATTCATGAGCCGGCAGGTGATGTCTTCGATGCCTTGGCCCAGACCCTGCTCGAGCGACAGCTTCGTCAGGTATATCAGCTGGACTGGGCGGCGCTGGCTCAAGTCAGCAGCTATCAAAACCTCTTCATCCGACTCACCTCACCATTGGCCTGGTTCGATCCTGACTACCTCCGGCAGCCTCACGAAGAACAACTGCCGCTCTGGTTGCAATTGGCCAATCACGCCGATCGCCGGATGTATGGCCGCCTGCTTGGGCAGTGGGGGCACCTTCAGCAAACAACCGGCGAGGCCTCATTTTTGGGTGGGCTGGACACTGTCGTGGCGTATGCGCGCAAGGCCCTGTTGCAGCACATTCGCCGGGACTATCCGCACAGTGCGCTCATCGATCCGGACGCGTACCTGCTGACTGTTGGCTCACGTGCTGGTGGAGCTTTTGCTACTCGCCGCAGCCTTACCGAGTGGTGCCTGGAGCTCCCCTTCGCCACCGACGCCAGTGTGCAGGTCAGCCATAAAACCAGCTCCGGCCAGGTGCCTGGCTGGATGACGCCTGCGTACCTCAAGCAATTGATCGACAAGGTCGACGTGAGCACGCACTACCCACATCTGCTTGAACAGGCTTTGCTCTCGGACCCGGTAGAAGCGGCCCGGCGGCGCCGACTGTTTGTTGAGCAAATGGCCGTTCAACTGCCACTGCGCGCCTTTGAATTCGGCTTTTGCCGGCTCAACGGCTTCACTTGGGCAGGCGCGTTGATGGTGCAGGCAGTGGTGCAAAGCGACCCGCTCAAACGCGTGATATTCAATGAGGAAATGGTCGCCCGTCCTCTGGCGTTCCTGGGCCAGGCTGGGGGCGCGGTGCACACGGCTGAAAACCTGTTTGTCATCTCCGCGCGTGACAGCAGTGACCTGCCCCATATTCTGTATCGGCCGGAGCAGACCGAAGCGGTTTTACAACAATTCTCCAGCCGCCAGGCGTTGCTCAACGAGATCACGCGAACGGGCAGCGACCTGCAAGCGCTGGTGATAAAACGTTTGCCGCCGTCCAGCCGGACCTTGTTCGGCAGCGGTGGGCGGCAACGTTCGCGTACCCGGCGCAGCGTGCAGGGCAGCACGCCGACCTCAAGCCCGGTGCTGTTCAGTGACCAGACCTTGCAAGGCGGTTTGCTTGAAGCGGTCTTTAATGAAAACGCAAAACGCCTCTCCAGCCCGGCCCTGAGTGCGTCGGCTTCCACCGAGACACTGCGCTGGGCCCTGTTCAAGTATGATCTGTGGCAGCTGTTCAATGCGCGCCTGCCGATCGCCGACGGCCCTGCTGCAGCAACGGACTGGCTGTTGCAGACGTTCAGCATTGCCCGAGAGGTATTCACTGTGCCGGGCGATGCCAGCCGCGGAGATCATTCCCATGCAGTCGGCGAGCTGATCGACGGTATAGCCGGACTCATCATGAACCCTGTCATGCACCTGGATGAGCGTTTACGCCTGAATACGGTCCCGTTCATCGGCGGCGGGGTGCCGGCCCATGAGCTGAGCGAGGTCCGCCACATCCGCTACTCGATAGCGAGATTTCCCGGAGCACGTCAGTTCAACGATGTCACCTTGATGGATTTCGCCTGGTCCAACGCATCGGGCCGGCTCAACACCACCCAGCAAGCCGAGTTGGCGACCTTCCAGTGGTCGCCCGGGCCCGGGGAGCACGGCCCCGAGCAGGCCCCGACGTTCTCGGCCGACAGCCCGGTGCGCGGTGGCATACGGCTGCGGCTGCGCAGCGGCAGTGCCAGCCATGCAAGCTACACCTTGATAAACAGCAAAATGTATGGCGTCCGAGCCATTGACGATGGCTGGCAGATTGTCGATATCAGGGCACCCCAGCGCCTGGGCCCGTGGCTCAGGAAGAATCGGCAGGGCGTCTGGAACGTCGACCTGGGCCTGCGCCTGATCGCGGGGCAACCCAAAAAAACGCGTCAGCAGCGCCGCACGCAAACGCAGCTGGACGACAGGCTGCTCGCAGAGCAGTACCGCAAAGTGTCCAGCGAGTTGTCCGACGCGGAGCGAGCTGTCGATGTCGCCGAAGCCCTTTATGAACACACGCACGTTATCGATCGCGCGGCGTATACCGAAGAGCACCGGCTGCGCTCGAGGGCCGCTTATGTGAGCAAGCTGCAAGGACAAGCCACTGTGCAGCACGAGCAAAGTCATCTGCTCCTGCGAAGAAACGCCAACAAACCCATGATCGGTTTTGAAAAAGAGCACAGCCTGCAATTGGAAGACCTGGTTCGGAACCGGCGCAGGACGATCGAGGTATTAAATCTCAGCCGTAGGGCAGAGCAGCTTGGCGATGTGGGGCTGTCGCGGCTGGAAGCGCAATTGGCGAATGAGGACGCCGACCTGTCCCGAGCAGCGCGCAGCACGCTGGACACCGAGAGGCAAACAATCAGCGGTTATTACGACCAGATCATCAGCATCAGCCTCTTGGAGCGTGAACGGTATGCGCAGTTGTTAGGCATTGCGGGCTATGCGTCGAATCCCGGCAGCCTTGCCCCTTCGGCCCATGGCGTGCCGCTGGACTGGATAACCCTGCACGTGCAGGCCCTGAAAAAGCGCATGTGGCGCCGACGGCCGTTGCCTGAAGAACACTACGATTTCAGCCGGTTAGCGGCGGCAATCGACGAGGCCATTCAATCGGCGCAGTCCCAAAAGACCCTGGATGAGGAAAACCTGTTGGATGTGTCGCAACGCATTGAGGGGACCCAGGCCAACCTGCACGAATATGCCGCCGCCCTGACAGCACTGGCTGAATACACGGCAGTGGCCCCGGACCTGATCAATCCCGACGTCGAAGCTTCGTTAAGAACCACGATCGTGCGCCTGGAGCATGAGTCAAGAAACACCCTGGCCCGCCTGCTGCGCCGGCACGATGAAGCGCTGCCATCCGAAGATTCGCGCGCGCCTGCCGGCAACCAACGATGGGTCCGCGACTCAAGGAAACGCTATCAATCAGGCCGGGTCCGGGCCGCCGGGACGCCGGCCAGCGCAGAGATCATCGATGTCATCGACGCTATTGATCAGACCGTCGTCGTCAGCTTGCAGCAAACACTGGGTTCGTCAGTGTACGAACCCGTCCCCGAGGCCACCGCCCCGGCCGCCCGTCCAACACGCTCTGTGGAAAATCTCATGGCCGATGCCCGCCGTTTGCTGGACAGGGAGGCGGCCGTGCTGATGCAGGCCCGTTACGAACGAGGCCAGGAGCACGCGGAGGGCCGCCTGGAGCGCCAGTGCGAGGCCATCAAGGCGGTTGGCGTGAAGATTCGCAATGCGCTTACCCAGACCATTGATACCGTGACGCAGGCGCTGCTTGATGACCTGCAAAGCCTGACCCGCCGCTACATTGAGCAGCAGCGGTTATTTCGGATCGAAAGGTTGAAGAAGTCGCCGCCCGACGAGGGCACCATTGCCTGGCTCAAAGATCAGGACCAGCTGCAGATAGTGCGCGTAGGCGCGCGCGTCGCGCTCATGCGGCTCAATGATTTTTTGCAGGAATATGTAGTCAGGGACAAGCAGGGCAGCGTATTGGCGTACGCGCACTTTCATTATTCCCGGGCCGATACACCCGACGCCGAGTACAGCGCCGGACATTTGAAAGTGCCGAGCCAGCGCTTTGTCAGTTATCGCAGCCTTGCCGACAAACCCGACAGCGGCGTCATCGAGGTCTACTACTCGCGCATCAGCGGGCCCCTGGCTGAGCGCCTTTTTTTCAGCGCAACGGCTTCAATCAAACGCCGCGACACCTACACCTATTGGTGATGAGTGTGCTCAGGGTTTACCGGGGATGCCGTACTTGCGCAAGCGATGGGCGATGGCGGTGTGGGAGGTCTGCAAGCGGTTGGCCAGCTGGCGGGTAGACGGATAGCTGACATACAGCTTCTCGAGCAGCATGCGCTCGAAATCGTCCACGGCCTGTTCCAGGCTGTCGACTTCAGTGTCGTTCTGGCGCGCCACCGAGGTGCCGGCGATGTCCAGGTCGCCGATGTCCACCAGGCTGCTTTCGCAGATGGCGGCGGCGCGGAAGATCACATTTTGCAACTGGCGCACATTGCCCGGCCAGCGATTGCCCAGCAGCGCCGGATAGGTGCCCGGCGCCAGGCGGCATACCGGGCGCTGGATCTGCGCGCAGGCCTGCTGCATGAAGTAACGCGCCAGCAGCAGGATATCCTGGCCGCGTTCGCGCAGGGGCGGCACTTCGACGTTGAGCACGTTGAGGCGGTAGAACAGGTCTTCGCGGAAAGTGCCTTCGCTGACCATTTTTTCCAGGTCGCGATGGGTGGCACTGAGGATGCGCACATTGACCTTTACTTCACGGTCGCCGCCCACTCGGCGAAAACTGCCATCGTTGAGGAACCGCAGCAACTTGGCCTGCAAGTACGGCGACATCTCGCCGATCTCGTCAAGGAACACCGTGCCCTGGTTGGCCAGTTCCATCAGGCCCGGCTTGCCGCCGCGCTGGGCGCCGGTGAACGCGCCGGGGGCGTAGCCGAACAGCTCGCTCTCGGCCAGGTTCTCCGGCAGCGCCGCGCAGTTCAAGGCCAGAAACGGTGCACTGTGCCGCGCGCTGATGGCGTGGCAGGCGCGCGCCACCAGCTCCTTGCCGGTGCCGGTTTCGCCCTGAATCAGCAAGGGTGCATCCAACGCGGCCACCCGCTGCGCGCGCGCCTTGAGGGTGCGAATCGCCGGAGACTCGCCGAGTAACGCGTCAAACCCCTCGGCATGGTCGTGGTGCAGCGCCGACAGTTGCTCGCCGATGCGGTTGGGTGGGTAGAGGGTCAGCAGGGCGCCGGCATCCGTGATCGGCGTGGCGTCCAGCAGCAAGGTCTGGCCGTTCACGCTGATCTCGCGCAGGGGCAGGCGAAAGCCATGTTCGAGCAAGGTGACCAACAGCGCCGGATCATTGAACAGCTCGGCGATGTTTTCCCCGGCCGGCTCGCGGCCGTACAGGGCGACCAATGCCGGGTTGGCCAACAGGATCTTGCCCGCGCTGTCCAGCGCCAGCACCGGGTCGGCCATGGCCGCCAGCAGGGCGTCGAGCTGCAGGTGCTGGCGCTGGCCGGGAAGGATGTCGACCACGGTCACCGCCTGCACGCCGTGCACGCTGAACAGCGCGTCGCGCAGTTCTTCGAGTACCTCGGCGCTCAGCGTCGGCGCGTCGATGTACACATTGGGCGGCACCATCTCGACCGCGTCCAGGTTGAGATTGCGCCCACCGAGCAAGGCCAGGACTTCCTGGGTAATGCCGACGCGGTCGATGAAGCTGACGTGGATACGCATGGGGCGCTGTTTGGTTCTGGCGAGCGATAGGCGGCAAGTATGCCTTGGAGCGGATGGAGATCAAAATGTGGGAGCGAGCTTGCTCGCGAATGCGGTGGGTCAGTCACCGGATGTATCAACTGATACACCGCATTCGCGAGCAAGCCCGCTCCCACATTTGATCGTTGGTGCCTTGGAAATCGGGTTATTCCAGATGTTCGGGTTTTACCGGGTCCCCGGATTTCACATCCAACTGATGCCGCACATCCTCGAACATCAAGTCGTACTGCTTGTGCATCGAGCCATTGAGCACCGCGATCTTCGGCATGCCGTACTTCTGCGCGATGTTCATCGCATGCCGCGCAAAATCGAATGCCTGGTCCTTGGGCAGGAAGAACTCTTCCTTGAGGTCCTTGCCCTGCACCGAACCGTGCAGTTTGAACAGCATTCCCTTGCCTTCCTTGGGGTCCTGGCTGACTTCATAGTCGATACACAGGTTGTAGCTGTAGTCATCGTTGCTGAGCGCGTGACGTTCGACGTGCAAGTGACCGGGTTCAAAGGTGGCCATAGGCGTTTCTCCTCTACTTCACAGGTAGGTGATGCCAGGTTTTGCCGTGCTGATGCGCGTACCAGCGCTGCCCTGGACGATGGCTTCGATGTCCGAGAGTGAACCGATGACGGCGGTTTTGCCAGTCTGGCGGGCGAACTCGCAGGCGGCTTGCACCTTGGGGCCCATGGAGCCGGCGGCGAAGCCGAGGTTTTCCATTTCATCGGGGTGGGCCTGGCCGATGGCCTTCTGCGTTGGCTTGCCGAAGTCGATAAAGGCGGCGTTGACGTCGGTGGCGATCACCAGTAAATCGGCGTCCAGTTGCGCGGCGAGCAGCGACGAACACAGGTCTTTATCGATCACGGCTTCAATGCCGCGCAGCTTGCCGTCTTCGCCATACATCGTCGGGATGCCGCCGCCGCCGGCGCAAATCACGATGGCGCTTTTTTCCAGCAGCCACTGGATCGGGCGAATTTCAAAGATGCGTTTCGGGCGTGGGCTGGCGACCACGCGCCGGTATTTATCGCCGTCCGGGGCGATGGCCCAGCCTTTTTCGGCGGCGAGTTTTTCGGCTTCGGCTTTGGAATACACCGGGCCGATGGGCTTGGTGGGGGTCTGGAAGGCCGGGTCCTTGGCATCCACTTCGACCTGGGTGAGCAGGGTGGCGAAGGGCACTTCGAAGTCCAGCAGGTTGCCCAGTTCCTGTTCGATGATATAGCCGATCATGCCTTCGGTCTCGGCGCCCAGCACGTCCAGCGGGTACGGCGAAACGCTGGTGTAGGCCGCCGCCTGCAACGACAGCAGGCCGACTTGCGGGCCATTGCCGTGGGCGATCACCAGTTCGTTGCCGGCGTGGATCTTGGCGATTTGCTCGGTAGCGATGCGGATATTGGCGCGTTGGTTGTCCGCGGTCATGGGTTCACCACGGCGCAGGAGGGCGTTGCCGCCCAGGGCTACGACGATGCGCATATAAGGTTGTCCTTCCAGAATCCAGCGTTGTGAACACCGGGCCAAATGTGGGAGCGGGCTTGCTCGCGAAAGCGGTGTGTCGGTGAAAAATACAGCGACTGGCACGCCGCCTTCGCGAGCAAGCCCGCTCCCACATTTTGGACCGTGTTTCAAAAGTGGGAGCGGTGTTGAGTTAGATATCCGCCAGTGCCGACACCAGAATCGCCTTGATGGTATGCATGCGGTTTTCCGCTTGCTCAAAGGCAATGTTGGCCGGGGACTCGAACACCTCTTCGGTCACTTCCACACCATTGGCCAGGTTCGGATAACGCGCGGCGATGTCTTTGCCGACCTTGGTTTCGCTGTTGTGGAACGCCGGCAGGCAGTGCATGAACTTCACGCGCGGGTTGCCCGAGGCTTTCATCATCTTGGCGTTGACCTGGTACGGCAGCAGTTGCTCGATGCGCTCGTCCCACGCTTCCACCGGTTCCCCCATCGACACCCAGATATCGGTGTGGATGAAGTCCACGCCCTTGACCGCCTCGACAGGGTCTTCAGTGATGGTGATGCGCGCGCCGCTTTCTTCGGCAAAAGCCTGGCATTGCTTGATGAAATCGTCGTGTGGCCACAGGGCTTTCGGCGCGCCGATGCGCACGTCCATGCCCAGCTTGGCGCCGATCATCAGCAGCGAGTTGCCCATGTTGTAACGGGCGTCGCCGAGGTAGGCGTAGCTGATGTCGTGCAGCGGCTTGTCGCTGTGCTCGCGCATGGTCAGGGTGTCGGCGATCATCTGGGTCGGGTGGAACTCGGCGGTCAGACCGTTGAACACCGGCACGCCGGCAAACTTGGCCAGCTCTTCGACGATTTCCTGTTCAAAGCCACGGTACTCGATGGCGTCGAACATGCGGCCGAGCACGCGGGCGGTGTCTTTCATGCTTTCCTTGTGGCCGATCTGCGACGACACCGGGTCGATGTAGGTGACGTGGGCGCCCTGGTCGTGGGCCGCCACTTCGAACGCGCAGCGGGTGCGGGTCGAGGTTTTTTCGAAGATCAGCGCGATGTTTTTGCCCTTCAGGTGCGGACGCTCGGTGCCGGTGTATTTGGCGCGCTTGAGGTCGCGGGACAGGTCCAGCAGGTAGTGCAGCTCGCGGGTGGTGTGGTGCATCAGCGACAGCAAGCTGCGGTTGCGCATGTTGAAAGCCATGATGGAATCTCCTTAGTAGTCGATAGGGTCGCGGATGATCGGGCAGGTCATGCAGTGGCCACCGCCACGGCCGCGGCCGAGTTCACCGGCGCTGATGGTGATGACTTCCACGCCAGCCTTGCGCAACAGGGTGTTGGTGTAGGTGTTGCGGTCGTAACCGATCACCACGCCAGGCTCCACGGCCACCACGTTGTTGCCGTCATCCCACTGCTCGCGCTCGGCGGCGAAGCTGTTGCCGCCGGTCTCGACCACGCGCAGCGCTTTCAGGTTTAGAGCGGCGGCGACGGTGTCGAGGAAGTTGGTTTTCTCCCGTTGGATGTCGATGCCGTGGGGCTTGCTTTCATCGGGGCGCAGGGTGAAGGGCACGATCTGGTTGACCACTTCGGGGAAGATGGTGACCAGGTCGCGGTCGCAAAAGCTGAACACGGTGTCCAGGTGCATCGCCGCGCGGGACTTCGGCAGGCCGGCAACGATCACGCGCTCCACCGCTTTGTTCTTGAACAGGTTGCGCGCCAGTTGGCCGATGGCCTGGTGGGACGAGCGCTCGCCCATGCCGATCAACACCACGCCGTTGCCAATCGGCATCACGTCGCCGCCCTCCAGGGTGGCGGCACCGTGGTCCTGGTCGGGGTCGCCGTACCAGATCTGGAAGTCGGCGTTGGTGAACTCGGGGTGGAATTTGTAGATGGCCGAGGCCAGCAGGGTTTCCTGGCGGCGTGCCGGCCAGTACATCGGGTTGAGCGTCACGCCGCCGTAGATCCAGCAGGTGGTGTCGCGGGTGAATTGGGTATTGGGCAGCGGCGGCAGAATGAAGCTGGCGTGGCCGAGGAAGTCGCGGAACATCTCGATGGTCTTGCCGCCGAAGCTGCTTGGCAGGTCATCGGCCGACACACCGCCGATCAGGAACTCGCTGATTTTGCGCGGCTCCAGGCTTCGCAGCCACGAGCTGACCTCATCGACGAGGCCCAGGCCCACGGTGTTGGAGGTGATCTTGCGCTCCAGGATCCAGTCCAGCGCTTCGGGGATGGCGACGATATCGGTCAGCAGGTTGTGCATTTCCAGCACATCAATGTCCCGCTCGCGCATTTTGCTGACAAAGTCGAAATGGTCGCGCTTGGCCTGGGCCACCCACAGCACATCATCGAACAGCAGTTCATCGCAGTTGTTGGGGGTCAGCCGCTGGTGGGCCAAACCGGGGGAGCACACCATGACTTTGCGCAGTTTGCCGGCTTCGGAATGTACGCCGTACTTCACTTTTTCCGTGGTCATTACAGATCCTCCAGTGAACAAAAGTTACAGAGCCAGGAAGCCGTCGTAGAGGCCATAGGCAGCCACCAGGGCGCCAATGACCACTGCGGCGAAAATCAGCTTCTCGACATTGGTGAAAATCGGTTTGCCCAGCTCATGCTTGGCCTTGGCGAACAGAATCACGCCGGGGGCGTAGAGCAGGGCGGAGAGCAGCAGGTATTTGGTGCCGCCGGCATAGAGCAGCCAGACCGCGTAGATCAGGGCAATGCCGCCGATCAGCAGGTCTTTGCGGCGCTCGCCAGGGGCGCCTTCGTAGGTTTCACCGCGCACCGCCAGCAGCAATGCGTAAGCCGCCGACCACAGGTAAGGCACCAGGATCATCGAGGTGGCGAGGTAGATCAGCGACAGGTAAGTGCTGGCGGAAAACAGCGTGATCACCAGGAAAACCTGCACCATCGCGTTGGTCAGCCACAGGGCGTTGGCCGGCACATGGTTGGCGTTTTCGCGGCGCAGGAACTCCGGCATGGTGTGGTCCTTGGCGGCGGCGAACATGATTTCCGCACACAGCAGCACCCACGACAGCAGCGCGCCGAGCAGGGAAATGATCAAGCCGACGCTGATCAGCACCGCCCCCCAGTGGCCCACCACGTGCTCCAGCACGGCGGCCATCGACGGGTTCTGCAGCTTGGCCAGTTCCGGTTGGGTCATGATCCCCAGGGACAGCACGTTCACCAGCATCAGGAACAGCAACACGGTGATAAAACCGATCACGGTGGCCTTGCCGACGTCGGAGCGTTTTTCGGCGCGGGACGAGAAGATGCTCGCGCCTTCGATGCCGATGAACACCCAGACGGTGACCAGCATCATGTTGCGCACCTGGTTCATCACGCTGCCCAGGTCCGGGTTTTTCACGCCCCAGATGTCAGCGGTGAAGATGTCCAGCTTGAACGCAAACAGCGCGATCAACACAAACAGCACCAGCGGCACGACCTTGGCGACGGTGGTCACCAGGTTGATGAACGCGGCTTCCTTGATTCCGCGCAGTACTAGAAAGTGCACGGCCCACAGCAGTACCGAAGCGCCAATCACCGCCGCCGGGGTGTTGCCTTCGCCAAAGATCGGAAAGAAGTAACCGAGGGTGCTGAACAGCAACACGAAATAGCCGACGTTGCCCAGCCAGGCACTGATCCAGTAACCCCAGGCGGACGAGAAGCCCATGTAGTCGCCGAAACCGGCCTTGGCGTAGGCGTAAACACCGCCGTCGAGGTTGGGTTTGCGGTTGGCCAGGGTCTGGAACACGAACGCCAGGGTCAGCATGCCGATCGCGGTAATCACCCAACCGATCAACACTGCACCGACATCGGCACTGGCCGCCATGTTTTGCGGCAGTGAGAAGATTCCGCCGCCGATCATTGAGCCCACGACCAGCGCAACCAGTGCGCCTAATCGAAGTTTTCCGGGAGTTTCAGACATTGCGTGACTCCAATGCAGGAGAAGAGAGACCACAGAATAAATCCGTGCGCTAATCAAACAGCTGACTCAGATCACTTCATTGGCACATTCCATTGTGAATTAATGACTTAGGGGTAAAATCCTTGGGCAATGCTTTTCCCCGCAAAAGCGCTTTCCAGAGCGGTCTCTGCGTTGTGGTTAATCATTTAGTCCAGGTTATGGACGTTTGAAGTTAGACCGTTTTACGGAATGTGCAAACTTTCCCGAGCAACCCCGCCAAGTAGCGCAGTTAGGGCTAAGTGCCATCTATCTATTTAAATTCTAAATAAGACTAAACGTTATAAACTGTCATGCCTTTGCGTTATGAGCGTGGCGGTTTTATTGCTTTGGCTAATAAACGCTACACTCGCTGAGTTGATTAGTTGAGTGCACAGTTCTCAGCTCAACCTGTTATTTATCAGGAGTATTCATGGCTCAACCGTCCGAGAAACTGCGACTCAGTGCGTTGATTGCCTTGGTAGTGGGCTCGATGATTGGTGGCGGGATTTTTTCGCTGCCGCAGAACATGGCCGCGCGTGCCGAGGTAGGGGCGGTGTTGATCGGTTGGTTGATCACCGCGGTCGGCATGCTGACCCTGGCGTTTGTCTTCCAGACCCTGGCCAATCGCAAGCCGGAGCTGGATTCCGGGGTGTACGCCTATGCCAAGGCCGGGTTCGGCGACTACATGGGGTTTTCATCGGCCTGGGGTTACTGGATCAGCGCGTGGATGGGCAACGTGGGGTACTTCGTATTGCTGTTCAGCACCCTTGGCTACTTTTTCCCGGTGTTCGGGCAGGGCAATACGCCGGTGGCCATCGGCTGCGCGTCGCTATTGCTGTGGGCCGTGCACTTTCTGGTGATGCGCGGGATCAAGGAGGCGGCGTTTATCAACCAGATCACCACCGTGGCGAAGATCGTGCCGTTGCTGATGTTTATCGTGATCGCTGCGGTGGCGTTCAAGGCCGATGTGTTCACCCGTGATATCTGGGGCCTGGGCAACCCGCAGATCGGCAGCGTGGTGGACCAGGTGCGCAATATGATGCTGATCACCGTGTTCGTGTTTATCGGGATCGAGGGCGCCAGCGTGTATTCGGCGCGCGCCGAGAAACGTTCGGACGTGGGGCGGGCCACAGTGATCGGCTTTTTAGGCGTATTGGCGCTGTTGGTGCTGGTGAATGTGCTGTCCCTGGGCGTGATGAGCCAGCCTGAATTGGCGCAATTGCAAAACCCGTCCCTGGCGGGCGTGCTGGAACATATCGTCGGGCCTTGGGGGGCGATGGCGATCAGTATCGGCCTGGCCGTTTCGTTGCTGGGGGCGTTGCTGTCGTGGGCGTTGCTGTGTGCTGAAATTCTCTACGCCACGGCGCATGACAAGACCATGCCGGCCTTTTTGAAGAAGGAAAACGTCAACCGGGTGCCGGTGAATGCGCTGTGGCTGACCAATGTGATGATCCAGATCTTCCTGGTGATCACGCTGTTTTCCCACAGCACCTACACCACGCTGATTTACCTGGCTTCGTCGATGATCCTGGTGCCCTACCTGTGGTCGGCGGCGTATGCCGTGCTGTTGAGTGGACGCGGTGAAACCTATGACGGTGCGCAGCGCCAGCGTTTCAAGGATTTAGTGGTGGGGCTGATTGCCCTTGGTTATGCGGTGTGGCTGCTGTACGCGGGCGGTTTGAAATACTTGCTGCTGTCGGCGCTGTTGTATGCGCCGGGTGTGGTGTTGTTTGCGCTGGCCAAGCGGGAGCAGGGTCGGCCTTTGTTCACTCACGTGGAGAAAGGGATTTTCAGTTGTGTGGTTGCGGGGGCGGGGGTGGCGGCTTATGGGTTGTATAGGGGGGTGTTGTCGTTGTGATGTGGGTATATCCGTTGCCGGGGCGCCTAAGATCAAGATCTACAGCAAGGCGGCCTGATCGCGGAGGCCGTACTCAATCCAATGTGGGAGCTGGCGTGCCTGCGAAGGTATCGACCGTGTATCACGGATATACCGAGTTGCCCGCATCGCAGGCAAGCCAGCTCCCACAGAAAAGCAGATCAGCTTGTGCTGCAGATCTTGATCTTGATCTGGGGCACCGAGTGTTCTCTGTAAGAGCGGAACCATGATCGCTGAGGCTGCACTCAATCCAATGTGGGAGCTGGCTTGCCTGCGAAGGCATCGACTGTGCATCACGGATGTACCGAGTTGCCCGCATCGCAGGCAAGCCAGCTCCCACAGAAAAGCAGATCAGCTTGTGCTGCAGATCTTGATCTGGGGCACCGAGTGTTCTCTGTAAGAGCGAAACCATAGGCGGCCGTTACCGCAGCAACGGATATCCCCCCAATCTGCCAGCGACCCAAAAATCACCACTGAGCCCGATGCGACCCCAACTCCCCCGCCGGCAACTCCCACTGCAACGGCGTACCACTAATCGTCAGCGGCGCCAGCAAACGATGCGCCTGCCCCCAGGCCGTTTGCTCCACCACCACCCCCCGATCCCCCGTTTCCTCAGCCCGCAACGCAGGTTGCGAGAGAGCCTGCCCCGCATCGACCAACAACTTCGCCGTACGCGCCAAGGACAATCGCGCAGACCCACCTCGTCCAGACTGCAACCGTTCACTTAAAGCCCGAATCGCACTGGCGGCCATCAAATACCCAGTCCCATGATCCAGCGCCTGCACCGGCAACGGCACCGGTTTATCCGAGTGTTTCCAGGCCATCCCCGCCTCGGCAATCCCGCTGCTCATCTGCACCAGGCTGTCGAACCCCCGACGATTACGCCACGGACCGCTCCAACCGTAAGCATTCAGGCTTACGTCGATCAGTCCGGGGGCGATTTTCTGCAACTCATCGGCGGTGTAGCCGAGTTGCTCAAGGGCATCCGCCCGATAACCGTGAAACAGAATATCGGCGTCCTTGAGCAAACTGTCGAACACCTGTCGGCCTTCGGGCGTTTTCAGATCCACGCGCGTGCAGCGTTTGCCCAAGGTCATTTCCGGCACCACGCCCGGTTCATTCCAGGTGGGCGAGTCGATGCGCAGTACATTCGCGCCCAGCCCTGCCAGAAAACGACTGGCCACCGGCCCGGCCAATACACGGGTCAGGTCCAGCACCTTGAGCCCGGCGAGTGGACGCGCCACCGAACCGAGCCAGACTTTGCCGGTAATGGTGTCGAAGGTCTGGCGCTGCACCAGATCTTCGGCATTCACCGCCAACCCCTGCGGGTGCTGCTGCCAGCTTTGCCACGAACGCATCTGCGCCGCACATCCGCCGGCATCGACCACCGCCTGTTCCAGCTCTGCGACGTTCCACGCCGCGACTTTACCGGCCATTTCGTCGCGATCGGCGACCCGGCCGAGCACCCGCTCGGCGGCGGCACGGTGATGCGGCGCGTTGGTGTGCAGGCGAATCCAGCCGTCGACACCGGCGTAGTCACCGGCCACCGGGTCCCACAGCGGCGGCGTTTGCCAACCCACCGGGCGAATCGAGGATGAGAACCAGAATGAGGCAAGGCGCCGGTCCACGCTCACGCCGGGCAGGCGGCCGGTCTGTTGCAGGATTAACTCGGCCACCGCCTGGCCTGCGGCACCGATGCTGGCGCTGGCCAGGTCGGTGACGGCGAAGGCCGAGGGCAGGGCGCCGGCTTCGGTCGGAGTGAGCGGGATTTGGGGCAGATCGAGTGCGGCTTGGATGGGGGTCAGCAGGTCAGTCATCAAAGGCCCTCCGTAAGAGAAGGGCCACTATAGAAGATCATCAGGCCGGTGTGACAACCCCTGGCTCCAATGGCAGGTCGATGCTGGCGACAAAACCGCCCTGGGGGTGATTGGCCAGGATCAGGCTGCCGCCGTGGCGCTCCGCCGCGCGCCGTGCAATCGCCAGGCCCAGGCCGTGGCCCTGGGCGGTCTGGCCGGGGGCGCGGTAGAAGGGTTCGCCCAATTGACTGAGGTGTTCGGCTTCAACGCCGGGGCCGTGGTCGCGCACGCTGATCAGAATGCGCTCGCCCTGGCGCCGCGCCTGTAACTCGATGGACTGGCCTGGGGGGTTGAAGCGCTGGGCATTGCGCAGCAGGTTATCCACCGCGCGTTCGATCATGGTCGGCCAGCCTTTGAGGTGCAGGTCGGGCCCGGCATGCAGTTCTACCGTCTGGTCCGGCGCGCCGAGCTGGGCGTCTTTTTGCAGGGTCTTGAGCAGCGTATTGAGATCCACATCTTCAGCACTGGCGTTGTCGGCATCGACGCGGGCCAGCACCAGGATTTCGCTGATCAGCGCTTCCAGGCGATCGCATTCACGGGTCAGGCGCGGCCAGAGTTTTTCCCGCTCTTCGGGGCTGGCGCGTTCGGCCAGGGCCAGGGCGATGCGCAGGCGGGCCAGGGGTGAGCGCAGTTCGTGGGATACATCGCGCAGCAACTGGCGCTGGCTGCCGATCAGGCTTTGCAGGCGCGCGCCCATGCGGTTGAAGTCGGTGGCGAGCACGCCGAACTCATCGCGTCGGTTGGCCAGTTGCGCCAGGCTGTTCTGTTGATAAGTGGCCTGGCCGAGGTCATGCACCGCGCCGCGCAAACGGCTGAGCGGGCGGGTGATGGACAGCGTCACCAGCAGGCTGAACAGGGTCAGCACCACCAGGGCGATCGCCAGCGCGCTCAGGGGCCACAGCAGGCTGTTGCGGTGCCAGGCGTCCAGTTCCGGGTGGGGGATACGGTAGATCAGCAGGTAAGAGTTGCCGGTTTTTTCGCTGGTGTATTCGGCGGTGAGACGCCGCCAGGGCAAGTGGCCGTCCTTTTGGTCATTCTGGCGCTCCTCCAGGGCTGCGGCCCGGCGCGAAAATGTCCCGCGCACCACCGGCTCGCCGGCCTCGTTGAGCACTTGCACGTCGACGTGGTACTGGCGCTTGCGTTGTTGCAGCAACTCCTGAGACGCATCCTCGCCCTGGGATTCGTAGAGTTGGGTCCACTCTTCGGCCAGGTTGTTGAGCCCGGGATGCCGGCTGAGAATCCAGGCGTCTTGATTAAGCATGTGCCCAAGCAGGATCGACAACCCGGCAACCAAGGCGATGGCCAGCCAGAAGCTGGCCAGGATGCGCCAGAACAATGAACGCACAGGAAACCCTCAAACAGGAAAAGCCCAGCGGCGCGAGCCACTGGGCTGGGGAAGTAACGCTAGTGCATTATTGCGCTTTTTGCGGCTGTTGCGCTTTCCAGGCCTGGAATTCCTTCCATTCGGCGCGGCGCTGTTCTTGCTTCTTGACGATATCGTCGAACTTTTTCTGCTGGTCAGGCTTGAGTACCGCACGAATGTCGGCCTGGGTTTTCTGCTTGCCGGCGGCAATCTCATCCTGCATGGCTTTCTGGTCGGCGGCCGGGAGTTTGTCCAGGTACTTTTTGACCAGGTCCTTGCGAGCGTGCCATTGGTCGCCCATCAGCTTGCCGATCTGTTCGCGCTGTTCCTTGCTCAGGTCCAGCTGGCTGAAAGGGCCGCCTTTGCCACGCGGACCGTGTTCACCGCCGTGGCCCGGGCCACCCATCATGTGGCCTTCAGGGCCGCCCATCGGGCCTGGGCCTTCCGGCATTGCGGCCATGGCAACGGTCGGCAGGGCAGCGGCGAACATCAAAGCGATAAGGGTCTTGCGCATGGTGTTTCTCCTGTCTCTATTCCGGTGAGTCCGGATGTGAGTAGATTACTCAGATCAAGGTCAGCGGCGGTCAGGTGTCGGTAAAGCTTGCGTAAAGAGGGATTTGGTTCGAACTGACAAAACTATCAAGGCTACACATGGCCCTTGTGGGAGCTGGCTTGCCTGCGATGCAGACGACTCGGTGCCGCAGGCAGACCGAGGCGATCCCATCGCAGCCTCGCTGAAGCTCGACAGCTCCCACAAGGGATGGGCGCAGGGGTTACAGGCTGTAGTAGTAGCCGCGGCTGCGCAACGCCACGATTCGTGGCCGGCCATCCGGGTGCGGGCCGATCTTTTTGCGCAGGTTGCTGACGTGCATGTCCAGGCTGCGATCGTAAAGCGTCAGTTTGCGGCCGAGGGCGATCTGCGCCAGTTCCTGTTTGTCCAGCGGCTCACCGGGTTGGCGCAGCAAGGCCTCGAGCAGGCGGCTTTCCGAGACGGTAAGGGTGAATTCCTGTTCGTCGATGCTGACCACGCCGCGCACGGGGCTGAAGCACAGGTCGCCGAGTTCCAACTGGCTGGACACGGCGGCCGGGTGGCTGCGACGCAATACGGCACGCAGGCGGGCGGTCAGCTCGCGCGGGTCGCAGGGTTTGGCCAGGTAATCGTCGGCGCCCAGTTCCAGGCCGAGGATACGGTCCAGCGGTTCGCCGCGCGCCGAGAGCATCAGCACCGGCAGCTCCGGGTGGTCGTTGCGCAATTGCTTGAGCAGCTCGAGGCCACTGCCGTCGGGCAGCATCACGTCGAGTACCACCGCCGCCGGGGCGGATTCAGCCAGGGCTTTGCGCGCGCTCAAGCCGTCGTGGCAGGCGCGCACCTGGAAACCTTCCTGGCTCAGCCAACTGGTCAGCAGCTCGCAGAGCTCCTGGTCATCATCTATCAGTAACAGCTCGCTCATGACTCACTCAATTTAGCCATTGTCGACGGCGACGGTGCCCCCCGCTGGCGAAAATCCCGCACAGCAAGGCGATCAGTGCGACGGCCCCGCCGGTGACAAACCATTGCTGTTGCTCGGTCAGCCATCGGGTCAAGGCACCGCCCTGTGTATCTTTGAGTTGCTGGGCCAGGCGTTGGTTCTCTTGGCGGAGGCGACTCAATTGGGCGCTTTCGCGGCTAGCGTCCGCGCTTTGCAGCTGTTTGCTCAGTTCTTCACGCAGCCGTTCGCTTTCTTTCAAGCGTTGCTGCAACTCGGTGATCTGGGCGCCGGCACTCAAGGACAGGGGCGTGGAACTGCCGGTGTTCGAGGTTTCTTCAGCGTGGGCCGTAGCCCCGATCATTAACACTGCCAACAGACACAACTGACGTAAGCGCATCGGAACTCCTGATTCCACACGAATATTCAGAATGTTGTCGGCAGGTTACCGAGAATAATGAGCAATGAGGAGCGCGCCGAACTGATTAAGCTTCGGCGCAACCTGGCTTAAGGCAGGACTTGCTTGAACGGCTTGACCACGACATCGGCGTACGCGCCTGCCGCTACGTAGGGGTCAGCCTTGGCCCAAGCCTGGGCGTCCGCCAGTGAGGCGAACTCGGCAACCACCAGGCTACCGGTGAAACCAGCGTCACCCGGGTCGTTGCTGTCTACGGCCGGGTGCGGGCCGGCCAGTACCAGGCGGCCTTCGGCCTGCAGCACCTTAAGGCGCTCCACGTGTGCCGGGCGCACGGACAAGCGTTTTTCCAGCGAGTTGGCAACGTCGGTGGCAATGATGGCGTAGAGCATGTCAGTCCTCGGTTTTCGGCGTGGTAGGGGCGGTGTCATGCAGGTGGCGCGACAGGTAGATACCCTGGCCGATCAGGAACAATACGGTCATGCCCAGGCTGCCGAAGACTTTGAAGTCGACCCAGTAGTCCTGGAAGGTAAAGGCCACGAACAGGTTGGCGGCGCCGCAGAACAGGAAAAATACGATCCAGGCCACGTTCAAGCGTGTCCAGACCGGGTCCGGCAGGGTCAGCGCATGGCCCATGATCCGCTTGATCAACAGGCGATCACCGATGAAGTGGCTGCCGATAAACACCAGCGCGAACAGCCAGTTGACCACCGGGGCCTTCCATTTAAGGAAGGTTTCGCTGTGAAAGGCCAGGGTCAGGCCGCCGAAGACCAGGCAGGCGACCAGGGTCAGCCATTGGCTTTTCTCGAGTTTGCGTTGAGAGATGAAGATGGCGCCGTAGACCACCACAGAGCTGATGATCAGTACGGCGGTGGCGCTGTAGATGCCCCCGAACGTCAGCTCGTGACCGGCGATATCGATAACCCTGGGGTCGAGTTTGGTCACGATGAAAAACAGCAACAGCGGGATGAAGTCGATGAATTGTTTCACAGTAAGAGCCAGAAGCTGGATGTGGCGGCATAATAACAAACATCCTTGGTAGCGAAAGCGCCAGCTGACTTGAGGTTACACACTCCCGTGAATGTTGATTTGCATTGCCACAGCACGGCCTCCGACGGCGCCCTGGCGCCCGCGGTACTGGTTGCGCGTGCGTTTGAAAAAGGCGTGCGAGTCCTGGCGTTGACCGACCACGACACCCTCGAAGGCCTCGACGAGGCCCGTACGGCGGCGAATGGCCTGGGCATGCAACTGGTCAACGGCGTGGAATTGTCCTGCACCTGGGGCGGCGCCACCATCCATGTGCTGGGCTACGGTTTCGATCAAAACGCCCCGGCGCTGGTGGCGGCGATTGCCCAATTGCACGATGGCCGCTGGCTGCGGTCCGAAGAAATAAGCCGAAAACTCAGCCTCAAAGGCATGCCGAACGCCCTTGAAGGCGCCCGCGCCATCCAGCAGGAACTGGGCGACAGCGGTAATGCGCCGGCTCGGCCACACTTTGCCGACTGGATGGTGCGCGAAGGTTTCGTCAAGGACCGCGCCGAAGCCTTCCGCAAATGGCTGGGCGCCGGCAAGTTGGGTGACGTCAAGCAACACTGGCCGACCCTGGAAGATACCGTCGGCACCCTGCGGGCCGCGGGGGCCTGGGTCAGCCTGGCGCACCCCTGGCATTACGATTTCACCCGCAGCAAGCGCCGCAAGCTGATTGGCGACTATATTGGAGCGGGCGGCCACGCAATTGAAGTGGTCAACGGGCACCAACCCGCCGATCAGGTGGGCAGCCTGGCGATTCTTGCCCGCGAATTTGGTCTGCTGGTCAGTGCCGGCAGTGATTTTCATGGCCCAGGCGGCTGGTCCGAGATCGGCGAGTACCGCCAGGTCCCGGAAGACTTGCCGCTTTTGTGGGGGCGATTCAAGCATGACCCCATTACTGCCACCGTCTGAACAGGTAGAACACGTGAGTCAATTTTTCCAGATTCATCCGGAAAACCCTCAAGCACGTCTGATCAAACAGGCCGTGGAGATCATTCGCGCCGGTGGCGTGGTGATCTACCCGACTGACTCGTCCTACGCCATCGGTTGCCAGATCGGCGACAAAGGCGCGGTCGAGCGTGTCAGGCGCCTGCGTCAACTGGACGACAAGCACAACTTTGCGCTGATCTGCAGCGACCTGTCCCAGCTGGGTCTGTTCGCCAAGGTCGACACCGGCACCTTCCGGTTGCTCAAGGCCCACACGCCGGGGCCCTACACCTTTATTCTCAACGCCACGCGTGAGGTGCCGCGCCTGTTGCTGCACCCGAAAAAACGCACCATCGGCCTGCGCGTTCCCGAGCACCCGATTGCCCTGGCGCTGCTGGCCGAGCTGGGTGAGCCGCTGATGAGCGTGTCGCTGATCATGCCCGGCGACACCGAGCCGCTGGAAGACCCGTACGAAATGCGCCAGCTCCTGGAAAAACAGGTGGACCTGATCATCGACGGCGGTTTTGGCGGCGGCAAGGCGTCCACCGTGATCAACCTGGCCGACGGCGAGCCGGAAGTGATCCGTGTGGGTTGCGGCGACCCGGCGCCGTTCATGGCCGAGGCCTGAATGTCCGCCGTGGAGACCGTCGACAGCCAGGCGGGCGCCCAGCAGGAGCTGCCGTTTGCCATGGTGTATGGCCAGGCGGTCATGGAAATGCCGCTGGACCTGTACATTCCGCCGGACGCGCTGGAAGTGTTCCTTGAAGCCTTCGAAGGCCCGCTGGACTTGCTGCTGTACCTGATCCGCAAGCAGAACATCAACATCCTCGACATCCCGGTGGCGGAAATCACCCGCCAGTACATGGGGTATGTCGAGTTGATGCAGTCGGTACGCCTGGAGCTGGCCGCCGAATACCTGGTGATGGCCGCCATGCTCGCCGAGATCAAGTCGCGCATGCTGCTGCCGCGCTCGGAGACGGTCGAAGCCGAAGAGGACGACCCGCGTGCCGAACTGATCCGCCGCCTGCAGGAGTACGAACGCTTCAAGGCGGCCGCCGAAGGCATCGATGGCTTGAGCCGCGTCGGGCGTGACGTGGTGGTGCCCAAGCTCGACGCCCCGGAAGCCCGGGCGCGCAAGCTGTTGCCGGATGTAAGCCTGGAAGAATTACTGATGTCCATGGCCGAGGTTTTGCGCCGTGGTGACATGTTTGAACATCACCAGGTCAGCCGCGAGGCCCTGTCGACCCGCGAGCGCATGAGCGACGTACTCGATCGCCTCAAGGGCGGCGGGTTTGTGCCGTTTGTCGAGCTGTTCACCAAAGAAGAAGGGCGCCTGGGGGTGGTGGTGACCTTTATGGCGGTCCTCGAACTGGTCAAGGAATCCTTGGTCGAGCTGGTCCAGAATGAGCCTTTTGCGGCTATCCACGTGCGGGCGCGAGCCGAATAAAGAGCTGAATCGATGAATCTGACTGAACCCCGCGAACTGGCGCCCTTGCTGGAAGCCTTTCTCCTGGCCTCGGGTAAACCGCAATCCCTGGAGCGCCTGTTCGAACTCTTTGAAGAAGCCGAGCGCCCTGAGCCGCCGGTGTTCAAGAAGGCGCTGGAGATACTGCGCAAATCCTGTGATGGCCGCGCGTTTGAGTTGCGCGAAGTGGCGTCGGGTTATCGCCTGCAGATTCGTGAGAAATTTTCCCCGTGGGTCGGCCGCTTGTGGGAAGAGCGCCCGCAGCGGTATTCACGGGCGATGCTGGAAACCATGGCGCTGATTGCCTATCGCCAGCCGATTACCCGGGGTGAAATCGAAGACGTGCGGGGCGTGGCGGTCAACAGCCATATCGTCAAGACGTTGCTGGAGCGCGAGTGGATTCGCATCGTCGGTTACCGTGACGTGCCCGGCAAACCGGCGATGTTCGCCACCACCAAGGTGTTTCTCGACCATTTCAACCTGAAAAACCTCGATGACCTGCCGCCGCTCGCCGAACTGCGCGAGATGGAGCCCGACCCGGTGCTCGACTTCGACGACGCCCCGGTGCCCGCCAGCCTGCAGGAATTGGCCGACGCTACGGCCGAGCCGGAAGAGCCGAAGGACGAAACCAGTTTCCACACCTTGTTGCTCGAACTGGATGACATGGAGCAGGGCATCAAGACCGATTTCGACGATTTGCTGCGTGATGGCGGTGCCGAGCTGGAAACCCAACTGAACGTTGACGTTGAGCCTGAAGTCGAAGTTGAAGAACCAGAGTCAGCGCCCGAGGAAGACATCCTTGGCGTTGCGCAAGCCCGCGAGAAGCTCCTGGCTGCCGTCGCCGCGCTTGAGCAACCGCCCTTGAGCGACGAGGAAGACGAAGCCCGCGCGCTGGCCGAAGCCATTGAAAACGAGCGCCGCTCGTTCGAACCCTGATCAGCAAAAGGGCGTTGTTGCAGCGCTTGTACCTGTTAGTTCTGACAGTTGTGGGGCGTCGAGTCGCGGTATCTACTCGCTGAACGCCATTGCGCCTGGGCTGTTCGATCCGTGGTGGTGTGATCCCTTTCTTTGATATGGATGACTCATCATGAAAACGGTTCGTCAACGTTTCACCCATTCGTTGGGCGTGGCGGCACTGGCAGGCTCGGCGGTTTTCGCTGCTGGTTATGCGGTTGCCACCGCTTATGCACCTCTGGATGGCGACCAAAGCGTGAGCATTGTCGCTGGTGCCGACCCCACCGGAGCCATTGGTTTAAGCAAAGGCACGGCCGGGGAGCGCCCCGTTTACTACCGGCCAGGTTCATCGAAGGCGTTATGGATTGGCGCTTCCAATACGCTGCCGACGGGGTGCAAGCCCACACAATTCACCGACGATGACGGCACAAGCATCCCGGTCCTGGTCAAACTCGACTGTAACGGGCAAAGCTGGCAGGCCAAGCTGTCCCGGACCGGTGAAAAATTCAGCGTCAAACGCTTGCCCTGAACCCAAACGATCGTTCCCATGCGGAGCGTGGGAACGAGAGTGGTAGTGATGAGTTCAACCAAAGACCCCTGCATCAGCATCTGCAAATTCAACGACGACATCTGTGTCGGCTGTGGCCGCAGCAAGCGCGAAATCCGCGCCTGGAAGAAGCTCGACAAGGCCGACAAGCGCACGGTTCTGGCCGAAGCCGAGCTGCGCCTGCTGGCCCTGGGCGCCACCGGCCGGCGGAAAAGCAAATGACTGCGGCCTAATCGACTAGTCTCTGATGCGCAACGCGCGCCATGCGCGTATGATTCGCGACCCTTTGGCGAGCTATTTGCCCAAAGCCCCGCTTTCAACACTCTTCAGGCCACGCCTGAATCGACCCACCGGGAGGTGCTTAAGATGAACGACCAAGACCAGAACGACAGCCAGGAAATCGGCCCAGCAGGCGAAAAACTGCAAAAGGTGCTGGCGCGTATCGGCGTGGGCTCACGCCGCGACGTCGAAGCCTGGATCACCCAGAAGCGCATCAAGGTCAACGGCGTTGAAGCCACCCTTGGCCAGCGCGTCGACCTGCATGACGCAATCACCATTGATGGCAAGGTCATCAAGCGTGAAGAGGCCGCCGAATCGGTGCGCCGTGTGATCATGTACAACAAGCCTGACGGCGAGATCTGCACCCGTGACGACCCGGAAGGCCGTCCGACCGTGTTCGACAAGATGCCCAAGCCGAAAGAAGGCCGCTGGATCAACATCGGTCGTCTCGACATCAACACCACCGGCTTGCTGATGTTCACCACTGACGGTGAACTGGCCAACCGCCTGATGCACCCGTCCTACGAGATGGACCGCGAATACGCCGTGCGTGTACGTGGCGAAGTCGATGACGAGATGATCGAGCGCCTGAAGGCCGGCGTGGTACTGGAAGACGGCCCGGCCAAGTTCACCGACATCAAGCAGGCACCCGGCGGCGAAGGTTTCAACCACTGGTACCACTGCGTGGTGATGGAAGGCCGTAACCGTGAAGTGCGTCGCCTGTGGGAATCCCAGGGCCTGGTGGTCAGCCGCCTGAAGCGCGTGCGTTTCGGCCCGGTGTTCCTCAACTCCGACCTGCCGATGGGCCGCTGGCGCGAAATGAGTCAGTACGAAGTCGACATCCTCAGTGCCGAAGTTGGCCTGACGCCGGTCGCGATGCCGCAGATGAACGCCAAGAGCAAAGACAAGCTTGAGCGTATGCAGCGTAAATCGTCGCGCCCTGTCGCGCGTACCGAACGCGTTGCCCGCACTGTGCGCCCGGCGCTGAATGCACCGGCTACCGGCGGTCGTATCTCGCGTGAGCCGCACATCGAAGGCGAGCGTCGCCCAACCGCGCCATCGCGTCAGGAAGGCGAGCGTGCGCCACGCACTCCGCGCCCTGCCCGTGGTGGTGACGCGCCAGCCGGCGGCCGCAGTAACCGTGGCGAAGGCCGTGGTGCACCGGCATCCGACCGCCCAGCCGACAACGCCAGCACCAAGCGTCCAGCCAAGCCGGCGGCAAACAAGCGCCCCGGGCCGAAATTGGTCGCGGACGAGCCATCGGGCAAGCGCCGCGGCGCCCCGGCCGGTTCGGGTCAGCGTCCTGGTTTTGGTCGCAAGAAGCCGCAGTGATGCTGTAAGCGCTGCATAAAAAACGCCAACCCTAGGGTTGGCGTTTTTTTTGCTCTCAATTTGGTAACCCGATCAACTGTGGGAGCTGGCTTGCCTGCGATGCAGACACCTCGGTATGACTGGCAACCCGCAGTGATGCTATCGCAGGCAAGCCAGCTCCCACAGTTGGATCTTCAGTGTTTCTTAATGGTGTGATCAGAACGCGAACGTGCCATCGAACACCGGCTTGTCATCCAGCGCCAACACCCCGCTGGCAAAGATCAAATCCAGGTGGTGGCTGCCTTTCTGTCCGCCACCCAAGCCCAGGTGCAGGCCGCAATGGCGCTCTTCAAAGCCTGCATTGCGCGCGTACAAATCCTTGACCCCTTCATTGGTACCAATCCCCAATTCCTCAACGCGGCGGTTGGACGGGTTGGCATTCAGGTATTTATTGAAGTCATCCGCCAGCCCCGGGACGTCACTGGCTACGCTGCACACGGTCGAGTTTTCGATCCACAGTTCCAGCGGCGCCTGCAGCACCCCGTATTTGCGGGCAAACGGGATGGTGCTGAGAAAGGTGCCGACAAACCGTACCTGGCCGTTGATCGCCTCGCTGTGGGTGGCGATCTCCCCCGGCGCCAGGTCGTGGTTGCCGACCCCGTTGATATTGGTCCACTTCTTGATGCTGCTCATGGGCGCCTCAAGGCGCGAGCCGTGCTTGTCGGTAAAACTCAGCACGTTGGCCCGGGCCATGTGCCGGATCAGCGTGGCATTGAGATCGGCGATGCGCTGCGGCTCAACGCTGAAAGTGTCGTAGAAGTAGTCGCCGTAATCCTTGAACAGCAGGGACTTCTTCCAGTGCTCGGCCATGACGCCGTGCAGCGCGCGGATAAAGTCCGGGCCCTCGGCACTCGGGTTGGGCAGGGTCGAGGAGTCGTAGAGAAACAGGTACAGGTCGCAGGCTTCGATGGCCTGGGCCAGGCTGTCGCTGGCGGCCAGGTCGAGGCGCTGCACCTGGAAATTGAACCGGGCGGCGCTGCCGTGGGTAATCGCCTGGGCGATCGCGTCGTAGCGCTCGGTGTGGCCCAGCAGTACGGTCGGGCGGCTCAGGCCCTGGAGGGCCGGATGATGAGCGAGGTAGTAGAGAAAGTGTTCGACGGCGCGGGCCTTGTCCATGACGTGACTCCTTGTGTGCCTTGGGTAAGGGGGCAGGTGCCGTGCACAGCACCCGCCGTATGCCTGCCGGGTGTTAGAAAGGCCACATCGCGGTGCCGAATGGCACAACGGCATCGGCTTGCATCATTTCAACGGCGGCCTCATGGGTCGGCGCTTCAAACCAATCGTCGAGTTGCAGTTCGGTTTCCAGGTCGTTTTCCAGTGCTTGCATGGTGTATCTCCTAGAGGACGTTGTTTGAGAACGGCTTGCCAACGGGCTGCGCTGGCAAGTGAAAGAACCTAGGAGAGACTGTTTCGGAATGCAAAATTTTTATTGACACGGTTTCATTTGGATTTTTTGTTTTGTTTTTTCTGAATTTTTTTAATCAGAAAAAACAAGGCGCTGACGGCGCTGTGGTGTAGGAATTTTCCGTGCGACATTTTTCCGTCTGTTGACGTCTGTAACGCAAATTTTCCGCGCTGTAACGATTAATTTACGCGAAACGCACGTTTTCACTGGGTAGCGTGAAGCTGTAAGGAATGGCTGACATATCGCCGCACGCACCCTTGAGGTGCGCTCGCAAGCTGTCGAGCGGTGTACAATGCGCCGCGTTTTACTGTGACCCCCTTGCGTAACCACGCAAAAGGCCAAGACCCAGGGTTTACCCACCCTGATCACTCCGCCTGGCCACGAGCCGGACGGGTCCGATTTCGTCACAGATAAAAACAAACAGGTGACGCATGACCGTTAGAAAGACGCTGTACTCCTGGTGCCTGCGCTGGGGTTTGAGCGGCGCTGCTTGAGTCGGTAATTCAAGGCAGCAACCTGCAGTCAACATTCTCAAACCTTGCGTGAGACCCTTTTCATGAGTGGACCCCATTCCTCTTCAGGCGAGCTGAAACGCGGCCTGAAAAATCGGCATATCCAGTTGATCGCCCTCGGTGGCGCCATCGGCACCGGCCTGTTCCTCGGCTCGGCCGGGGTGCTCAAGTCCGCCGGCCCGTCGATGATCCTGGGCTATGCGATCTGCGGCTTTATCGCCTTCATGATCATGCGCCAGCTCGGCGAAATGATCGTCGAAGAGCCGGTCGCCGGTTCCTTCAGCCACTTTGCCCACAAGTACTGGGGCGGTTTCGCCGGCTTTTTGTCCGGCTGGAACTGCTGGATTTTGTATATCCTGGTGGGCATGTCGGAGCTGACGGCCGTCGGCAAATACGTGCACTACTGGTGGCCGGAGATCCCGACCTGGGTGTCGGCGGCGGCGTTCTTCGTGCTGATCAACCTGATCAACCTGGCCAACGTCAAAGTCTTCGGTGAAGCCGAGTTCTGGTTCGCCATCATCAAGGTGGTGGCCATCGTCGGCATGATCGCCCTCGGCAGTTACCTGCTCGCCAGCGGCAGCGGCGGCCCGCAAGCCTCGGTCAGTAACCTGTGGGAACACGGCGGGTTCTTCCCCCATGGTGTCGGCGGCTTGGTGATGGCCATGGCGATCATCATGTTCTCCTTCGGCGGCCTGGAAATGCTCGGCTTTACCGCTGCCGAAGCCGACCAGCCACGCACCGTGATCCCGAAGGCGATCAACCAGGTGATCTACCGCATCCTGATTTTCTACATCGGCGCGCTGGTGGTGCTGTTGTCGCTGACGCCGTGGGACAGCCTGCTGGCGACCCTCAACGCGTCCGGCGATGCCTACAGCGGCAGCCCGTTCGTGCAGGTGTTCTCGATGCTCGGCAGTAATACTGCGGCGCACATCCTCAACTTCGTGGTACTGACCGCGGCGCTGTCGGTGTACAACAGCGGCACCTACTGCAACAGCCGCATGCTGCTGGGCATGGCCGAGCAGGGCGATGCGCCCAAGGCCCTGGCGAAAATCGACAAGCGCGGCGTGCCGGTGCGTGCGATCCTCGCATCGGCGGCGATCACCTTGGTGGCGGTGCTGATGAACTACCTGATCCCGCAACATGCGCTGGAACTGCTGATGTCGCTGGTGGTGGCCACGCTGGTGATCAACTGGGCGATGATCAGCTTCTCGCACTTCAAGTTCCGCCAGCACATGAACCGCACCGGCCAGGTGCCGCTGTTCAAGGCGCTGTGGTACCCGTACGGCAACATCATCTGCGTGGCCTTCGTGGTGTTTATCCTGGGCACCATGCTGATGATCCCGGGCATTGATCGTTCGGTGTACGCGATCCCGGTGTGGCTGGCGTTCATGGCGGTGTGTTACTGGATCAAGAACAAGCGCAGCGCGCGGCAGCACCTCGACGTGGCGGCGCCAACGGTGAGGTAAGCGTTCGATAGCGTTGAGCAAACCCGGCCCTGTGCCGGGTTTGTTGTTTGAGGGGATGGGCAGGGCGCATTCGCGTATCCTTGAGCTCCTTTTCAGAGGAAACCCGTTGCCCATGCTGGTGATTTCCAACAACGTCCACCTGCCCGATGCCGAGATCGAGCTGACCGCCATCCGCGCCCAGGGCGCCGGTGGGCAGAACGTCAACAAGGTGTCGAGCGCAGTGCACCTGCGGTTTGATATTCCGGCGTCATCGCTGCCGGAGTTCTATAAGGAACGGTTGCTGGCGCTGCGTGACAGCCGCATTACCAGTGACGGCGTGCTGGTGCTCAAGGCCCAGTCCTACCGGACCCAGGAACAGAACCGCGCGGATGCGCTGGAGCGCCTGGTAGAGCTGATCCTCAGTGCCACCAAGGTCGAGAAAAAGCGCCGCCCGACCAAGCCCACCCTCGGTTCGAAAAAGCGTCGCCTTGAATCCAAGACCAAGCGCGGCAGCATCAAGGCCGGGCGCGGCAAAGTCGATTTCTAGACGTCGCGCGCTTCGCGGGCCTTCGGCGCCTGCCGGTACAGGTACACGCTCAGCAGCAAACCACCGAGGGCGGCGAGGGCGGCGAACAGGAAGATCGACGCGAAGCCGAAGCCTGCCGCCACGGCCCCGGCCAGCGGGCCGGTGATCCCCAGCGACAGGTCGATAAACAGCGAATAAGCCCCCACTGCCGAACCACGACTGGATGCCGGCACCAGGTTGACCGCCTCCACCCCCAGCGCCGGAAACACCAGGGAAAAGCCGAAGCCGCTTAACGCTGCGCCGGCCAAAGCGAGGTTGGCATCCGGCGCCAGCCACAGCAGCAACAGGCCGAGGATCTCCACCGACAGGCAGGCAATCGCCACGCGAAAGCCGCCGATGCGGTTGATCAAATTGCCAAACAACAGCCGCGCGCCGATAAAGCTGGCGCCGAACAGGCTCAGGGCCCACACCGCGTTATCCCAGTGCTGGGTGGTGTAATACAAGGTGATAAAGGTGGCGATGGTGCCAAAGCCAATCGAGCCCAGGGCCAGCGCGCAGCCGTGGGGCAAGACGCGGCCCAGTACGTTCATGAACGGCAGGCGCACACCGGCCACAATCGGCGCCGGCTCTTTGTTCCAGGCCAGCGCCACGCCCAGGACGGCCAGCAGCATGATGCTGACGCCCATGCTCCACAGCCCCAAATGACTGACCAGCACCACGCCCAGCGGCGCGCCGATCGCCAGGGCGCCGTAGCTGGCGATGCCGTTCCATGAAATCACTTTGGCCGTATTCGCCGAACCGACCCGGCCGATGCCCCAACCGATTGCGCCCGAGCCGACCAGGCTTTCCGCGCTGCCCAGCACCAGGCGGCCGATAAACAGGCTGGCCAGGCTCAATGCAGGCAGGTTGGAGAACCACGCCGCAAGCAGCATGAATACACCGCTGAGGCCGCAGCCCACCAGGCCGATCAGCACCGCGCGTTTGCTGCCCAGGGTGTCGATCATGCGCCCGGCATACGGGCGGCTCAGCAATGTGGCCAGGTATTGCACGCTGATCACCAGCCCGGCGATTACCGCGCCGTAGCCCAGCTCACTGTGGACATAGCCCGGCAACACGGCCAGGGGAATGCCGATATTCAGGTAGCCGATAAAGGTGAACAACACGATGGAAACAACTTGCAGCGTGACCGCCATGGGGCGCTGGGTATCTGGCATGGGAGAGGTCCACTGTCGCAGCAGGTAAAGATAGGCTGCTAATGATACCGGTGCTTTGCCCGGTACAGGGCGCTAAAACGCAAAAACCTCAGATCAAGAAGACGTCAGGCTTGGGAAGGGGCCAGCATTTGTGTGGTCACCAGGGCGGCCAGCGCATTTTCCTGGGTGCCGAAACGCTTGAGCAGCAGGGCTTGTTTGTCCGCGCTGAGACGGTTCCAGACTTCGACCATCTGCAAGGCAGCATCGAGGACGGCGGCGTCGGGTGTGTCGGGGGAGGTGTTATCGGTCATGGCGGGCATCTCGGTGGTTCAGGCAGTGTGGAAAGCGCTCAAGACGCTGCGCTTTCCACACGGTCTGGTACGGCGTCAGTCCTGGCTTTCGCTATCGACTGGTTTTGCTTCTCTGGCCTCAGGCTGTTTGTCGCTGGCCTGCTGCGGGGTTGGCTGCTCTGTAGGGTGCAGGCTTGGGAAGGGGAGATTAGGTATCTCGTGCATCGTCGTCGCTCCTCGCAAGGTCTGTTTTTTCAATCGCAGGTGATTCCGCGCTCTCAAAAAGCCTTGGCAGGATACAGCACTGCAAATGACAAAAAGAATTTTATGTCCGGCAATGAACGAACTTTAATGGTTTGGCGCAAGTGACATGAGGTCACAGGGTCAAAAAGGAACCTTGCCCAGAATCATGTCGCGGTACATCACAAAGTCGCCCAGCAAGCTGTAGAACGGGTGCTGGAACGTTGCCGGGCGGTTCTTTTCGTAGAAAAAGTGGCCGACCCAGGCAAAGCTGTAGCCGGCAATCGGCACGGCCAACAGTAAAACCAACGAGCCTCTGCCGATGGCATACGCCAGGAGGCCGATCACCAGCGTGGTGCCGATAAAGTGCAGGCGCCGGCAGGTGCTGTTGGCGTGCTCAGCCAGGTAATACGGGTAGAACTCGGCGAAGCTGTTGAATTGTTTGACGTTTTCCACGGTGCCCGGCCCTCTGATTGTAGTGCCGCCGAGCAGATGTTCGGCGGGGAGCTTATTTGAGTCTAGAGTGATCAGTGGTAACAGCCAGTGACAATAGATGCCACTTTAGTATCCTTGGCTTCCTGGCTGCCATTTGAGCCTGCTTTATGAAGAAGACGCCATGAGCGAACGAACAACTTCTGCAAGCTGGGCGATGGGGATAGTCAAGGCACTGGAAATGGACGGCCTGGATTGCCGCGCCCTGTTCAAGCAACTGGGCCTGGACTACGCCGCGCTGAGTGACCCGGATGCACGGTTTCCGCAAGACTCCATGACCCGGCTATGGCAGCGCGCGGTGGAGTTGTCGGGCAACCCCGCGATTGGCCTGAACATGGGCAAGGTGGTGCGCCCGGCGTCGTTTCATGTGGCCGGCTACGCGCTGATGTCCAGCAACACCCTGGCCGAGGGTTTTATGCGCCTGGTGCGTTACCAGCGCATCATCGCCGAAAGCGCCGACTTGAGTTTCAGACTCTTACCCGAAGGCTATGCGCTGATTCTGACAGTGCATGGCGACCATCTGCCACCCACCCGGCAAAGCGCCGAAGCCTCGCTGGCCAGTGCATTGGCACTGTGTGGCTGGTTGACCGGCCGCACCCTGCAGCCGCGCAAGGTGCTGCTGCAGGGCGATCAGCCATTGGACCTGGCCCCCTACAAACAAGCCTTCCATGCTCCGCTGGAATTCAATGCGGCCTATGACGCGCTGATTTTCGAGCGCGCCGACATGGACGCGCCGCTGCCCACGGCCAACGAGGCCATGGCGCTGCTGCACGATCGGTTTGCCGGTGAATACCTGGCGCGGTTTTCGGAAAGCCGCGTGACCCACAAGGCGCGGCAGGTGCTGTGCCGGTTGTTGCCGCAAGGCGAACCCAAGCGCGAAGTAGTGGCCCAGACCCTGCACCTGTCCCAGCGCACCTTGCAGCGGCGTTTGCAGGAGGAGGGCACCAGTTTCCAGGCCCTGCTCGACGACACGCGCCGCGAACTGGCCGAACAGTACCTGGCCCAACCGACCATGACGCTGCTGGAAATTGCCTACCTGCTGGGCTTTGCCGACCCGAGTAACTTCTTCCGTGCGTTCCGCCGCTGGTTCGACGCGACGCCCGGCGAATACCGGGCGCGGTTGCAGGACGCGCCGGTCAGTGACGCCAAAACGCCGGAATGCACAGAACGAACACCGTAATGATCTCCAGCCGGCCCAGCAGCATGCCCAGCGACAGAATCCACTTGGCCGCATCCGGCAGGCTGGAGAAGTTGCCCGCCGGCCCGATTGTTTCGCCCAGGCCCGGACCCACGCCGGACACGGTACTCGCGGCGCCGGTCAGTGCAGTCATCCAGTCCAGGCCCAGCAACGACAGGGCCAGGGCTATGGCGCAGATGGTGATCGCAAAGAAAAACGAGAACGTCAGGATCGAGCGCACGATCTCTTCGTCGAGGCGGTGGCCGTTGTACTTCTGCTTGATCACCGCGCGCGGGTGAATCAGCTGGTTCAAGTTGGCCTTGAGCAGGATATAGGCAACCTGGAAGCGGAAGATCTTGATCCCGCCCGCCGTGGACCCGGAGCAGCCACCGATAAAGCCCAGGTAAAAGAACAGCATCAGTGAGAAGTTGCCCCACAGGCTGTAGTCCCCCAGTGCAAAGCCGGTGGTGGTGACCACCGACGTCACGTTCAACGCCACATGGCGCAAGGCATCCAGCCAATGCAGGTTGGTGGTCCACCAGTACCAGGTGCCGAGCACCAGCCAGGTCACCAGCAGCAGGCCGAGCAAGCCCTGGACCTGCTGGTCCTTGAGCAATGCCTGGCGGTTACCGCGCAGGGTAGCGACATACAGGGTGAACGGCAGGCTGCCAAGGATCATCACCACCACTGCCACCCAATGCACCGCCGGTTGTTTCCAGTGCGCCAGGGATTCATCCGAGGTGGAGAACCCGCCGGTGGAAATCGCCGACATGGCGTGGTTGATCGCGTCGAACAGGCCCATCCCGGCCCACCAGAACGCCAGGCTGCCGAGGATGGTGATGCCCACGTAGGCCGCCACGATCAGTCGCGCCACCATGTGCGAGCGGGGCATGACCTTTTCCGAGCGGTCCGAGGATTCGGTCTGGAACAGGCGCATGCCGCCAATGCGCAGCAGCGGCAGGATTGCTACCGCCATGCCGATAAAGCCGATACCGCCGAGCCAGTGCAACAGCGAGCGCCACATCAGGATGCCGGGCGACATGGCGTCCAGGCCGCTCAATACCGTGGAACCGGTGGCGGTGATGCCGGACATGCTTTCAAAAAACGAATCGGTGTAGCTGATGTGCTGGGTGAGCAAAAACGGGAGTGCGGCGAAGATGCACACCACCACCCAGCTGGTGACGGTGAGCAGGTACATGTCGCGGGGGCGCAGGTGCACGTGTTCGGGGCGGCCGGGGATGACCAGGGCCAGGCCGGCGATAAAGGTGATCAGGCTGGCCCACAGGAACGAGGGGAGGTCGCTTGTGCGTTCGAAGATCACCAGGGTGGCCATCGGGATGACCATGGCGATCGCGAGGGTGATCAGGAAGATGCCGATGATGAAACCGATGATGCGTAGGGTCGGCAACGCCATGAAGTGAGCTCGAGATTGGGCAGAGGCGCCATTCTACCTACGGTGTGGGGCGTGTAAACCGGGGGGGGTGTTTTGGGGGCATATCCGTTTCTTCGGTAACGGCGGCTTAGGGTTCCGCCCTTACGGCGGGTCACTTTTGGAAAAGAGCCCCAAAAGTAACCAAAAGGGCTCTTGCCCCACCACTCGGCACCTCGCCTCCGGCTCGGTGTGCCCGAAA
>NZ_UTBG01000047.1 GCF_900580675.1 Pseudomonas viridiflava
GAGGCGCACATTCTTGAGCTGCTGCAAGAGCTGCAACGCGAGATGGGGATTGCTTACGTGCTGGTGTCCCACGACCTGTCGGTGGTCGCCGACTTTGCCCATGAAGTGCTGGTATTGCGTAATGGCCGGGTGATCGAACAGGGTTCGGTCGAGCGGATTTTCAACCAGCCGTCCAGCGACTACACCCGCGAACTGATTGCGGCCATCCCTGGCCGGCACGTCACGGCAACCGCCGCGTAAGCTTTACTGCGCCGACCAGTGGCGAGCGCCCTCGCCACGGGTAATCGGGGGCGCGCTGCATGGGGTGGCTTTTACTGCTTGGCGTGCTTGACCTGCACCTCGGGCATTGCCGAGGAATGGTGGTTGAGGATTTTCCACTGGCCGCCCACCTGCTCGTAGACAAAGGTGTAGCGTGCCTGCACATGGCGCACCTCGCCGTTCTTCTCGGTCAGGGTGAAGGTGTAGACCCCGCTGTCCATCGCCACGTTACTGCCCAGTTGGCGGATCTCGCGGTAATTGATCTGGCCTACCGGCTTGAGCGCCAGGAAGTGATCGAAGTAGTTGGCGATCAACTCAGGCGTGTTGCGCACCTGGTTGGACACCGTCGGCTGCAGCACCGCGCCCGGCGCATACAAGTCGACCACTGTCTTCACGTTGCCGGTCTGCAACGCGCTGTTCCAACGGTCAAACAACCCGGCGATCTCGCGGTCTTGCACATTGGCAGGCGCCTGGGCCACGTCGCGGTACACGTACGGCGCAGTCTCGGCAGCCTGCACAAACGGCACGCTCAAGGCAAAAAACAGGGCGATTGAAGTGGCTTTGACTTTCATTGCGATGCTCCAGTGGTGTTCGTTGTGGCCACTTTGCCAACCTGCCTGCCACCCGCCATCGGCCAACCGGAGTCATTTAACTATGCCATTTGGCAGATGGCGCCCAACCCGCTCCGCAAGGTTTAATAGCCTGCCTCGCGCCCCCGAGCCTGTGTAATCGATACCGGAGTTCAAGCATGCAACGTACGCCACACGATCCCGGCAGTGCCTTGGCGATCCGCGCGCATTATCGACAATCCGAAAGCCGCACCGCGCGTTTGCGCTTGCTGGTGGACACCGGGCAAGCCTTGCCGCAGCTGACGCCTGACGCCATGCGCGAACGCGTGCTGGCACGGGCCTGCGCGTTCCTTGCGATGGACCATGGGCTGATTCGGGAGTGGGATGCCGAGGGCGCCGCCACCACCACCGCGCGCCATGGCAGCCTGGATCGGTTGGGCAACCTGCCCCCCCTCGCCGACCGTAGTTTGCGCGTACCGTGCTGGCTGGAGCTGCCGGGCAGCGCCCTGCCCAGCGTGCTGCAAGTGCCGCTGCGCGGTGCTGATGGCGATACGTTCGGCGTACTGGTGCTGGGCAATAGCGTCAGCCTGCGCGCGCCAGACCATGAAGACAGTGAATCGCTGCAATTGCTCGCCACGCTGCTGGCCGCGCACCTGCAAAACGCTCGGCTGCTGACCACCCTGAAAACCCGCGACAGGACCCTGTCCGAGTTGGTCGACCGCTTACTGCGCGCCCAGGAAGACGAGCGCAAACGCGTGGCCTACGATCTGCACGACGGCCTGGCGCAAACCCTAGCCGGCTTGCACCAGCGCCTGCAGGGGTTTGCCGGCCGTTGTCCGGCACTGCCGGGCACGCTGGATGCGGATTTGCAGGCGATCCTGAGCCTGGCCCAGCATTCGGTCGGCGAAGGCCGCCAACTGATCGCCGGCCTGCGCCCGACGGTGCTGGATGATTTCGGTTTGCTCAAGGCACTCGACAAAGAGGCTGACCGCCTGCGCGAAGCGGGCTTGAGCGTGCAGTGGACCAGTGAGTACGCGGGCCGCCTGCCCAGCCAGGTAGAAACCGCCTTGTTCCGGATCGGCCAGGAAGCGATCAACAATATTCTCAAGCATGCGCAGGCCAGCCAGGTACGACTGGCCCTGGAACTGAACAACGACCAGGCTTCGCTGCAGGTCAGCGACAACGGCAAAGGCTTTGCCATCGACCAGTCACTCGACACCCAGGATGCCCAGCACCTGGGGCTTGCCACCATGCACGAGCGCGCCAGCCTGCTGGGCGGTCGACTCCATTGCGTGAGCACCCTCAACGGCGGCACCCAACTGCATGCCAATGTGTCCGCTTACCTGAATGGAACACCAAAATGAACCGCGTATTACGTCTGGTGCTGGCGGATGATCATGAAGTCACGCGCACGGGTTTCGTCGCCTTGCTGGCGGGGCATCCGCAATTTGAAGTGGTCGGCCAGGCGCGCGATGGCCAGCAAGCGGTGGAACTCTGCGAACAGTTGCTGCCCGACATCGTGATCCTCGACATTCGCATGCCGGTGCTCAATGGCCTGGGCGCGGCCCGCCTGCTGCAACAACGCCTGCCGGCGCTGAAAGTGGTGATGTTCACCATGGACGACAGCGTCGATCACCTGGAAGCGGCGATGAACGCCGGCGCGGTGGGCTACCTGCTCAAGGACGCCAGCCGCGACGAAGTAATCGATGCACTGCAACGCGTCGCAGCCGGTGAAGAAGCCCTGAACAACGCGGTCAGCGCCCGCCTGCTGCGGCGGATGACCGAGCGCAGCGCCGCTGGCGGCACGCCGACTGAAAACCTCACCCCACGCGAACGCCAGGTGCTGGGCCTGGTCGCGAACGGGATGAGCAACCGCCAGATAGGTGAGCAACTGGGAATCACCACCGGCACCGCCAAGGCCCACGTTGAACGGGTGATCGGCAAGCTCGGTGCGGCCGACCGAACCCAGGCCGCCGTGCGTGGCATCGCCCTGGGCCTGGTGACGCAGGCATGAGGGTCTTTTATGCCAGGCGCTGGGCCGACCTGCCCTTGCGCGGCAAGGCGCTGGTGGTGATTTCTCTGCCGCTGGTGGTGCTGCTGCTGTCGCTGGTGCTGATCTACATCACCGAACGCCAGACCGCCCGCGCCGAAGAGGACGTGCGCCGGGTGCTGCGCGTTCAAGGCGACATCCGCGCCGTGCACACGCTGCTGGCCGAGGCGGCCGCCAGCGTGCGCGGTTACCTGCTGACCCGCCGCGAGGATTTCCTGCCGGGTTACCGCAACGCCAAGCCGCAGATCGAGTATGCCCTGCGCCGACTCGACGAAAACGTTCGCGACCAACGCGTGCGCGAACAGCTCGCGTCGATCAAGCCGCTGATCAACAGCAAAATCGATGGGCTGGAAGACATGCTCAGTGAGCCGACGACGAGTGCGGCGTCGATCACCAGCATTCTGGTCAGCAACAAACAGATCCTCGACGCCCTGCGCCAGCACATCGGCACCATGCTGACCCTTGAGGATTCGTTACTCGCCGAGCGCACGAGCGCCGCCGCCGAAACCCGTCAGCGGTTGCTGCTGTCGACCTGGCTGGCGGCGATCTGCGGGCTGTTCGGAGCAATCGTCGCGGTGCTGTTTCTGTCCAAGGGCATTGTTGCGCGCGTGCAGCAAGTGCAACGCAATGCGCAGCGCCTGGCGCTCGGTCAGCCGCTGCAGCCGCAACCACCGGAAAACGACGAAATCGGCCAGTTGGGCACCCGCCTGGTGGAAGCCGGCGTGCTGCTGGCCGAGCGCGAGCGCGCGTTGCGTGAGAACGAAGAGCGCTTGCGGCTGATCATCGATGGGGTCAAGGACTACGGCATCTTCGCGCTCGACACCGAAGGCCATGTCACCAGCTGGAACGCGGGCGCCGAGCGGATCAAGGGCTATAGCGAACAGGAAATCATCGGCCAGCACTTTTCGGTGTTCTACCTGCCTGAGGAATGCCCGCAGCACCCGGCCATGGCACTGGACGAAGCCACCCGCAACGGCCATTACATGGAAGAAGGCTGGCGCTGCCGCCAGGATGGCACGCGGTTCTGGGCCAGTGTGGTGATTACCGGGCAGTTCGATGCGACCGGCGCATTGCGCGGTTTTTCCAAGATCACCCGCGACATCACCGACCGTCGCGCCGCCGAGATAGCGCTGGGCACCGCACGCGAGGAAGCCGAGCGCGCCAGCCGCGCCAAAAGCGAATTCCTGTCGCGCATGAGCCATGAGTTGCGCACTCCACTCAACTCGATCCTGGGCTTTGCGCAACTGCTGGACATGGACGCGGTGGCGGGGCAAAAAACCCAGGTCGGGCACATCTTGCGAGCTGGCCAACACCTGCTGACGCTGATCAACGAAGTGTTGGATATCGCCAAGATCGAGGCGGGACGCCTGCCCCTGAATATCCAACAGATTGCGTTGCAAGGCCCGCTCCAAGAGGCCCTGGCGCTGGTGTCACCCATGGCCGTCGACGCAGGCATTCAGTTGCAGCCGCTGCCCGTAATCGCGGCGGATATCGGCGTGGTTGCCGATCGACAGCGCCTGACCCAAGTGCTGCTCAACCTGCTGTCCAACGCGATCAAGTACAACCGACCTCAGGGCCAGGTCAGTATCGAGGTGACGGTTCAGGGCCAACGCATCGCCGTGTGCGTTTGCGATACCGGCAAGGGCATCGCGGCAGACCGGCTCGTGCAACTGTTCAAGCCATTCGAGCGCCTGGGCGCCGACCCGAATATCGAAGGCAGCGGCCTCGGCCTGGCGCTGAGTAAAAGCCTGTTGGAAAAGATGAACGGCCAACTGAGCGTACACAGCACGCAGGGCATCGGTTCACGCTTCACCCTCGAGCTGCCGTTCGTGCGCGTGCAGGAACCCCACGGCCTTGCCGCTGCGCCGCTCGATATCCCGTCGGTACGCCCTGCCCTGGCTGTTTCCACGATCCAGGGTAAAGTGCTGTGTATCGAAGACAACCTCTCCAGCCTGGCGCTGATCGAAACCTTGCTGCAACGCAGGCCGGGGATAAAACTGCTGTCGAGCATGCAAGGCCAACTGGGCCTGGACCTGGCCGCCCAGCACGCGCCGCAGCTGATTTTGCTCGATGTGTCACTGCCGGACATCGACGGCCTGGCCGTGCTGCAACGCTTGCGCCGCTCGGCGATCACTCAGAACACGCCAGTACTGATGATCACCGCCGATGCCAGCGACCCTACCCGCCAGGCCCTGCACGACGCGGGCGCAACCGCCGTATTGAACAAGCCGATCAACGTACCCGCGTTTCTCGCCCACCTCGACCAGTATTTTCCGGAGCCCGCGTGAACCTCGACCTGCGCATTCTGATCATCGACGACCAACGCCCGAATCTCGACCTGGTGGAGCAATTGCTGGCGCGCGAAGGGCTGACCAACGTGCTGAGCAGCACCGAGCCACTGCGCACCCTGGAGCTGTTCAACAGTTTCGAGCCGGACCTGGTGATTCTCGATTTGCACATGCCCGAGCTGGACGGCTTCGCGGTGCTCGAACAGCTCAACCGGCGCATCCCCATTGGTGAATACCTGCCGATCCTGGTGCTGACCGCCGATGCCACCCGCGACACCCGCCTGCGCGCCCTGGCCCTCGGCGCCAGGGACTTCATCAGCAAACCGCTGGATGCGCTGGAAACCATGCTGCGGGTGTGGAACCTGCTGGAAACCCGCGTGCTCTACAAAACCTTGCGCACGCTGGTGCCTGCGGAGCAGATCGAATTGTTGCAGCGGCGCGGTTCAACGGCTGCGGTGGAGTCGGTGATTCGGCGTTGCTAGCGTGAATTGCAGAAGGTTGCGCAACCTGCAACAGTCTTTTGTCATCACTCCTATTGATAGCTCCCTAACGAAACCCGCATTCTAGAGGGCTAATCTCCCGCTTATATCATTCCGAATGATAGTTACCTTTGCTTCATTCGATTCGTGACATAGCACCTCGCCGCGCATGATCCGCCCATCTCAAATACATTGGCGGATGCACCTCATGGAACAGTCACTCAAACATTTGCGCTTCCCCCTGGCGGTTTTGGCCGTGGTGGTGATGAGCGCGTGCGGCAAGACCCCTGAACAAGCGGCCGCCATGCCGGCGGCGAAAGTCAGCGTGGCCAAGGTGCTGGAACAGCCGGTCAACGAGTGGGACGAATTTACCGGTCGCCTCGAAGCACCGGAAACCGTGCAGATTCGTCCTCGGGTTTCTGGCCAGATTGACCAAGTCGCTTTCACCGAAGGCGCTTTGGTCAAGAAAGGCGACCTGTTGTTCCAGATCGACCCGCGTCCGTTCCAGGCTGAAGTGCGCCGCCTTGAAGCCCAACTGGCCCAAACCCGTGCCGCCGCCACCCGCAGCGATAACGAAGCGCAACGCGGTGACCGCCTGCGCCAGAGCAATGCGATCTCCGCCGAACTGGCCGACTCGCGCACCACTGCTGCCCAGGAAGCCCGCGCTGCCGTCGCCGGGATCCAGGCGCAGTTGGACCTGGCCAAGCTGAACCTGAGCTTTACCCGTGTGACCTCGCCGATCAGCGGGCGCGTCAGCCGTGCCGAAATCACCGCCGGCAACCTGGTGACCGCCGACGTCACCGCGCTGACCAGCGTGGTCTCTACCGACAAGGTCTACGCCTACTTCGACGCCGATGAGCGTGTGTTCCTCAAGTACACCGAGCTGGCTCGCCAAGGCCGTCGTGGTGCGACTACCCCGGTATACCTGGGCCTGTCGAATGAAACCGGCAACCCGCACCTGGGCCAGATGAACTTCGTCGACAACCAGGTCAACCCGGCCACCGGCACCATCCGTGGGCGCGCCGTGTTCGATAACAGCAAGGGCGAATACACCCCGGGCCTGTACGCACGCCTGAAGCTGGTGGGCAGCGGCACCTATTCCGCCGTGCTGATCAACGACGAAGCAGTGGGCACCGACCTGGGCAAGAAATTCGTGCTGGTGATGGACGGCGACAAGCCGGCTTATCGCGCGGTGGAACTGGGACCGAAGATCGAAGGTTTGCGCATCGTGCGCAGCGGCCTGAACAAAGACGACACGATTATCGTCAAGGGCCTGCAACGCGCACGCCCTGGGTCACCGGTCGCGCCGGAAACCATCCCGATGGCCAGCAAGGAAACCCTCGCTGCCATGGCACAACAACGACAAGCGCTTGAAGCTAGCAACCTGGAGCAAGTGGCGCCGGACAAAACCGCGCCCAAGCTCGCAGCTGCTGCGTCTCCACGCGGTTAAGGGATACGACTCAAGATGAATTTTTCCAAGTTCTTCATTTCGCGGCCGATCTTCGCAGCGGTGCTTTCGCTGTTGATCCTGATCGCGGGTGCGATCTCGCTGTTCCAATTGCCGATCAGCGAATACCCGGAAGTGGTGCCGCCGACCGTGGTGGTGCGCGCCAACTTCCCGGGCGCCAACCCTAAAGTCATCGGTGAAACCGTCGCCGCTCCGCTGGAGCAGGCCATCACCGGCGTCGAGAACATGCTGTACATGTCCTCGCAGTCGACCGCCGACGGCAAGCTGACCCTGACCATCACCTTCGCCCTGGGCACCGACCTCGATAACGCGCAGGTACAGGTGCAGAACCGTGTGACGCGGACTCAGCCAAAACTGCCTGAGGAAGTGACGCGCATCGGTATTACCGTGGACAAGGCCTCCCCCGACCTGACCATGGTGGTGCACTTGACCTCGCCGGATCAGCGTTACGACATGCTCTACCTGTCGAACTACGCGATCCTCAATATCAAGGATGAACTCGCGCGCCTGGGCGGCGTCGGCGACGTGCAGTTGTTCGGCATGGGCGACTACTCCCTGCGTGTATGGCTGGACCCGAACAAGACCGCTTCGCGCAATTTGACCGCGACCGATGTGGTCAACGCCATCCGTGAGCAGAACCGTCAGGTTGCAGCCGGCGCGCTGGGCGCCCAGCCGGCACCGACGGACACCAGCTTCCAGTTGTCGGTGAACACCCAGGGTCGCCTGGTCACTGAGGAAGAGTTCGAGAACATTGTGATTCGCGCTGGCGACAACGGCGAAATCACCCGCCTCAAGGACATCGCACGGGTCGAGCTGGGCTCCAGCCAGTACGCCCTGCGCTCGTTGATCGATAACCAGCCGGCCGTGGCGATTCCGATCTTCCAGCGCCCAGGCTCGAATGCGATCGACATCTCAAACGATGTGCGCAGCAAGATGGCCGAGCTGAAAAAGAGCTTCCCGGAAGGCATGGATTACCGCATCGCCTATGACCCGACGATCTTTGTGCGGGGTTCCATCGAGGCGGTGGTGCACACTCTGTTCGAAGCGCTGATCCTCGTGGTGCTGGTGGTGATCCTGTTCCTGCAGACCTGGCGCGCCTCGATCATTCCCCTGGTGGCGGTGCCGGTCTCGTTGATCGGTACGTTCGCAGTGATGCACATGTTTGGCTTCTCGCTGAACGCCCTGTCGTTGTTCGGATTGGTGCTGGCCATCGGTATTGTGGTGGACGACGCCATCGTGGTGGTGGAGAACGTCGAGCGAAATATCGAGCTGGGCCTCGAGCCGTTCCAGGCCACTGAAAAAGCCATGAGCGAAGTGACCGGGCCGATCATCGCCACCGCGCTGGTGCTGTGTGCGGTGTTCATTCCAGCGGCGTTTATCAGCGGCTTGACCGGGCAGTTCTACAAACAGTTCGCCTTGACCATTGCGATTTCCACGGTGATCTCGGCATTCAACTCGCTGACCTTGTCGCCGGCCCTGGCCGCCGTGTTGCTGCGCGGTCATGACGCGCCGAAGGACCGCTTCTCGAAGTTTCTCGACAAAATCTTCGGCGGTTGGCTGTTCCGCCCGTTCAACCGCTTCTTCGAAAAAGCCAGCCATGGCTACGTGGGCACGGTTCGTCGGGTGATTCGCGGCAGTGGCATCGCGCTGTTCGTCTACGCCGGTTTGATGGTGCTGACCTTCTTCGGCTTTGCTCACACGCCGACTGGTTTTGTGCCGGCCCAGGATAAGCAATACCTGGTGGCCTTCGCGCAACTGCCGGACGCCGCGAGCCTGGATCGCACCGAAAACGTGATCAAGAAAATGTCGGACATTGCCCTGAAGCAGCCAGGCGTGGAAAGTGCGATTGCCTTCCCCGGCCTGTCGATCAACGGTTTCACCAACAGCCCGAACAGCGGCATTGTGTTTGTGACCTTGAAGCCGTTCGATGAGCGCAAAGACGCGAGCATGTCAGCCGGCGCGATTGCTGGAGCACTGAACGGCAAGTACGCCGGTATCGAAGAAGCCTATATGGCGATCTTCCCGCCGCCGCCGGTACAGGGCCTGGGCACGATCGGCGGGTTCCGCCTGCAAATCGAAGACCGTGGCAACCTCGGTTACGACGAGTTGTACAAAGAAGTGCAGAACGTCATCACCAAGAGCCACGGCGTGCCTGAACTGTTCGGCTTGTTCACCAGCTACACGGTCAACGTGCCGCAGGTCGATGCTGCCATCGACCGCGAAAAAGCCAAGACCCACGGCGTGGCGATCAGCGACATCTTCGACACCCTGCAGGTCTACCTGGGTTCGCTGTATGCCAACGATTTCAACCGCTTCGGGCGTACCTATCAGGTCAACGTGCAGGCCGAACAGCAGTTCCGCCAGGACTCCGACCAGATCGGCCAGCTGAAAGTGCGCAACAACAAAGGCGAGATGATCCCGCTGGCGACCTTTATCAAGGTCAGCGACACCTCGGGCCCGGACCGCGTGATGCACTACAACGGGTTCATCACCGCTGAAATCAACGGTAACGCCGCACCGGGCTATAGCTCCGGCCAGGCCCAGGTCGCGATTGAAAAACTGTTGAAGGATGAACTGCCCAACGGCATGACCTACGAGTGGACTGACCTGACCTATCAGCAAATCCTCTCGGGCAACACCGCGCTGTTCGTGTTCCCGCTCTGCGTACTGCTGGCGTTCCTGGTACTGGCCGCCCAATACGAAAGCTGGAGCCTGCCGCTGGCGGTGATCCTGATCGTACCGATGACGCTGCTCTCGGCCATTACCGGGGTGATCATCTCGGGCGGCGACAACAACATCTTCACCCAGATCGGCCTGATCGTACTGGTGGGCCTGGCGTGCAAGAACGCGATTCTGATCGTCGAGTTCGCCAAGGATAAACAGCAGGAAGGCCTCGACCCGCTCGCTGCGGTACTCGAAGCCTGCCGCCTGCGTCTGCGGCCGATCCTGATGACCTCGTTCGCCTTCATCATGGGTGTGGTGCCGCTGGTGTTGTCCAGCGGTGCCGGTGCCGAGATGCGCCATGCCATGGGTGTGGCGGTGTTCTCCGGGATGATCGGGGTGACCTTCTTCGGTCTGTTGCTGACGCCAGTGTTCTACGTACTGATCCGTCGCTATGTAGAGCGCCAGGAGGCGCGCAAAGCGGCCAAGGCCTTGAAGCTGGAGACACAGCAATGAGTGTGAAAGTATTTCTGCCGAGCTTGCTGGTACTGGCGCTTGCCGCCTGTGCCGTGGGCCCGGACTACAAAACCCAGCAGCTGGAGGCGGCCAACATCACGGCCGCCGCCGATGCCAAGCAGTATGACCACGCCAAGTTCGAAGGCATCTGGTGGCAGCAGTTCGACGACCCTACCCTCGACCAGCTGGTGACCCAGTCGTTGGACGGTAACCGTGACCTGCGTGTGGCGTTTGCCCGTCTGCGGGCGGCCCGCGCCATTCGTGATGACGCGGCCAACGACATCATGCCGGTCGTGACCAGCCGTGCCAGCAGCGACGTGGGCAAAGGCCAGATCCCTGGCCAGACCACCCGGCGCGTCAACAGCGAGCGCTACGACCTGGGCCTGGACATGGCCTGGGAAGTGGATTTGTTCGGGCGCATCCGTCGCAACCTGGAAGCCAGCGACGCTGACCAGCAGGTCGCCGAAGCTGACCTCTACCAACTGCAAGTCACCATGATTGCCGAGCTGGTGGATGCCTACGGCCAACTGCGCGGCGCGCAGCTTCGCGAAAGAATCGCCCTGGACAACCTGAAGAACCAACAGGACTCGCGCAGCATCACCGTCAGCCTGCGTGATGCCGGGGTCGGCGATCAGCTTGATGTGGAACGTGCCGACGCGCGCCTGGCCGCGGTAGAAGCCAGTGTGCCGCAACTGCAGGCCGAACAAGTGCGCGAGCGTAACCGCATCGCCACCCTCCTCGGCCAGCGCCCCGATAAACTGACTGTGGACCTGAGCCCCAAAGACTTGCCGGCGATTGCCAAGGCGTTGCCGATCGGTGACCCGGGCCAACTGCTGCAACGGCGCCCGGACATCCTCAGTGCCGAACGCAAACTGGCCGCCGCCACCGCGCGTATCGGCGTGGCCAAGGCCGACCTGTTCCCACGGGTCAGCCTCAGCGGCTTCCTCGGTTTTACCGCCGGGCGTGGTTCGCAGATCGGTTCGGCTGCGGCCAATGCCTGGTCCCTCGGCCCGAGCATTACCTGGGCTGCGTTTGACCTGGGCAGTGTGCGCGCGCGGTTGCGCGGCGCAAGTGCCGAGGCTGATGGCGCCCTCGCCACTTATGAGCAGCAGGTGTTGCTGGCGCTGGAAGAATCGGAAAATGCCTTCAGTGATTACGGCAAACGCCAACAGCGTCTGGTCTCGCTGATCCGTCAGAGTGAGTCGAGCCGCGCCGCCGCTGACCTCGCGGCGATCCGTTACCGCGAAGGCACCGTGGATTTCCTGGTGCTGCTCGACGCGCAACGCGAGCGCCTGGCCGCCGAAGACTCCCAGGCCCAGGCCGAAGTGGACCTGTATCGCGGCATCGTCGCGATCTACAAGGCCCTGGGCGGTGGCTGGCAGCCGGACACGGTGGTAGCCAGCAGCAAGTGATGTAAAGAGCTCCTTTGGTTGGTCGCATCCAGCCAATTTTTAGCCCCGTGGTCCATTCGGCCACGGGGCTTTTTTTCGCCTGACTAGCTGTTATCACCCAGAATCAAACTACGGTAATGCCCAGGATTGGACCCAGACCACTTACGAAACGCTTTGTAAAACGAGCTCGTATCGGCAAACCCCAGTCGCTCGGCAATCTCGGCAAAGCTGATCTGCGGCTCGGCCAGCCACACAATCGCCAGCTCTTTGCGCACGCTGTCTTTAAGTCCCTGATAGGTCTGCCCCTCTTCCGCCAGGCGGCGGCGCAAAGTGGAGGCAGAGATGCAATGGGTGGCCGCCAGGCCGTCGGTTTCCGGCCAGGTATCCGGCGGCATCTGGCGCAGGTCGTGCTTGATGCGCGTGGCGAGGCTGTCGGGGTCACGGTATTTGACCAGGATGTTGGCCGGCGCGTGGGCGAGGAAACGCTTGAGTTCTTCTGCGCTGCGCTTGATCGGCAGGTCCAGGCAGTCAGCGGAAAAGATCATGCGGGTGCGTGGCCGATCAAACCGCAGGTTGTCGGAAAACATCACTTGGTAGTCATCGCAGAAATCCGGCTGCGGGCAGCGCAATTCGATGGCCAGAATCGGAATGCGCCGCCCGGCCAGCCAACAGGCCACGCCGTGGACGATCATCCAATAGGTGAAGTAGGTAAACGCCCGTTTGGGGGGGACGTCAGGTTCCAACAGCACGATCTCTGCCAGGCTTTGCTGGCGAACCAGCTGGGCCGGCAGTTGCTCAAGCATTAAGGATAAAAATCCCAGCCCGGTTTCCAGGCTCGCGCCCAGGGTCGGTTGCGCCATGGCTGCACGGCACAGGAACGCCAGGCTGCCGGACCTGAGCGTGCGCGGGTCCATACCGAAGAACTCATCGTCCATGTGCCGCGCTAGCAGGCGCCACAGCCGCGCGTAAGTCGTGGCCGAAACCCGCGCGGTCGGCTGGGCCAGCAAGGCTGCATCGATACCGGCTTTAGTCAGCACCTCGGTGGTCGGCGCGCCGGGCGCACAGCTCTGCAACAGGGCTTCGCGCACGAGGTGGATGGAGATGGTGTCTTTTTCCGACATGGGCAGTTAGGCAATCCAGGCGCGCACAAGATGGCGTGCATCATAAGGGCGGTTGCGCTTCGCCACCACCGTTCAGCCAAGGTTCAGCAAACGTCAACAATCCTTGTTTAGTAATGAGTATCATTATGTTACAACTTAGCTTCCTATCTAGTCAGGCTGTGGTGGCGAATGCTCGTTCCTTTTCTAATCATGCTGCGCGAAGGCATTGAAGCTGCCCTGATCGTCGGCATCATCGCCAGTTACCTGCAACAAACCGGGCGCGGCCAGTGGATGCCGGCCGTGTGGATCGGTGTGTTCCTGGCCGCCGCACTGGCGTTGTTGGTGGGTGGTGGCCTGGAGTTGGTCAGCGCGGAATTCCCGCAAAAGCAGCAGGAACTGTTCGAAGGCATCGTCGGCCTGGTCGCCGTGGGCATCCTCAGTTCCATGGTGTTCTGGATGCGCAAGGTCGCGCGCTCGATCAAGCATTCCCTGCATCAATCCCTGGACCACGCGCTGGCCGGCTCCAGGCACCAGGTCACGGCGCTGATCCTGATGGTGTTTTTCGCCGTGGCCCGTGAAGGCCTCGAAACCGTATTTTTCCTGCTGGCGGTGTTCCAGCAGAGCGAAGGCCCGAGCGCGCCGATTGGCGCCCTGCTCGGCCTGATCCTGGCAATCATCGTCGGCTTCCTGATCTACACCGGCAGCATGCGCCTGAACCTCGGTGCGTTCTTCCGCTGGACCGGCTTGTTTATTCTGGTGGTGGCCGCGGGCATCCTCGCCAACTCGGTGCAGGCCTTGCACGAAGCGGGCGTGTGGAACCACTGGCAGACCGTGCTGTTCGATTTCAGCGCCGCGCTGCCGATGGACAGCCCGCTGGGTTCGGTGCTGGCCGGGATGTTTGGCTACCAGGAAGCGCCGACCATCAGCACCCTTGGTGCCTATCTGATTTACATGGTGGTGGCGCTGGTGATGTTCTTCCTGCCTGCGCCACCGGCCAAGCCTGCCGCCGCATCTTCTTCCGTTTCCAGCCAGTAAGGACCGTCCCTTGTCCAACCCAACCCCTCAACCGGCTCTGCCAGCCCGCGCCTTGCGCTGGGCCGTGGCGGGCTCGGTGGTCGTGATGATCGCCGCCGGTGGTCTGTTCTACTACGCCTCGCAACTGGCCGCCAGCAAGCGCCAGACCAACCACAATGAAATCGCCGTGACCATCCATGGGCATGCCTGCGAGCCGAATGCGCTGACCGTTCCGGCCGGGCGCGCGAGCTTTCGCATCATCAACCGCTCCGACCGCGCGGTGGAATGGGAAATCCTCGACGGCGTGCTGGTGGTCGAAGAGCGCGAAAACATCTCCCCCGGCCTGAGCCAGGTGATCAACGCCAACCTGTTGCCCGGCGATTACGCGATCACCTGCGGTTTGCTCAGCAACCCGCGCGGCACCTTGCACGTGACGCCGACGGCGGAGTCCGACGCCCAGGCCAAGGCCAAACCGTCGATGGTGGCGTTTATCGGCCCGTTGTCGGAGTTCCGCGTGTACTTGAGCAGCCAGGGCAGCGCCCTGGTCAAGGCCGTGACCGCCCTGCAACAGGCTATTGATGCCGGTGACCTGGCCCAGGCGCAAGCGCTTTACGTGCCGGCCCGCGAGGCTTACCAGCGCCTGGCCCCCGCCTCGCAGCGCCTGGCCGAGCTGGACAACGCGATCAACGCGCGCGCCGATTACTTTGAAAAACGCGAGCAGGACCCGGCCTTCGGCGGCTTCCATCGCCTGGAATACAGCCTGTTCCAGCAACGCAGCCTTGATGGCCTGGCGCCAATTGCACAGCGCCTGCTGACCGACGTCACTACGCTTAAACAACAACTGTTGGCCCAGTCGCTGCCGCCGGAACAACTGGTCGGCATCGTGGTGCGCAACCTCAACAGCCTGGCGGATGTACGCGCCATCAGCGGTGAAGAGGAACGCTACAGCCACGTCGACCTGAATGGCTTTGCCGCCAACCTGCAAGCCGCGCACAAGGTGGTCGAGTTGATGCGCCCGCTGTTGGGCAAATCCGCGGCTGACGTGCTGCCGACAATCGACAGTGCCCTCGCCGCCTTCGACACCGAGCTGCAAGGCTTCAAGGTCGATAACGGCTACGCCACGTATGACAGCGTTACCGCCGATCAGCGCAAGCAGATCGCCGACAAGGCCAAGGCTCTGGCCGTTGCACTCGATGGAATCGACCCCGCCCTTGGCCTTTCCGGCCTGCAGTGAAGACGACCTTACAGATGAGTGATTCAGAACAGTTTTCAGCACAGCGCCGCCGTGTCCTGCTGGGTATGGCCGCCACCGGTGCCGCGATTGCCGGCAGCAGCCTGAGCTGCCCGGCCATGGCCGCCGCCGCCGAGCAAGTCACCACGGCACCGCGCAGTGACAAGACCCAGGACCGCCACGAATTTTTCGGTAAGCACCAGACCGGCATCGTCACCCCGCGCCCGGCCTGCGGCATGCTGGTGGCGTTCGACGTATTGGCCGGCGACCGCGAGGACCTCGAGCGGCTGTTCCGCACGTTGAACGAGCGCATCGCGTTCCTGATGACCGGCGGCACGGTGCCGCAGGTCGACGCGAAACTGCCGCCTACCGATTCCGGGATCCTCGGCCCGGTGGTCACGCCGGACAACCTGACCATCACCGTGTCGGTCGGCGAGTCGCTGTTCGACGAACGCTTCGGCCTCACCGCCGCCAAGCCCAAGCGCCTGAGCCGCATGGTGGGTTTCCCCAACGATGCGCTGGAGCCCGCGCAGTGCCACGGCGACCTGAGCCTGCAGTTCAGTTCCAACACCCCGGACACCAATATCCACGCCTTGCGCGACATCGTGAAAAACTTGCCGGACCTGCTGCTGGTGCGCTGGAAGCAGGAAGGCAGCGTGCCGCCCCAGGCGCCGAGCAAACCCGGCGAGCCGGCGCAGAGCGCGCGCAATTTCCTGGGTTTCCGTGACGGTTCGGCCAACCCGAATTCCAACGACGACGCCGCGATGAACCAGATCGTGTGGGTGCAACACGGCAGCGACGAACCCGCGTGGGCCGCCAATGGCAGCTACCAGGCCGTGCGGATCATCCGCAATTTCGTCGAACGCTGGGACCGCACGCCGCTGCAAGAGCAGGAAAGCATCATCGGCCGCGTCAAGACCACGGGCGCGCCCATGGATGGCCGGCAGGAAACCCAGGTTCCCGACTACAGCAAGGACCCGGAAGGCAAATTGACCAAGCTCGAAGCCCACATCCGCCTGGCCAACCCGCGCACCCCGCAGACTCAGGCCAACCTGATCCTGCGTCGGCCGTTCAACTACTCCAACGGCGTCAATAAAAACGGTCAGCTGGACATGGGGCTGTTGTTCATCTGCTACCAGGCTGACCTGGAGAAAGGGTTTATCAGCGTGCAAACCCGGCTCAACGGCGAGCCCCTGGAGGAATACCTCAAGCCGGTCGGCGGCGGGTACTTCTTCACATTGCCGGGGGTCACGGGGCCCAAGGATTTCATTGGGCGCACGCTGCTCGCTGCAACGCACCCCAAAACCACTGCCAACACCTAAAACAAACCAGAGCGGAAAACGTCCCATGAAGAAGTCGACTATCGCGTTGTCGTTGTTAATGACCCTTTCGCCGCTGGCAGCCTTCGCCGCCACCGCGCCGCTGGACCTGGTAGGCCCGGTGTCGGACTACAAGATCTACGTCACCGAAGAGATCGGTGAGCTGGTCACCCAGACCCAGGCCTTCACCGACGCCATCAACAAAGGCGACCTGGCGACCGCCAAGAAGCTCTACGCGCCAACCCGCGTGCACTATGAGTCCATCGAGCCGATCGCCGAGCTGTTCAGCGACCTTGATGCGTCGATCGATTCACGGGTGGATGACCATGAAAAAGGCGTGACCGCCGAAGACTTCACCGGCTTCCACCGCATCGAATACGCGCTGTTCTCGCAGAACTCGACCAAGGGTCTGGAAGACCTGACCGCCAAGCTCAACACCGACGTCAACGACCTGAAAACCCGGGTTGACGGCCTGACCTTCCCACCGGAAAAAGTCGTCGGCGGCGCCGCCGCCCTGCTTGAAGAAGTGGCCGCAACCAAGATCTCCGGCGAAGAGGACCGCTACAGCCACACCGACCTGTACGACTTCCAGGGCAACATCGACGGCGCGAAGAAAATCGTCGACCTGTTCCGTGGCCAGATCGAGAAACAGGACAAGGCCTTCCTGGCCAAAGTCGACAAAAACTTTGCGGCTGTAGACAAGGTCCTGGCCAAGTACAAGACCAAGGATGGCGGCTTTGAAACCTACGACAAGGTCAAGGAAAACGACCGTAAAGCGCTGGTGGGTCCGGTCAACACACTGGCTGAAGACCTGTCGATGCTGCGGGGTAAGTTGGGTTTGAACTGATCCAGAGTACGGGGGCTCCCGCGCAGCCATCAAGGCTGGCGGGAGCCTTGGCGTGCACTACGCGGTCGTTGTGCTTGACGGCTCAAACCTTTCCAACGGAGTACCGATCGGCAATCTGTTGTTCGGATTCGTCGCATACCAAGTTTCACCCACCTTCACCGCTTCAACCGGCTTGGAATCGACTTTCCCACTGAACGTCTCAGGAGATTGTTCTTCCTCACCCGGTTTACGTTTTAACACCTTGCGCGGGGTCCTCAAGCTCCGCAGGCTAAGGCCAGCGCGCGCCTTTTCTTCCAACGCCCCAAGCATTGCACCCGCCGGTAGCTTTGTTATGTTGTTTGCTAACTTAGGGATAGCGATGACACCTCTCCCAGCTGCGACCAGCATGTCAGCCGCACCATCCAACGGATTCAGAAGGCTGCTGACGACCAAAACACCCTTTTCCAATACGTTGAAAACCTTGGCGCCGAAGGGCACTACGACTTTGCTGGCCTTGATTAAAGGTTTAATAGATGACCCTGCTCCCCCTACCAAAGCGCCGAGCGTGTCGAAAAACAGCCCCCGGGTACCCTCAATGATGTTGCCATTGGCAATATCTGTAATCGCACCTACAAAAGGGATCATACCCAGCAGGATATTGTCATTTTCTTGCAATATTAATCGCTGCTCCTCCAACTGCAACTGGCCTATGGCAAGCTTCAACACACTGTCGCGATGATGAATAAAGTTGCCCTGCATTATGCGATCGACAATCGACTGGGTTCGTGCGGAAGAAAAAGTGTTAGGAACAATGTCATCTCTCGCTCGTCCCGCAGTTGGCGGTGCCTCCAACGTATCACCGAGTCTTTCGATAATAACGCCCGGGGAGCTAACGCCTGACCGAGGCATCTCATTGGAGCTGTATGCATTGAAATCAAACGCCTGCACTGCCCCATTCTCCAGTTGGGTGACTGTAGGCGCCCAAACGCCATAGCTTTTCGGATGAGCCTGCGGTGAACCGCCCAAGGTCAGGTCTTTCGGCAAGTCCGTTCGCTTGATGATCTGCATCTTGTCCGGGAACACTTCGTAATAGCTGACCACACCTTTGTAAACGCTACGTATCACTGTTCCTTTACGCCCTCGCCGCTCTTCCAACTGCCCCGCTGTATGCTCGACTTTGGGCACACCATCGACTTGCTCTCGCAAGGCAAACAACTCAACGCTGCCAAACTCCAGAGCTTGGCGATCAGACAAAGGCAGGTTTGCAATCATCAGTCGCGTGGTGGTGCCCAGGCCCTGCTTGAGTCCGTCCAGATAGGCATCAACTTCGCGGGGCACCAAAGTCTTTAGATCCGGCAAGCTCGCAATTTTGCCATTCAAGGCCTGAACGTTTTGATTAACCTTGGCTTGGTCGCGATCACTGAGCCTAGCGCTGCCGCCATACGGCGTTTTCGGTGTCTGGAGTCGAGGCGCTTGCTCATCTGGACCCAGCAGCATCCAGCGATTCCGTGATAAATCGCCGCTCATATAAGTCTCGACCAGGGAACGCGTTCTTGGTTCGGACGGTTTCATATTGCGCCGTACATTCGGGTCAGCGATATGCACCCTGAAGGTTTTCAATTGTTCTACGCTGTAATCCGGAAAAACTTTTTGCAGGTTTTCGATCGCCAATTTTTCTCGGGTCGGTAGGGGCAAATTAAATACGTCCAAGGCATGAATGAGCTGCTCACGCTCGACCTTGAAGCCTTCCTGGGCCTGCTGAAAATGCTGCGCCGTATAGGTACCATCCACCGGCTTGGCATAGAGGCCTTGCATCATGCCCCAATCGAGCAATATGTCAGCCCCATAGCTGGTGAACAGAGCGTGCTCTTCCGGCGTTCTGCCCTCCAACCGACTGAGGGCAATGATGTCCTTGTAATTCATGCCCCGCGAACTCCCTGCACCACCCAAGCGTTCTGCAATCACAACGCCCAGGCGCAGGTCTGACCATTCCGAGGAGCCTATGCGTAACGTGGGTGGCGTACCGCGTATCAGGAATTCAGGCGCCGCGCTTGCGAGAAATAGATGGGCCATCAACGGCGCGGTCTTGGAGTCGACTCTTGGATTCTTCTTGAGGTGTTGTTCAAAATCCGCGCGCATATCGTTTACGGTTTTTCCGCTGTCGCCGGGCTTATACAGCTCGTAGCCAGCGACGGTCCCGGGGCGACCTGGAGCGGCAGGATCTATCTGCAATTTGATAGCGGCAATTAACCACTGCGCGCGCTCCTTGGATGAGAGCTGAGCGGTGCCGGACGCACCGAGGAATTGCCGCTTACGGGCAAGCCTCTCACCGAACTCCGATGCCGCAGAACTACCGAGGAGCAATTGCAAAAAATGGTCGGGTTTGTCACGAAGCGTTTCGGGTGTAGCTCCTTTCAGAACGCCCTGCAAGTCAAGATCGCGCAGAATGTTATCGCTGGTTTTACGATTGACATCCTCATCGCTCAATCCGGCCAGGAACGTTTTATCTGTAGCGGACATGTAACCAGGAGCCCATTTATCCGTCAGCAAGCCGCTGTAGCTTCCCCAAGGTGAGGGTAGCTCCAATTGGGTGTCGAGCCAGCGAATGATATTACGCAATTCACCTACGGTCGTGGGCAAGGGCATCCCATGGTGTCGCAGGGCGTCGGCGACCGTAACCGTAGTGAATCCCTTGAGAGCCAACTTCGACGTGCTGCTGACTTTTATTTCGAGGCCGGCCAGCGAAACCGCTTCTTGGTCCGCCTTGTCTGCCAAAAGCGGAGTCAGTTTTTTCGCCAGGTTTGCACGCTCATCCAATATATCTATTGCGTCTCTGGCTGTATCCACCCGGCGCTCCAGCCCGAACTTTCCAGTGGATGACCGGGTGGCCCAATCGACTTTTACCAAATCATTGTGGACCGACTTCACATTGCCATCGCTGGCGGGTGGCGTTATCCCATACCATCGAAGGACCGCATTGCGGGAGAAACTGTTGCCGCTGACGCCCACAGATGGCAAGCCCGCTCTCTCTGGATCAAGGGCCCTTGCGGCCGCGCGCAACCTTTTACTGACTTGCCGCCATCCCGACGAGTCATTGATATTGAATGTCTGGACGCTCGATACGCCATCACGGGTAACCCTGCCGCTGACAGAGTCTCTCTTGACTACCACCGTCGGCAACTCCATGTCATTTTTCGAGAACCAATCCCTCATTTCATCCGTATTCAACGCGCTCCGATAGGCATTGAAGAGCGGGTAAATCGTCGTATTGGGGTGGAGTTCAACTTGCGTGTCTGACGCAATCTGCAGAGCAGTTCGGTCTATAAAGAGCTGAAGTGTTCGGTCGGCGACGGAAGAAATTTCACCCTCGCCATACGACGCGTTGCTCAGTTTCTCGATGGCGAGGTTCACTTGCGCAACTGTATTGGGTAACCCCAGTTTTGAAAAAGCAAGAAACTGGCGAGTGTCATAAAATGGCTGTGAGTAAAGGACATCTCCAGTCGCCTTGCTTGCCTCCACGAGCTGCTTGAACTGGTTGCTGAAGGCGTTGATCGCCTCTTTTTCTTCCGGTTTACCGCCTATTCCGACCTTATTGATTTCGTCCGCCAGGAAGCCTTGCAAAGAGGACCAGCGATTAGCCGCGTCACGCTGCTCAAGAACCCCATCGTGTATCCGGTAAAGTTTATCGGCGCCACCCAGGCCGATCTTTTCAATAAATGTCTTGAAGGCAGGCATCGCCAGCCATTTAACAAAAAGTTCGCGAGGTCCTCGGCTTTTGCGCGCCAGGGACACCGAGGGCTTAACGACTAAAAGGCGGTCTTTCAGATTGAGCGGGTCGCCGTCTTTTTTGTTTTTGACTAGCTCCTGCAACTCCGAAACCACTTGCGATCGCATATCAATATCGCTGTTTTCCCGCACGAGCTGTTTGTGTTGTTTCTTCCAAGTCAGGCGTTGGTCATCGGATATCTCGGGCCAGCCCTCCTTTTCAAGCATGTTGCCAAGCGGTTGTCGGTCTTTTGGGTGGAACGGGGCTATGACACCGTAAAAGCCAAAGATAATATTTGCGTCAATAAAACCCTTTTTTGGGTCAGGCAGAAAAATCCCGTTGGGATCGGTGGACAGACTTCGCACCGCTACTCTGAGCTTTTCGCTCACCTCCCTCCAGCCGGAACCATCGACACGGGTAAACGTTCGGTGTTCTTTTTTTCCATGTGCATCCACTAGGCCTTCAACTCGATCGCTCAAAACGCGTACTGTCGATAAATCCAGATTCTTGGATTTGAACCAGGCCTGCACCTTTGGATCGAGGACAGCTTCACTAAAGGCATCAATGAAGGGTCTGATCGAGGCGTTTTGTGGAATGGGGTCGTAGAAGGGTAAGACGTTGATCAGTGAGTGAGTAAGCTTGGCCTGGAGGTCCTTATCAGCGCCTTTCGCATCTGCGGGCTCAGGAAAACTTGGTTTCTTCAGTTTTGCACCGACCCGGCGGGCAGTTGCTTCTGAAGCCGGTGAACGGGTGTGGCGCACTGAGGGCTGACCAATCCTTGCTTGCACCAGCTGTCCGCCTTGGTGGCGTGACGCAGTTGTAATCGGCAAGTTCTCGTGCTCGTCCGGATTGGTTTGGGGGGGAGTTGAAACAGCGGAATCAACAGGCGCACTGTGATCACCGCTGCCAAAGGAAGGATAAGAATGTGTGGGCGTATGGCTATTAATCAGTGTCGACATCTAAGTTCTCTCCACGGTTGAGGGCGTGAGAGTTCTTGTCCGTAAGAACAGTCAACCGGAAGATACAAGGCCAAACCAATCAGTTGTGTAGGCGCATTCTCAATCTGAGCCGCCAGTACTGAAGTAGATTACAAGATCCGGTAAAGCAACCGCTCGATCCGCACTCGGCTGACCCGCCGCAGAAACTTGCCAACCGCTTCCGGGTAATCCGGAAGGGTTTGCAGATCCTGGTAGCGTTCAATGCGCGTGGTGTGCTCGAAAACCTTCGCCAACTCCGTACGCCGAGGCTCCAGCCACTGGCCCTTGGGGTCGTCGATCAGCAACGCATTTTCCAGGTCAAGACGGAACGCGCGCGGGTTGAGGTTGTTGCCGGTGAGCAAGGTATAACGCTGGTCGACCCACATGCCTTTGAGGTGATAGGTGTTGTCGCCATCGCGCCACAGGTGCAGGTTCAACTGGCCGCTGTCGATCATCGGTTGGTGGCGCTTGGCGAAGCGGCGCAGGCTGATTTCGTACAGGTAAGGCAGCGCCGAGATCACCTTGAACGGTTCGCTGGGCGGGATGTAGAAATCGTTGGCGGTTTTGTCGCCGACGATGATGTCGACCTTGACCCCGCGCGCCAGGGCGCGGTTGATTTCCCGGGTGACCGGCAATGGCAGGTTGAAGTACGGCGTGCAGATGGTCAGCTGTTGCTGGGCGCTGGCAATCAGCTCGAGGATCACCCGGTTCAGCGGGTTGTTCTTGCCCACGCCGAGCAATGGGCTGACTGACAGATGCCCATTGGGCAGTTGGCCCGCCGTGGTGTCGTAGGCCGCGTGCTTCAAGCGGCTGCGCAGGTCGCCGATGTCGTTGCGCAGGCTGCGGGTGGTCGGCGGGTTGGGTAAATCCAGCCGGTGCACCGCCTTGGAGGTGACCAGGCCGTGCTCCACCAAGTGCTGCATGGAGTCGGCCAGGGGCTGGCTGTGAACCAGGTGGTAGCGGTCAAAACGGTACTTGTCGAACTTGTGCAGGTACACGTTGTTCAGGCTGGCGCCGCTGTACAGCACGCTGTCGTCGATCACGAAACCCTTGAGGTGCAACACGCCGAACAGTTCGCGGGTTTGCACCGGCACGCCGTACACCGGCACTTCACTGCTGTGGCTCTGGGTCATGGCCTGGTACCAGGCGCTGTTGCCCGGTTGCTTGCCCGCGCCGATCAGCCCACGTTGCGCGCGCAGCCAGTCGACCACTACCACGATGTCCAATTCCGGCCGCGCTGCCTTGGCAGCGTGCAGGGCGTCGTAGATCTCCTGCCCCGCTTCGTCCTGCTGCAAATACAGCGCAACGATGTAAATGCGCCGCGTCGCCTTGGCGATTTGCTCCAGCAGGCAACGGCGAAACGCGTCGGCGCCGGACAGCACGTCAATGGCGTCGGGAGTGAGGGGGAAACCGCGCAGTTTGGGCAACAGGGAGCGTTTGAAGAACGACGGCATAAGGCTCGCAATGGGTCGAATCCGAAGAGGCCCCGAGCTTACACCATGGGGCTGCTCAGGTCTTCCCATCGCCCCTGGAAAATTTTATTGACCAAGAAGAACGATCGTTCTACTGTAATAAGCATGAACGACATCACTCACAATGAAACACGCGACATCATCCTCGACGTCACCGAGAAGTTGATCTATCGCCACGGTATCGCCGCCACCGGTATGGACTTGCTCGTCAAGACTGCCGGTGTCTCGCGCAAAAGCATTTACCGTTACTTCGCCAATAAAGACGAGTTGGTGATTGCCGCCCTGCGGCGCCGCGACGAACGCTGGATGCAGTGGCTACGCGGTGAGGTGGAACGCGCGGAAGACAGCGGTGAACGCCTGCTGGCGCTGTTCAGCGCGCTCAAGGCCTGGTTCGGCTCGGCGGATTTTCGCGGCTGTGCCTTCATCAACACCAGCGGCGAGACGGGTGACCCACAAGATCCGGTACGCCTGCTGGCCAAGGCGCATAAACAGAAACTGATCGAGTACGCACTTGAGCTGTGTGAAGCCCATGGCACCCCCGACCCCGAACGGCAGGCTGCGCAGCTGCTGATTCTGATCGATGGCGCCATTACCGTTGCCCTAGTCATGGGCGATGCAACCGCCGCCGATAATGCGCGATGCATGGCGCAAACAGTATTGGGGCTTTGAGCAACTTCGTCTTGTCAGGAGTGAAGACATGTCATCTAACGCAACTAACCGCCCGCCTCTGCCTCCGTTTACCCGCGAGTCAGCCATAGAAAAAGTCCGCCTGGCTGAAGACGGCTGGAACTCCCGCGACCCTGAGCGTGTGTCTCTGGCCTACACCCTGGACACCCAGTGGCGTAACCGTGCCGAGTTCGCCCATAACCGTGAAGAAGCCAAGGGTTTCCTGACGCGCAAATGGGCCAGGGAGCTGGATTACCGGCTGATCAAGGAGCTGTGGGCATTCACGGATAACCGTATCGCCGTGCGTTATGCCTATGAATGGCACGACGACTCCGGCAACTGGTTCCGCTCATACGGCAACGAGAATTGGGAATTCGACGAGAACGGCCTGATGGCCAATCGATTTGCCTGCATCAACGACCTGCCGATCAAAGAAAGCGATCGCAAGTTCCACTGGCCGCTGGGACGGCGCCCGGACGAGCATCCGGGGCTGTCGGACCTTGGGCTGTAAAACGGTCGGGGCCGGTTTTACGGCCCCACCACTCAGTCCTGATTCAGGCCTACGCGGTACAACACGCCATCGTCCTCATCGGTCAACACATACAGGAAGCCGTCCGGCCCCTGTCTTACATCGCGAATCCGCGCCTTCAAACCGCCGAGCAAACGCTCTTCATGGATCACCTTGTCGCCGTCGAACTGCAGGCGGATCAACTCCTGGCTGACCAGTGCACCTATAAATACGTTGTGCTGCCAGGGTTTGAAGCGGTCAGCGTCATAAAACGCCATGCCGCTGATGCCTGGTGATTTTTCCCATACGTGGTGCGGCTGCACGGTGCCTTCCGCCGTCTTGCCCTTGGCCTCGGGAATGGGTGTAAGTGAATAGTTGACGCCGTGGGTTGCCAGCGGCCAGCCGTAATTTTTACCGCGCTCGATGATGTTGATCTCATCACCGCCACGCGGCCCGTGCTCGTTTTCCCAGATCGTGCCACTCCACGGGTTCAGTGCCAGGCCCTGTGGGTTGCGCTGGCCGTAGGACCAGATTTCAGGGCGGACACCTTCCTGGCCTACAAATGGGTTGTCATCGGGTATGCGGCCGTCCGGATAGATCCGTACGACTTTGCCCTGCAATTTGTCCAGGTCCTGGGCGGTCGGGCGGTCGTTGTTTTCGCCCAGGGTCACAAACAGGTAGCCATCGCGGTCAAACGCCAGCCGCGAGCCAAAGTGGTTACCGGTGGAGAGCTTGGGCTCCTGGCGCAGGATCACTTTGAAGTCGGTCAAGCCGCTCAGGTCGGAGGCGAGGCGCCCGCGGCCCACGGCTGTCCCCGCCTTGCCGTCCTTGCCGCCACCTTCGGCGTAGCTCAGGTAGACCATGCGGTCCTGCTTGAAGTCGGGTGACAGCACCACATCAAGTAAACCGCCCTGCCCCTTGGCCCACACTTCGGGCACGCCGGTCAACGGCGCAGACAGCTTGCCGTCCGGACTGACAAAGCGCAGGTGGCCAGGGCGTTCGGTCACCAGGAAGCCTTGTTTATCCGGCAGAAAGGCCACGGCCCATGGATGGTCCAGGCCTTTGGCGATCGGGGTCGCCGTGATGCTGCCTTGTTCGCTGGGGAACTGCTGGGCATCGGCCGCGTAAACAGCAGTCATGGCGGTTGCGCAAATCGCGGCTAACAGAGTTTTGCGTAGAAACATAAGACGAGTCCTTACCGGCGATTGCCGTTGGCATCATAGGTGGGGGCTTTGGGTTCAGTGGCCGGACGGCTCGGCGCCGCCTGGCGCTTGGGGTAGCTGTTGCCGATGCCGCCGTTTTCCAGGGTCGGTGTGCGCGGGGTCGGTACGGTCTGGATACCACGGGTCGCCGGCGCATTGGGCTGGGTGCCCTGCATGCTGTTGGGATTGGCCCGGTGAATCGGGCTGTTATTGGAATCGCTTCTGCCGGGCAGGCTTTGTGCCTGGGCCAACGGCATAAGTGCCAGGCCCAACGCCAGCACTGCGAGATGACGCACACAACTGTTCATGACAAAGCCTCTCTGAGACGAGCATTACGTGCTTTCGATAACACGCTACCCCGTGGGTTCGGCTTTGGGCATTAAATACTTTCTCATCAGGTGTAACACAATCTGTCCGCGTGTCTGTTCGTGGCGCGGTCCGCGGAAACTTTTCATACAGCCTCCGAGTCACCAGAAGACAGCCACAGCTAAAGGAATCGTACGTATGCCACGCTCAATCTGGAAAGGCGCCATCAGTTTTGGCTTGGTTCATATCCCGGTGTCACTGGTCTCTGCCACCTCCTCCCAGGGCGTGGATTTTGACTGGCTGGACAAGCGCAGCATGGACCCGGTGGGCTACAAGCGCATCAACAAGACCACCGGCAAAGAGGTCACCAAGGAAAATATCGTCAAGGGTGTGGCTTTCGAAAAAGGCCGCTATGTGGTGCTCAGCGAAGATGAAATCCGCTCGGCCCATCCCAAGTCGACCCAGACCATCGAGATCATCGCGTTTGTCGGCAGCGACCAGATCCCCCTGCAGAACATCGATACGCCCTATTTCCTGGCGCCGGATAAACGCGGCGGCAAGGTCTACGCACTGCTGCGCGAAACCCTGAAAAAGACCGGCAAGGTCGCCCTGGCCAACGTGGTGCTGCACACCAAACAACACCTTGCGGCGCTGATGCCACTGGAGTCGGCCCTGGTATTGGTGATGCTGCGCTGGCCCGCCGAAGTGCGCAGCCTGGATGAGCTGGAACTGGGCACCGATGTGACCAAACCCACCCTGGCCAAGGGCGAACTGGACATGGCCAAGCGCCTGGTGGAAGACATGAGTGCCGACTGGCAGCCCGAGGAATATCGCGACAGCTTCCAGGAAAAAATCATGGCGCTGGTGGCGAAGAAGGCCAAGGCCGGCAAGATTGAGGACGTGGAGTCCCAGGAAGGCAGCGAAGAGCGCAAGTCGGCCGACGTTATCGACCTGACGGAACTGCTCAAACGCAGCCTGGCCGGCAAACCGGCGGCGAAAAAGCCCGCGGCGAAGAAATCCACCAAAAAGGCCTCTTGAGCCTGCCATACGCGGGAGAAGCACATGGCAAAGCCCCTGAGCGAATACAACCGTAAGCGCGACTTCGAGATCACCGCCGAGCCGTCCGGCAGCGCCCCCACCGGCAAGCGCAAGGCGCAGGCGCTGAGCTTTGTGATCCAGAAGCACGACGCGCGCAACCTGCACTATGACTTTCGTCTGGAACTCGACGGCGTGTTGCTCAGCTGGGCTGTGCCCAAGGGCCCAAGCCTGGACCCGAGCCAGAAACGCCTGGCCGTGCACGTTGAAGACCACCCCCTGAGTTATGGCAGTTTCGAAGGCAGTATACCGGCCGGCCAGTATGGCGCCGGGGATGTGATCGTGTGGGACCGCGGGGTCTGGCAACCCCACGATGATCCGCGCAAGGCCTACGCCGCCGGTAAACTCAAGTTCACGTTGGTCGGCGAGAAGCTGTCGGGCGACTGGACCCTGGTGCGCACGCGCCTCAAGGGCAGCGGCGACAAGCAACAGTGGCTGCTGATCAAGGAGAAAGACCCGCAGGCGCGGCCCGCCGCCGATTACGACATTGTCGAAGCCGAACCCAAAAGTGTCATCAGCGATGCATCGGTGGGTAAGAAGCCGCGTGAAACCAAAGCCAAGCCACGCGCCAAACCTCAAAAGGCCACCGCCGCCCTCCCCGAGCAGTTCAGCCCGCAACTGGCGACCCTGGTCGACCGCGCGCCTGAGGGCGATTGGCAATACGAGATCAAGTTCGACGGCTACCGCATGCTGGCGCGCATCCGCGACGGCGACGTACGCCTGTTTACCCGCAACGGCCATGACTGGACTGAACGCCTGCCGCGCCAGGCCAAGGCGCTGCAAGCACTCAAGCTCAAGGACAGCTGGCTCGATGGTGAAGTGGTCAGCCTCAATGGCGACGGCCTGCCGGACTTCCAGGCGCTGCAAAATGCCTTTGATATCGGCCGCAGCCTGGACATCGTGTACTACCTGTTCGACGCCCCGTTTCTGGACGGCAACGACCAGCGCCAGGCGCCTGTAGAGGAACGCCGCGATGCACTGAAGGCCGCGCTGTCGGGGAGCCGCAGCAAACTGCTGCGTTATTCCGAAGCCTTTGCCGCCAACCAGCGCGATATCTTCGAAAGCGCCTGCGACCTGGCCCTGGAAGGCGTGATTGGCAAGCGAGTCGGCAGCCCCTATGTCTCCAGCCGCAGCGCGGACTGGATCAAGCTCAAATGCCGCTTGCGCCAGGAGTTCGTGATCGTCGGCTACACGCGCCCGCAAGGCTCGCGCAGCGGTTTCGGCGCGCTGCTGCTGGCGGTCAACGATGACACCGGGCTGGTGTATGCCGGGCGCGTGGGCACGGGGTTTGACCAGGCCGCGTTAAAAAGCATCTATGCCCAACTCACCCCGCTTGAACGCAAGGCATCGCCGCTGGCAAAACCGCTCACCAGCGCCCAGGCACGCGGCGTGCATTGGGTGGAGCCGAACCTGGTTGGCGAGGTGCAGTTTGCAGAATGGACCCGTGAGGGCGTCGTACGCCAGGCGGCCTTTGTGGGCATGCGAACCGACAAGCCCCCCGCGCAAATCATTCATGAGCAGCCGCGCACGGCCAAATCCCTGAAAGCGCCAGCCAAAGCGAAAAAGGCCAGCGGCGTGAATATCACCCACCCGGAGCGGGTCATCGACCCACAAAGCGGCACGCAAAAGCAGCAATTGGCGCAGTTCTACGAACGCATCAGCGAGTGGGTCCTGCCCTTCCTGCGCCATCGCCCCGTCTCTTTATTGAGGGCACCGGAAGGCATTGAAGGCGAACAGTTTTTCCAGAAACACTCGGAGCGCCTGGCGATCCCCAATATCAAGCAACTCGATCAGGCGCTGGACCCAGGCCATGCGCGCCTGATGGAAATCGACAGCGTGAGCGCCCTGCTCGGCGCCGTGCAAATGGGCACAGTCGAACTGCATACCTGGGGCGCCACCTCGGACAAAATCGACATGCCCGACCTGTTTGTACTCGACCTCGACCCCGACCCGGCGCTGCCCTGGAAAGCCATGGTGGAAGCCGCGCAACTGACGTTGTCGGTGCTCGATGAGCTGGGCCTGGAGGCCTTCGTCAAGACCAGCGGCGGCAAGGGCCTGCATCTGGTCATTCCCCTTGCACGGCGGGATGGATGGGACACGGTGAAAGCCTTCGCCAAAGCCATTGCCCAGTTCATGACGCAACAGTTGCCCGAGCGTTTTACCGCAACCTCCGGGCCGAAAAACCGCGTTGGCAAGATCTTTATCGACTACCTGCGCAATGCGCGTGGGGCCAGCACGGTGGCCGCCTATTCAGTGCGCGCACGGCCGGGCCTGCCGGTATCGGTGCCGGTGAGTCGCGAGGAGTTGAAAGGGTTGCGTGGCGCCCAACAGTGGACGGTCGCCAATCTCCTGGAACGCCTTGAGGGGTTAAAGGCTGACCCTTGGGCGGGTTACGCCAATCGGCAGAAAATCAGCAAAAAGATGTGGGACAAGCTGGGCGCCACGCCACCGGAGTGAGCGCCCGAGCCGAGTTTCAGATAATCACGAAGAGCGCCAACATTGCCGCGAAAATAGCCCACTTTTCCAGGTAGTAACGCGTGCGGTTGCGCTTTTTCAGCTCTTTGCCGCGCAGCCGGATTTTGTACAGGCGGGTGAAGGCACGGTTCAGCCCTCCGGTCTTGTCCCCGGCATCATTGGGTGAGCCGGCGGCGGCCATTACGTTACGGCTGAACCAACGGTTGAACGCCGCAGCCCAGCGGTACTTCATGGGCCGCTCGATATCGCAGAACAGGATGATGCGATTCTGCTGCGTGGTGTTCTCGGCGTAATGAATGTAGGTCTCGTCGAACATCACCGCTTCACCGTCGCGCCAGTAGTAGGTTTCGCCGTCCACATTGATGTAGCAGCCTGGGTCATTCGGGGTATCCAGGCCAAGGTGATAGCGATACGAACCGGCGTAAGGATCGCGATGGCGCACCAGCTTCGAGCCCGGCGGCAACTCGGCGAACATCGCCGCCTTGATCGAGCCGATGCTTTGCACCAGCGCGGTGGTGCGCGGGCACAGCTTCATCGCGGACGGGTGACTGTCGCCGTACCACTTCAGGTAAAAACGCTTCCAGCCGGATTTGAAGAACGAGTTGAAACCTACGTCGTTGTATTGGTCCGAGCGCTTGATTTCACCCGCGCGCATCAGGTTCTGGCCTTCCTGGCGAATTTCCTCCCAGTGCTCCTGCAACGGGCTCAGGTCAGGGAAATCGCTGGGCGACAGGTACGGTCGGCTGGGCAGTTTGGAGAACAGATAAAGGAAGCAGTTGATCGGTGCCAGGAAGGTTGAATGGTCACTGAGCTGGCGGCCCAGCTTATGTCGCACCCGGCCACGCAAGTGTACGTACGCGATGGAAGCAACGTAGAGAAGAACAATGATGAGTTTCAAGGGATTTCGTCACACGTCAGAAGAGAACAGGCTGCTCCTGCGCGCCCACGACGGCCGAGGATGAATAGCAGCACCTGAAATCACAATTCACACATTCGGTACGGGGGGCTGAGTGACAGCCCGGTTCCCGACCATTGGCAGTTATTTAGCCACAGTTTGTAACCAAAAGTTAACCAAGAATTGTGAAAAGCTGTCTACTGAGTGTGCTGCGCGGGCTCCTCGGCGGGCTTCCTTTATGTCAGCCCGCGAAGCGTTTGCGCTGGCTTATGGGCGCGGTGGGCGACCCTCGTTGGCCACCGCAAATGGTTCGGTTTCACGTCGCAGTTGGATGAAATGCAGCATCAATGCCCCCAGAATCCCCAGCATCAACCCGCCCATCAGACTCAATGCAACGACCATCGCGCCCCTGGGCTTGATCGGGTTCAACGGTTCCTGGGCCTGCCGGTCCACGGTCACCAGTTTCAGCTCGCTCATGTCGATATTCAGGCTGCGCAACCTCGCATCTTCAGCCCAGAGAGGTTCAACGTCCTGCAGGAAAACATCTTCATTCTTGCGGTTGTTAAGCACCTCGACCTCGCGATTGACGTCGAGCATGCGCAATTCCTTGCCGATCTCGGCCACGCGGCTATTGGTGAAATCATCGTTGGTACGCTGGCGCAGCGCGGCGCGCTCAGCTGCCAGTACCTCGCTGCCCATGAAGTACAGCGGCAACTTCTGGTTAGTCACGACGGTGCGCATCACTTGGGTTGAGCCAAGCGGCGCATCTGGCCCCATGGCGGAGGGCGCGGTGGGGTTCTTGATGCCGACCGACCTGGCAATCGCGATAGCTTCATCCAACTCGGCGAGGTGACTTGCGCGCTCCGCCTTCAATTGCAAGCGTAAAGCGCTGAGTTCGTCCTGCAATCGAGCACGCTTGACGTTATCGGCTTCGAGCAACCTGGCAATTTTCGACTCCTTGGCGGTTTCGTAATTGACCCGTGCCACGTCGATCTTGCCCTTGAGCTCGTTGAGACGGTTGTTGACGATCACTTTGAGGTCGGCCCCCACCTGCTCGCGCTCCAGCGCAATGGCGTAGTCGACGAACCCGTTGAGAATAGCCACGCCGTCGATGCCCTTGGGGTACTGCATTTCCAGGCGAACATAGCGGTTGAATGCGTCGGTCGTCTTGGGATCAGCCGTTACCAACTTGATGGCATTGCGATTGAAGGCTTCAAAACTCTGCTCCAGGCTTTGTCCGGGGCGTTGGAACGCCTCGAAAAGCCCAGGGTTGGCCCTGAAGAAGCCCAGCCGGGCCTCGTAAGATTCCAGTTGCATGGCCACCTTGGCCAACGCGTCGGCCGGCGGCAACGTGTAGACCTCGGAACGGTTCAGCGCATCCAGCTCATTGATCGCAGCAGGCCGCAGCACGCTGCTGACCTGGTAAACCTTGGGCGCCAGGTACGCGTAGCCTACTCCCAGAAGGCCCGCCAGAATCGTGCATCCGATTACCCTTTTTTTTTGCTTCCAGATCGCGTGAAACAGTTCAAACAGGTCGATTTCGTCCGATGGAGAATGTTGATGTTGCTGGGGAGTGTGGTTCAAAGTTCATACACCCTGATGAGTTGAATTCAGCGCCGAAAACACAAACCTGAAAACAGCAAAGTAAACAGGGGGCAACGTCCGGGCGCACAACGTATGCGGCCTTCTGCCAGCAACGGAAACGCCCATTGAATGAACGCTCCTACCGACGTCGGTAACAGAATTCATTTCAGTGACACGGGTATCTTTGCTGATAGACACTCCGAGCATCGACAATCCGTTACGAGAAGTTACCCAGCGGCCAGGCAAAGTAACGCTAATTGCCTGTCTTAGAAGTAAAAAATCCAATAAGTTGAAAAAATAGGAATATTCCTACACGAATTTGCGCATCAATTGCTTACGCCGGCGCTCTGTCCGTAACAACCAGCAAGTAGCCCCTCAGCAAAAAGGAATTTTGTATGTCATCCATTTCAGACCCGGACTTTCAAGCCCTTCAAGGTGCCTGGGAGCAAATCTCGCTCGAAGACAGCGGCGTGCTCAACCCCGTCGATGCCCACAGCGCTCCTGGTGCAATCACCACCATTGATGGCGACCGCTTCGAAGTAAAGACGCTGGAGGGCGACGTGTTATTGGCTGGCCGGTTTTTCCTGGACAGCGCCACCACTCCCAAAAGCATTACCTGGATTGACGCTATAGGTGACGACGCCGGTAAGCTTCTGCCTGCCAGTTATCGCCTTGAAGGGGATGAATTTGTGTTCATTGCCGCGGATGAAAGTATGCCCAGGCCAATCACATTCAATACTGGCCCAGGTCAAACCATGCGCACTTTTGTGCGGCGTGCCTGATCGGCGCGCCATCCGAACTTGCGACAGCATTTTCACAAAGCCTTCACTTGTGGGTCTATAGGGTGAAACCTACCTACTCCAGTGAATCCCTTAGCCCGCCTCTCCTCGCGGGCTTTTTTTTGCCTTGCACAAAGGGGCTTAGACCACACGCTTGGTGGCTGTCAGGGTAAAACACAGGGGAACTCGGGCGGGATGGGGTTCGTATTGATCGTAGCGTTCTTCGCGATTGGAGGGCGTGTTTTGCCGGCATTCGCCCGTTGGTCTGAAAGCATGTCCATTGCGTCTCCGGAAAACTGTTTCAGCGGCCTCGAAATAAGCCAGGTCACCACGGATTAAAACCCCGGCGAGCACGCGAAACTTAACGCGTAGCGCGCAGGTCATTACCGCAATGAGTGTTCAGCCGTTGAACGCCCTTCGCGAAGACTCCGCCATGGCCAGACACACAGACCTGCGTAATGCCCTGTCCCTGGACAGCCTGAATTTCTTCCTGGCAGATGTACGCGACGGCCTCGGCCCGTACCTGGCCATCTACCTGCTGGCCGTGCACAAGTGGGATCCGGCCAGTATCGGCGTGGTCATGACGCTGGCGGGCATCGCGGCCTTGATCACCCAGGGCCCGGCGGGCGCACTGATCGACCGCACCCGCAGCAAGCGCGCGGTGATTGCGGTCGCTGCCATTCTGGTGACCGTCAGTTGCCTGGTGCTGCCTTTCGTCAGTTCATTCAGCCTGGTGGCCTTGACCCAGGCCGCCAGCGCTATCGCCGCTTCGGTGTTCGCTCCGGCGATTTCCGCGATCTCCCTGGGCATCACCGGGCCCCGCGCTTTCACCCGGCGCACCGGGCGCAACGAAACCTTCAACCACGCCGGCAATGCCGTGGCCGCCCTGCTGGCGGGGGGCCTGGCGTACCTGTTCGGACCCGTGGTGGTGTTTTACCTGATGGCCTTTATGGCGGTGGCCAGTATCGTCGCGGTCAGTTGCGTGTCGGCCGAAGCCATCGACCACGAAGTCGCTCGCGGCTTCGACCCGGCCCACGCCAGCGACCACGAACAACCCTCCGGCATAAAGGTGTTGCTGGCGAACCGGCCGCTGTTGGTGTTCGCGATCTGCTGCGCGCTGTTCCACTTGGCCAATGCCGCCATGTTGCCGCTGGTCAGCCAGAAGTTGTCGCAGATCAACCTGCAGATGGCCACACCGCTGACCTCCGCCTGTATTGTCGCGGCGCAATTGGTCATGGTGCCGATGGCCTGGCTGGTGGGCCTCAAGGCCGATGTGTGGGGGCGCAAGCCACTGTTGCTGGCCGGGTTCCTGATTCTGCCGCTGCGCGGGTTGCTGTATACCTTGTCCGACGATCCTTACTGGCTGGTGGCCGTGCAGATGCTCGACGGTATTGGCGCGGGGATTTTCGGCGCGTTGTTCCCGGTGATCGTCAAGGACCTGACCCAAGGCACCGGACGCTTCAATGTGAGCCTGGGCGCGCTGTCCACGGTGTTTGGCCTGGGCGCGGCGCTGAGCAGCAGCCTGGCCGGTTTCGTGGTGCAACTGGCCGGTTACAACGCCGCGTTCATGACCCTGGCGGGCGTCGCCGCGGTGGCTTTGGCGTTGTTGTGGCTGGCGATGCCGGAGACCTTGGCGAAACCATCCCTCGCTCGCCATACAACTGTCGCCTGACATATGCGACAATGCGCGCCAAATTCCAACACACATCCAAAATTTTCTGCTCAGCGACCGGGTTTCGCGCCTTGATGTCGCTGTTGACGCATGCCTGAAGGCTCCTGCCGCCACGCTCGCAACCCATTGATAGGTAAAGTAATTGATCTCCACAGCTAACATCACCATGCAGTTCGGCGCCAAGCCGCTCTTCGAGAACGTCTCGGTCAAGTTCGGCGCAGGCAACCGTTATGGTTTGATCGGTGCCAACGGTTGCGGCAAGTCGACCTTCATGAAAATCCTCGGTGGCGACCTCGATCCGTCCGGCGGGCAGGTCATGCTGGAGCCGAACGTACGTCTGGGTAAACTGCGCCAGGACCAGTTCGCCTACGAAGAATTCACCGTGCTCGACACCGTGATCATGGGCCACGAGGAGCTGTGGAAGGTCAAGGCCGAGCGCGACCGTATCTACTCGCTGCCGGAAATGAGCGAAGACGACGGCATGGCCGTGGCCGAGCTGGAAACCGAATTCGCCGAGATGGACGGCTACACCGCCGAATCCCGCGCCGGCGAACTGCTGCTGGGCCTGGGCATTCCCCTGGAACAGCATTTCGGCCCGATGAGCGAAGTGTCCCCAGGCTGGAAACTGCGCGTCCTGCTGGCCCAGGCGTTGTTCTCCGATCCTGAAGTGCTGTTGCTCGACGAACCGACCAACCACTTGGACATCAACACCATCCGCTGGCTGGAAAACATCCTGACCCAGCGCTCCAGCCTGATGATCATCATCTCTCACGACCGTCACTTTCTGAACAGCGTGTGCACCCACATGGCTGACCTGGACTACGGCGAGCTGCGCCTGTTCCCGGGCAACTACGACGAGTACATGACCGTGGCGACGCAGTCCCGCGAGCAACTGCTGTCGGACAACGCCAAGAAGAAAGCGCAGATTTCCGAACTGCAATCGTTCGTCAGCCGCTTCTCGGCCAACGCCTCCAAAGCCAAGCAGGCCACTTCGCGTGCCAAGGCGATCGACAAGATCCAGCTGGCCGAGGTCAAGCCTTCGAGCCGTGTGAGCCCGTTCATCCGTTTCGAGCAAACCAAGAAGCTGCACCGCCAGGCGGTCATCGTCGATCGCATGGCCAAAGGCTTCGACGGCAAGCCACTGTTCAAGGACTTCAGCTTCCAGGTTGAAGCCGGCGAGCGCGTGGCGATCATCGGCCCGAACGGTATCGGCAAAACCACCCTGCTGCGCACCCTGGTCAACGAGCTGACCCCGGACGCCGGTAGCATCAAGTGGACCGACGCGGCCGAACTGGGCTACTACGCCCAGGACCACGCCTCCGACTTCGAAGACGACATGAGCCTGTTCGACTGGATGGGTCAATGGACTCAGGGCGAGCAAGTGATCCGTGGCACCCTGGGCCGCATGCTGTTCTCCAACGACGAGATCCTCAAGTCGGTCAAGGTGATTTCCGGTGGTGAGCAAGGCCGCATGCTGTTCGGCAAGCTGATCCTGCAAAAGCCCAACGTGCTGATCATGGACGAACCGACCAACCACTTGGACATGGAATCCATCGAAGCGCTGAACCTGGCGCTGGAAAACTACCCTGGCACACTGATCTTCGTCAGTCACGACCGTGAGTTCGTATCGTCCCTGGCCACCCGCATCATCGAGTTGAGCCCTAGCGGCGTGATCGACTTCAGCGGCACCTACGACGACTACCTGCGCAGCCAAGGCGTGGTGTTCTAAATAACTGCAGTCAGCAGGCTTGTCGTGTATGAGCTGACCTGTTGTGTATGAACTGGCTTGTTGTGTGTGAACAGGCTTGTTGTGGTGAGCAGGCTTGCCCTGCGTTGGGCTGCGCAGCAGCCCTGAAATCAAACACCGCGTTCTGTCTGGCAGAGCGCGGTGTTTTTTATTGGGGCCGCTACGCAGCCCAACGCAGGGCAAGCCTGCTCGCCACATAACAGTCGGTAAGCCATGCGCGCCCATCAAAAGTAGTTAGCCTGCTTTCTTTTCCCCCAAGCCCTTGCCATCATGCCCGCACCGCCCGCCCGCGAACGAGTGCCCATGTCTGACGCCGCCCCCAGCTCCCTGTCGATCACCCTCCGGATCGTGTCCATCGTCTTCTATACCTTCATTGCGTTTATCTGCATCGGCCTGCCGATCGCGGTCATCCCGGGCTATGTGCATGAACAACTGGGCTTCAGCGCGGTGGTGGCCGGCGTGACCATCGGCTCGCAGTACCTGGCCACCCTGCTCAGCCGGCCCATGGCCGGGCGTATGTCCGACAACGTCGGCACCAAACGCGCGATTGTGCTGGGCCTGGCCGGTATTCTGGTGAGTGGCGTGCTGACGTTTGTTGCAACGTTGCTGGAAAGCATGCCGACCTTGAGCCTGGGCATCCTGATCGCCGGTCGGCTGCTGCTCGGTGTGGCCCAGGGGCTGATCGGCGTGGGCACCATCAGTTGGTGCATGGGCGCGGTCGGTGCTGAACACACCGCCCGTTCGATTTCCTGGAACGGCATTGCGTCTTATGGGGCGATTGCCATTGGTGCGCCGCTGGGCGTGGTGATGGTCGCGCACTATGGCTACATCAGCCTGGGCATCGCGCTGTCGGTGTTGGCGGCGCTGGGCCTGGTGCTGATCCGTAACAAGCCCTCGGTGCCGGTGGTGCGTGGCGAGCGGCTGCCGTTCTGGGCGGTGTTCGGCCGTATCGCGCCGTTTGGCGCCAGCCTGTGCCTGGCGTCGATCGGCTACGGCACGCTCACCACCTTTATCACCCTGTACTACCTCAATCGCGGCTGGAGCGGCGCGGCGTACTGCCTTACGGTGTTTGGCGTGTGCTTTATCCTGTCGCGGCTGGTGTTTATCTCGGCGATCAGCCGTTTCGGCGGCTTCAGCGCGGCGATTGCCTGCATGACCATCGAGGCCGTGGGCCTGACGCTGCTGTGGCTGGCGCCCTCCACCGGTGTGGCGCTGATCGGCGCCGGGCTCACCGGCTTTGGCTTGTCGCTGGTGTACCCGGCACTCGGCGTGGAGGCCATCAAACAAGTGCCCAACAGCAGCCGAGGCGCGGGCTTGAGTGCCTATGCGGTGTTTTTCGACCTGGCCCTGGCGATTGCCGGACCGTTGATGGGCGCCGTGGCGTTGAACCTCGGCTACGGCTGGATTTTCTTCTGCGCAGCACTGCTGTCGGTCATGGCCCTGGGCCTGACGCTGCTGCTCAAGCGTCGCGCTTACTGATCGGCTGTCTGCAAGCCGGCGCGGGTGGATTGGCCGAGGGTGTGGCTGAAAAAGCGCCCGGCCTCTGAGATCAAGTCCCGATGAATGCCTTCGCGGTCGACGCCATCGGCATCCGTGCAGATCGCCGGCATCGCCGCCAGTTGATCGCTGTCACACGGGGCCATGAACACAAAGTGCCCTGCCCCGGCCAACAGCTTGAAGTCAGGCGGTTGCGGCAGCTTGCGCGCCAGGGCGGCGGCATTCTTGTCCACGGCCACCAGCTTGTCACCGTCACCGCTGTAGAGCAGCACTGGCACATGCACATCGGCCAGGGTGTGGCGGCCGAACATCAGGCTCAGCGGCGCCATCAGCATCAGGGCATGAATACGCGGGTCGGCTTGCGGTTGCAGGTCGTCACGGTCCACCACCAGCTCGCCCTTGGTGGTGCAGGCGTCGCGGTCTTCCGGGCGCTCCTGGCAATAACGGCGCAGGCGATCGAAATCCGGCTTGGCACCGGCCAGGATCAGCGCGGTTTCGCCACCTGCCGAATAACCGATAACGCCTACCTGATCGACGTTGACGAACGGTGACAGCATCGGGTCGCCCAAGGTGGCGGTGATGGCTTCGGAAATCTGGATCGGCCGGCCGTACAGGTTGCTTACCGTGCCCAGGCGGCTGTGGTCCTTGTAGTTGTCGCCCGGGTGCAGCACCGCGACCACCACAAAGCCTTTGCGCGCCAGGGACGTGGCCAGGTCATGCAGGGCCAGCGGCGTGCCGGTGTTGCCATGGGACAGCATCAGCATCGGGAAACGCCCAATGGCGATTCTGGAATCTTCGGTGGCGGCGACGTGATAGGCACCCAGCTCGGTGGTGTGCTCAAGGCCGGTGGACGGGTAGAACGCGACGGCTTTCATCGGCTGCAGGTCGAGCGGATCGAGAAACGTCATGCGATGGAAGCCCACACTCCAATGCGGGTGCGGTGCAGGTGCGGCCTGCACTGAAATCAGGCCGCCAAGCAGGAAAAGAACCATAACAGCACAAAGACGCATCATGGGGATGTCCACCTTCGCTGCGTAACGATCGTCAACATCTGCGGCGCATTGATTTGAAAAGTCCATGGTTCAAGGTGCTCACACCGGCTGATAAACCCATGTGTGCATAACCTGGGCCAAAGTAGTGACAGCGGGTAAACGAAAAAACTCCGTACGCGGGTCGTTTTGCGACGGCCAGAATACAGAGTTTAGGCGCCCGGCTTCAGATTGAAACCGGGTGGACGATGAATTTACACAAGCCTTACGCGGCGGCGAACAATTGCTCGTTGATTTGCGCGTTGGCGTCGCTCAGGGCTTTGCTGCGCACTTCATCACCGTAGGCCAGGCCTTCGGCGCGCACGATTTCGATGTCGGTGATGCCAAGGAAGCCGAACAGCAGTTTCAGGTAGCCTTCATGGGCAGCGCCCGACGCCTGCCCGGCATGCAGGCCGCCGGAAGTGGACACGATGATGACTTTCTTGTTGCCGCACAGGCCTTCCGGGCCGGCTTCGGTGTAGCGGAAGGTTTGACCGGCGACGGCGATACGGTCGATCCAGGCTTTCAACTGGGTTGGAATCGTGAAGTTGTACATCGGCGCACCGATCACGATGGCATCGGCGGCGAGGAATTCAGCCAGCGACGACGCGCTCAACTCGGCTTCGTGCTTCTGCGCGGCATCGCGCAATTCAGCGGCGGTGCCCAGGGCGCCCAAAGTCGCGCCGGAGAAATGGTTGATGCCTTCGCTGGCGAGGTCGCGGTAGGTCACTTCCACACCGGGCTCCGCCGCTTGCCAGGCCTTGACCACACCGGCGCTGAGCTGACGGGAAGCCGAGTTGTCGCCGAGGATGCTGGAATCGATATGCAACAGTTTCATGGGAGTTCTCCAAGTGAGAATCGCAACGTGGCGATCAAGTGGAGTTAATCCTACAGGTGAATCTAATGATCGATTAGATGGCTGAAATGCGACTGTTCGTCTCGTCAGCAGGACAGCTATCAGTGAGAAGACACGTAAATAGAACCCGACGCAGGTGCCGGCAACGCATAAGTGCGTTTCATCCACTGAATCTCTTCCTGCGGCGTGCGCCCGAAAAAGCGCTTGAACTCCCGGCTGAACTGCGAGGCGCTCTCATAACCGACCTTGGCGCAGGCCGTGGCGGCGGTGATATCGCTGCGCAGCATCAGCAGGCGCGCCTGATGCAAGCGGGTGGACTTGAGGTACTGCATCGGTGAGGTATCGGTGACCGTGCGAAAATGCGCGTGAAAGCTCGGCACGCTCATCATCGCTTCCCTGGCCAGTTCTTCTACATCCAAGTGTTGGTGATAACACCCATGGATCTTGCGAATCGCCCGCGCCACCTTGCCGAACTGGCCCTGGCGGTTCAGCGCCGCACGCATCGAGCCGCCCTGCTCGCCCGTGATAATCCGGTAGTAGATTTCGCGCATCAGCGCCGGGCCAAGTATTTGCGCATCCATCGGCACGCGCATGGCCTCGAGGAATCGCAGCAATGATTCACTCAGCAAATCATCCATGGGCGAGGAATACATGCCCCTGGGCTTGGCCTCGACCAGCTCAGGGAAGTCATCCAGCGCCACCATCAGCTCGGCGGCCAGGGTGAAATCGAGCCGCAGGTACACTGCCAGCATCGGCTCGGCTTCACTGGCTTCGGTTTCCATGGTGAACGGCACCGGCACCGACACCACCAGGTAATGCTGGGCGTCATAGAGGTAAATCTCCTCCCCCAGATAACCGCGCTTGCGCCCCTGGCACACGATCACGATACCTGGGTCATAGAGCACCGGAACCCGGTGCAAGGCCTGATTGGAGCGCAGGAAGCGCACATCCTCCAAAGCGCTGAGGTTATAGCCTTCGACAGGCGCCAAGGTGCCCATCAACTCGATGATTCTTTGGGTGCGGCTCATGGCGGCGGGCTCCTGCGCGAAAACAGCACCGTACCCGGCAGACAGGCGGAGCGCTACGTACTTATAGGAATAGGCAATCAGCACATTGGAATGGATATTCGCCGCAGCCCGGTACTTCCGTAGCCTGAAACAGTACTTTCAGCCTTCGGAGTTTCCCCATGCTTATCGTCTACAACCCCGCCACCGGCGAAGAAATCAGCCGCCTTGCCAAACACACTCCGGCCGAGGTCGAGGCTGCCGTCGACCGCACCTGCGCGGCGTTTCCCGAGTGGTCCGGCAAACTCGCCAGGGAACGCAGCGACATCCTGCGACGCTGGCACGACAGCGTCAAAGCCGACAAGGAAGCCTTTGCCGAATTGCTCTGTCGCGAAAACGGCAAATGCCTGGCCGAAGCCCGTGGCGAAATCGACTACGGCCTGGGCTTTATCGAGTGGTATGCCGAAGAAGCCAAGCGCGTCTACGGCGACACCATTCCCACCCACGACCGCAACGCCAACGTCGTGGTGACCAAGGAGGCCATCGGCCCGGTCGCCGCCATCACCCCGTGGAACTTCCCGTTCATGATGATCACCCGCAAAGTCGCCACGGCCCTCGCCGCAGGCTGCACCATGGTGATCAAACCGGCCGAGGACACGCCGCTGACGGCCCTCAAGTTGCTGGAACACGCGCGAAAAGCCGGCATCGAACCCGGCGTGCTGGAGGTGGTGGTCGGCGATCCCAGGGAAATCGGCCTGATCCTCACCGGCGATCCGCGCATCCGCAAAATTTCGTTTACCGGCTCCATTGCGGTTGGCAAATTGCTCGCGGCGCAATGCGCGGCGACCCTCAAGAAAATGACCTTGGAACTCGGTGGCAACGCGCCGTTTATCGTGTTCCAGGACGCCAACCTGGATGAGGCGGTCAGCGGTCTGGTCAGCGCCAAGCTGCGCAATTCGGGCCAGGTGTGTATCTCGCCTAACCGGATATTCGTACAGCACAGCATTCTCGAAGACTTCATCAAGCGCGTGAAGGCCGCCGTCGCGCGTATCGAAGTGGACCAGGGTTTGCGCGAAGACTTTGTGGTCGGGCCGCTGGTCAATCAACTGGGTTTTGACAAGGTCGTGCGCCTGGTGGAAGACGCCAAGTCGGCCGGTGCCACCGTGCTGATGGGCGGCAAGCCGCACGCCAAGGGTGGCCTGTTCTACGAGCCGACGGTGTTGACAGGCCTGCAGGATGACTCGCCGTTGGCGACGCAGGAAATCTTCGGGCCGGTATTTGCCATTTACTCCTTCCGGGATGAAGAAGAAGTGATCGCCCGCGCCAACCAGACTGAGTACGGCCTGGTCGCCTACGCCTACACCAACGCCTTGGGTCGGTCCCTGCGCCTGTCGCGCCAGCTGGAGGCGGGCATGGTGATCCTCAACTCGGGCTCGGTGGGCACGGCGTCGATTCCGTTTGGCGGTATCAAGCAATCCGGCTATGGCCGCGAGGGCAGTTATTACGGGATCGAAGAGTACGTGCATGTGAAGTATGTGCTGATGGCGGGTGCGCAGTTCTAGGGGCCAATCGCCGTAAAAAAGCCAGCGCCCATAACGCGCTGGCTTTTTTGCGGTGGATTTGCGAGCGCCAGACGCGGATAGTTCGTCCCACTGACAGGACAATAGGCTGGCCATGCAAGACCTCAACGACCTCTACTATTTTGCCAAAGTCGTGGAAGCCGGTGGCTTCGCGGCGGCCGGGCGCCTGCTGGGGATTCCCAAGTCACGGCTGTCGCGGCGCATCGCCGAGCTGGAAGAGCGCCTGGGCGCGCGCCTGCTGCAACGCACCACCCGGCAATTGACCCTCACCGCCGTCGGCGAACGCTACCTCCGCCATTGCCAGGCGATGCTGCTGGAAGCGGAAATGGCCGACGAGGCCGTGGCCAGCATGTCCAGCGAACCGCGCGGGCGGCTGCGGGTCAGTTGCCCGGTGGGCATGGCCCAGCACATCCTGCCGGAATTGGTTGCCGGGTTTCTCGCCGCGCACCCGCTGGTGCAGCTGGAAATGACCCTGGTCAACCGCCGCGTCGACCTGGTGGCCGAAGGCATAGACGTGGCCTTGCGCGTACGCGAACTGGGCGATGAAGACCCGCTGTTGGTGACCAAACGGCTGCGCCAGGCGCAGACGGTATTGGTCGCCAGCCCCGGCTTGATGCGCGAACGGCAGGTCCACACCCTCGAAGACCTCAAGCAATTGCCGATACTCGGTGCACTCGAGCCCGACCGCATGGTGCATCAGCGCATTCTCGACCCGCAGGGCAACCCCCATGACCTGGTGATGGAGGCGCGGCTGGGCATCGACGATTTTATCGTGCGCAAAGCCAGCGCCATCATGGGCCTGGGCTTTACCGTACTGCCGATGATGTACTGCGAGGAGGAGTTGGCCAATGGCCGCCTGGTGCAATTGCTGCCGCAATGGTCCTTGCCGGGCGGCTGGCTGCAAGCCGTGTACCCGCATCGGCGTGGCGTATTGCCGGCGATTCGCGCCTGGATCGACTACCTGGAAGAAGGTTTCAAAGGCTGTGGAGATCGCCTGTTATGAAAATGACCGAAGCACAGGTCGCGCAGTTTTGCCTGAGCCTGCCCGGCGCGCGCGAGGACTACAAATGGGGCGGCGTGCGGGTATTTTCGATTGCCGGCAACAAGATGTTCGCCGTGCAACAGCTGCGCGGTGACTCGCTGGCGTTCAAGGTCGACAAGGAACTGTTCCTCGGCCACGTAGACCGCCCGGGCATCCACCCGGCGCCGTACCTGGCACGCGCGCAGTGGATCATCATGAACACGCCCTACCCGCTGGGTGCCGAGGAGCTGCGTGGCCTGCTGCAACGCTCGCACCAGTTGGTGGTGAGCAAGTTGCCCAAGCGCACGCAGATTGGCTTGCTCTTAGAGGACTGAAACCAGCGTGCCGCCGAGGAACAACTGGTCCAGCCAGAACACCTGGTGCAACAGCACGATCACCCAGAACAACACCTGATACGACACCTTGCGCGTCTTGTGGCGAAACACCTGTTGCGCGATCAGCGCACCCGGCCAACCACCCGCCAGTTCCACGGCGTGCAGGATGTTTTCCGGGGTGCGCCAGCTGTCGGTGCGGGCCTTGCGCTTGTCGCTCCAGTACAGGAAAAACGCGATCACGCTGACCAGGCCATACGCCACCAGCGGGATCACCGTCTCGCCTCGCAGCCACACCAACACCGCCCCCACCAGCGGCGCCGAGCAAAGCAACACAAAGATCGCCGCCTTGAGGCGTGGGCGCTGGATCATCATGCCTTGGCGGCCGCCCAGTCGATCCAGCCGAACTGCCAGGTCGCCAGGATCAGCAAGCCGAACGCAATGCGGTACCAGGCAAACACCGCGTAGCTATGGCTGGCGATGAACTTGAGCAGGCCCTTGACCGCGATCATCGCGAAAATGAACGAGGTCACAAAGCCGATGGCAAACACCGGCAGGTCGGCGGGCTGGAACAGGTCGCGGTATTTGTAGCCCGAATAAACGGCGGCGCCGACCATGGTCGGCATGGCCAGGAAAAACGAGAACTCGGTGGCCGTCTTGCGCGACAGGCCGAACAGCAGGCCGCCGATAATCGTCGAGCCCGAACGCGAAGTGCCCGGGATCATCGCCAGGCACTGGGCAAAGCCGACCTTGAGGGCGTCCTTCCAGGTGATGTCATCGACGGTTTCCGCGTGCACTTCATGCTCCCGGCGCTCGGCCCACAGCATGATCACGCCGCCCACCACCAGCGCCGTGGCCACGGTAATCGGGTTAAACAGGTAGTGATGAATCAGGTCGGCGAAAATCACCCCCAACACCACGGCCGGCAGGAACGCGATCAGCAGGTTGGCGGTAAAGCGCCGCGCCTTGGGCTGCGTTGGTAGGCCGGTGACCACTTCGAAGATCTTCCCGCGAAACTCCCACA
>NZ_UTBG01000118.1 GCF_900580675.1 Pseudomonas viridiflava
CACTATAAGATCCCGCGGTACATTCGTTTTGTGTCTGCGTTCCCCATGACAGTAAGCGGCAAAGTTCAAAAGCTCAGCATGCGCGAGGTGATGATTAATGAACTGGGACTTAGCGAAATAAAAACCGCTTGATAGCGCGCGACGGTAGTTAGTGGCTGCCGTTGTACAATCAGGGACTCTACAGGTCTTCACCTCGACAGGCACTACGTGCGAAGGTATGATTGAAAATTCCTATCTTCGCAGCCCGAGTCATTCATTTCAACGATACGAGCTTGTTTGAAGATGAACATAATTAGATAGCGCAGCGAGCCAACTATGAACGAAGAGGTAAAGCCACCCGTCGTTAAGCGTAAAGCAGCACTGAGTGCCTTCCGCCGGGAACTGATCAGGGACGCCGCCAAACAAATATTTGTCGAGGTCGGTTTGCATGGTGCGTCGCTGCGTGAAATTGCCAAAATCGCAGGGTGCACCACCGGGGCGATTTACGCGCAGTACACAAACAAGGAGGAGGTGTACGCAGATATCCTCCGTGAGTCTCTGGTCAACATGGCAGAAGCCGTCAAGGACGGTGCCGATCAAGGGCCTAAAGGCAAACAGAGTCTCGCCGCATTACGTGCCTGGTTTGAATACTTCGATGCCAGACCTGCAGAATTCGATTTGGGCTTTTACCTCTACGGCGGCGCGCATCCCGTCGGGGTTGGCAGTGAGTTGAACCGTGAGCTGAACGTAAAGCTCAAGGTTGTATATGAAACGGTCGCCAACGCCATGGAAAACGACGCGATTGCGACAGCCGACAACAAGCATCATCTTGCGGTCGCAGGCGCATCGTGGATGTTTGGCATCCTGTTAATGAAAGGCACCGGGCGCCTGAAAATCCTGGAGATCGATGTGGACAAACTACTGGATGACAGCCTTAGAACACTCCAGCACGCCCACAGCGCATAACCCAGTTTAAACCGCCTCCTTCGGATACCGTGCCACTAAGGCTCGGTAGACCATCCTGCAAACTCGCCCCGTAATCGCTCGCCCTCCCCCAGCGTTTCAACTCTTCGTACCGCGATCGCCCACCCAATCCAGGCGTTTCTTAGCCTGCTTACGCTTGCTCTTTTCCCAGCGGAAAATTCATATCGGTCATCTTTAAAAATCACGCTTGCTATCTTTTCGTAACGGCGTTACTTTTTCGTCGACCTTCACAGAATGACGAGACATACGATGAATAAGAATGTTGACGTGAATTGGCATGAACGGGCTGCAGCGCTGGTGCTACCAACGGATGCCGTTATCGGAACGCAGCACGTGCGTGCGGAAAAAACCTCGCTCTGTATCAACCCGGCCAATGGCCAAGCACTGGTGGAAGTCTCCGCCTGCGGCGAACGGGAAGTGGATGCAGCCGTCAAGGCGGCGCGTCATGCCTATGAAGCAGGCACCTGGCGTCGGATGGCGCCGACCCAACGCAAGCGTCGTCTACTGGCGCTGGCTGAATTGATGCGCAAACATTCCGATGAACTGGCACTGCTAGAGTCCTTGGCGGTTGGCAAGCCCATTCGTGACACCACAACCGTTGATATTCCGGCATCAATCGCCTGCTTCGTCTGGAACGCGGAAGCAGTCGACAAGCTTTACGACCAGGTTGCGCCTACCGCTCAGGACGTCGTTGCAACCATTACTCGCGAACCTCTGGGCGTCGTGGGTGTGGTCACCCCATGGAACTACCCCCTGCTGCTTGCGGTATGGCGCATCGCCCCGGCCCTGGCCACCGGCAACTCAGTGGTGTTGAAGCCTTCTGAAGAAGCTCCGTTTACCGCTCTACGCCTCGCAGCGCTTGCCTTGGAAGCAGGTATTCCGGAAGGCGTATTCAACGTCATTCCTGGCGGCGCCGAAGCAGGCCAGGCCCTTGGTCTGCACCCTGATGTCGACTTCATCTCCTTCACGGGTTCTGCCGACGTCGGCAAAAAATTTCTGCAGTACGCAGGCCAGTCCAACATGAAGCGACTGAGCTTGGAGTGTGGCGGCAAAAGCCCTCAAGTCGTGCTGTCCGACTTCACCAATCTGGATGAGGTGGCCAAAGCCGTTACATTCGGTATCTACACCAACCAAGGCCAGGTCTGTTACGCAGGCTCACGGCTAATCGTTGATCGAAAAATCAAGGATGAGCTGGTGGACAAGATCATTGCGTCCGCCAGCCGCCTGGTCCCTGGTGACCCTTTGGATCCGCAGACCCGTCTGGGCGCCATCGTCAGCCAAAAACAACTTTCACGCGTGTGTGGCTATATCGAAGGCGCTCAACGCGACGGCGCCACCCTGCGTTGTGGCGGCGAACGCAGCCTTGTTGATAGCGGTGGCTACTACCTGACGCCAACGTTGTTCGACGATGTACTGCCGTCCATGACGATTGCCCAGGAAGAGGTCTTTGGCCCTGTCCTGTCGGTCATTTCGTTCGATGAAGAAAGCGAAATTCTGCCGCTGGCCAACGACACCCCTTACGGCCTGGCCGCCTCTGTCTGGACTAACGACATCAACAAGGCACACCGAGTGTCCCGAGGCGTCAAGGCAGGCACTGTCTGGATCAATTGCTTCAACGAAATCGACTTCGGCGTTCCGTTTGGCGGGTTCAAACAATCTGGATTTGGTCGCGACAAAGGTATCCAGGGTCTGGAGAAATTTACCGACCTCAAAACCACTTGGGCGCGTATTCGCTAGGAGCGGACCATGATTCAGCCAAATGAACTGCCGGCAGCTGTCCGGTACGAAAAACAAGCCGGCGGCGTCGTGCTAATCACGATTAATAACGCCAACCGCGAAAATTGCATTGATGAAGCGGTCCACGAAGGGTTGTGTGAAGCCTGGGTGAAATTTCGTAAAGACCCAGAGCTGAACGTAGCGGTGCTGACAGGGGCTGGCGAGAAGTCTTTTTGTTCGGGTTGGGACATCAAAGGTTACGCGAAACGTACCTCCACCCTGAGTTTGAACGACCTGCGTGAACGCGCCGCCTATGAGCCAGGGCTCGGCGGTCTGACCCGTGGCGTCGAGGTGTACAAGCCCATCATCGCCGCGATCAACGGGTATTGCCTCGCAGGCGGAATGGAACTGGCCATGGCCTGCGACATTCGTTTTTCAGTGCCCGAAGCCCAGTTTGGTGTGCTGAACAGGCGCTGGGATATCGGCTGCGAGTCGGGCCTGACTCAACGTCTGCCGCATATCGTCGGCCTGGGCAATGCGCTGGACTTGATTCTCAGCGGTCGGCAATTCACCGCTGAAGAAGCCCTGCGTATCAACTTCCTGAATCAGGTTGTCCCCCGTGAAGCTTTGTTGGACAAGGCCCTGGAATACGCCAGGCAAATTGCCGCACTCCCGCAAGCCTCGCTGCGTACTGATAAAGAGTCGGTACTGCGCGGCCTGGGGCGACCGCTGCAGGACGGGCTATGGATGGAAAACACCCTCTGGAACAGCACGGTTCACTCAGAGGAACTTGAAAACGGCATCTCCCGTTTCGGCGCGCGTCAATAACTCATCCAATAAGAGGTAATTATCATGACTAAAAACACCAACAACATGACCGGTAAAACCATCATCATCACTGGCGCTGCCCGTGGGCTAGGTCAAACCTATGCGCTGGAACTGGGCCGCTTGGGCGCCAACATTGTCCTGGCAGACTTCAACGACTGTGTAGAGTCCGAAAATCTTCTGACCAAGGAAAATATTCCCTTTCTGACGGTAAAAGTAGATGTCGCAGACGCGACCAGCACTCAGAAGATGGCAGAGGCTGCCGTTGAACGCTTCGGCAAGATCGACGTCTTGGTCAACAATGCAGCCTTGTGGGCCGACCTCAAAAATACGCCGTTCACGGACATCGATCCGGACATCTGGGACCGCTGCATGAATGTCAACGTAAAGGGTGTCTGGAATTGCTCCAAAGCCGTATTCCCTTCGATGAAAGCGGCCGGCGGCGGCAGTATCATCAACATCGCGTCCCTGGCCGCGGTCTACGGCATGCCCTATGCCCTGCACTACACCGCTTCCAAAGCAGCCGTCATTGGTATTACCCGTGGTTTGGCCCGTGAAGTCGGCCGCCACTGGATCCGTGTAAACAGCATCGCACCGAGCCTGGTACTGACCGAGGCCACCAGCCAGTTCTTCGACGACAAGCTGGACAAAGCTACGGACGCGATCAAGTCGGGTCAGAGCCTCAAGGGCAACCTGACACCGGATGACGTCGTCGGTGCGGTCATCTTCCTCGCCAGCGAAGGCAGCGGTTTCGTTACTGGTCAGACGTTGATGGTGGATGGTGGCACTACCCTCCTCTAACACTTCTGCTCGTCACTAGCCTAAACAATAAAAAACTTCTCAGGCTCGCTACAGCCGTCTCGGTCAACGCACACGTTAGCCAGGAGGGCTGTGGGAGCTCATCCGTAAAACACGGTGAATGACAATGGCTACTGCAATCGATACAGACGCTCGCACAACGCACACCACCACCCCCAAAGAAGAACGGCGAGTGATACTAGGCTCGTCACTGGGGACTGTATTCGAATGGTATGACTTCTACTTGTACGGAAGCCTCGCCGTGTTCTTCGGCTCGTTATTCTTTCCGAAAGGCAACGAAACAGCAGCCCTGTTGGCCAGCCTGGCTACTTTTGGCGCCGGGTTTGCCATCAGGCCTGTAGGCGCAATCATATTCGGGCGCCTTGGCGACCTGTTCGGCCGCAAAAAAACCTTCCTCGCCACCATTGTAATCATGGGGTTGTCTACCGCCTTGGTGGGTGTCCTGCCGACCTACGAACAAGTCGGTATTCTCGCGCCGATCCTGTTAGTGCTCCTTCGACTGATCCAGGGCCTGGCCATGGGCGGCGAATATGGCGGTGCCGCAATTTACGTCGCCGAACACGCGCCTGCGAAGAAGCGTGGCTTTCGCACCAGCTGGATCCAGACCACAGGAACCATCGGGTTCTTGCTGTCACTTGGCGTCATTCTTACCTGTCGGTCACTGCTGGGTGAGGAGGAATTCCGTGCGTGGGGGTGGCGTATTCCATTCCTGCTGTCGCTAGTGCTGCTGATGGTCTCGGTCTATATCCGCATGACACTCAGCGAATCCCCGGTTTTTCTCAAAATGAAGGCCGAGCACAAGTTATCGGCCAACCCGGTGAAGGAAAGCTTTGGCGACTCGAAAAACCTGCGCCTGGTGTTCATTGCATTGTTGGGCGCCATTGCCGGACAAGCGGTCGTTTGGTACACCGGGCAGTTTTACGCCCTGTTCTTTCTACAAAGTATCCTGAAGATCGAGTTTGGCCTGTCCACCATGTTGGTCGCGTTGGCATTGGTCATCGGAACCCCGCTCTTCGTGTTCTTCGGATACCTATCGGATAAGGTCGGTAGAAAGCCGATTATTCTTGCCGGCTGCCTCTTGGGGGCACTGACCTTCATGCCTATCTACAAAGGGCTGATGCACTACGGCAACCCCGCCTTGGAAGCCGCTATTGCTACCACCCCTGTAATCCTTACCGCCCCAGAAAACTGCAATAACTGCGATGCCATCCGCAATGAACTGTCGGCGCGTGGTGTGCCCTATCGTACGGTGATAGAGGCAAACAACAGTGTTGCTATTTCCATCGGCGCCCTTAATTTGACCGCGCCCGACAAGCCGACACTGACAGCGGCGTTAGCCAGTGCCGGTTACCCGGGCGCTGCGGACCCGACCCAGGTCAACAAGCCGATGATGTTGCTGCTGCTGGTGCTGTTGATGACGTACGTCACCATGGTGTACGGCCCCATGGCCGCCTTCCTGGTCGAGCTGTTCCCTGCACGCATTCGCTACACCTCCATGTCATTGCCCTATCACTTGGGGAATGGCTGCTTCGGTGGCTTCCTGCCGCTGATCTCATCTTGGCTGGTGCTGTGGACAGGCAATGTTTATGCGGGGCTTTACTACCCCATCGGCGTAGCGGCGCTCACCTGCATCGTTGGTTTTATCTACATACGTGAAACCAAGAATCTCGATCTGAATCGTTAATCACTACCTGCAGGTGTTGCGCTGTTCAGTGCAATGCCTGCCGCGGGAGCCCCTATGATTAGGACTGTGTTATTTGTGCCTGGGGACAGGCCGGAACGCTTCGAAAAAGCTATAGCGACAGGCGCAGGCCGCGTCGTCATCGACCTGGAAGATGCCGTTGAGCCACAGCATAAGGACCAGGCGCGCGAAAATGCTGATCGGTATTTGGCGCAGACGCGTCATCAAAATGTGATGGTCAGGATCAACTCAAATGGCGATGAGGCTTATAAACAGGACCTGGCGTTGTGCCGGGCTCACCCCCACCTGGCTGGTGTCATGGTGCCAAAGGCCGAAAGCCTTAAACAGCTGGAAGAAGTCGCTGATACCTGCCGCAAAATCTGGCCACTGATAGAAACACCTCAAGGCCTTTTGACACTCCCCGAGTCAGCGACCTGCAAAGGCATCGAGCGCTTGGTGTTTGGCGTATTGGATCTGGCTATCCAGCTCGGTATCAATGCCTACTCGCCCAGCAGTCACAGGATCTTCGACCAGGTTCGTTATGCGCTGCTATTGCACAGCGCACTCAATGGCCTGGAACCGCCCGTCGACACGGTTTACCCCGTGCTAAGTGATATGGAGGGCCTTAGCGCCTTTGCGACCGCCTCAAAGGATCTGGGCTTCGCCGGCATGCTCTGCCTGCATCCTAAACAGGTCGAGCAGGTTGACAGTATCTTCACACCCTCAGCACACGAGCAAGCCTGGGCAGAGCGCGTGCTCGAGGCGGCAAAGCAGCACGGCGGGGCGTTTTCCTTTGAAGGGAGAATGATCGATGCACCCGTACTGACCTCGGCAAGGCGCATGCTGGGTAAATGACTGTTTGACTCTTTAGCCGGGCAACTTGAATGCCCGGCGCGCATTGTTCGCCAGGAAACAGCGCTGTACATCTTCCTCCAGGTTCAACGCTTGCAGCCCTTGTAAACAATCAGCGGCAGTCAGCATCGGGTAATTGGTGCCAAACAAGACCTTTCTCTTCCCCGCTCCACGCATATACGCCACCAGCTCCGCAGGAAACCGCGAAGCCTTGTAGGCTGATGTATCCACGTAGACATTCGGATGCTTCATCATCAAGGAAATCATTTCGGCCACCCACGGAAAGCCGATATGCCCGCCGACGATGCGCAGCTCAGGAAACTCATGCGCCACGTTATCCAGATAAGGCATCGGGCGCCCTGGCTCCGACGGGCGCATAGGGCCCGCGTGGCCTACTTGCAGACAGAAGGTGATATCCAGCTCGATGCACTCGGCATACAGCGGGTAGTAACGGCGGTCATCAGGCGGCAGGCCCCAAAGCCATGGCAATACGCGCAACGCCTTGAAACCATACTGGCGGGCACAACGGCGCAGTTCCCTGACCGCCTCCATCGGCCGGCTCAGGTCTACCGATGCCACGCCAATGACTCGCTCAGGCTGCGCCGTGACGGCCGCCGCCACTTCTTCGTTAGTGATCATCGGCCCCGCAGGTCCCCACCAGGCACTGGCGAAGACCTTCGATACGCCCTCTTTCTGGAGCGTTTCAAGCACTTGCGCCGAGGTAATGTCAGGGCTGTTCTCGGCTAGCACCTTCCACGCCGTGGGCCAGCGCCGCAGAGACTCAAACATCGGGTCCTGCAAAAAGCGCTTGTTGGGAAACTGCATCCAGGCGTCGATAATTTCCACGATGTTCTTTCTCTTATTCGCCCATGATTTCCCGGCGACGCTTGTCCTGGGCCCGGCGATTACCTGCATCGCTCATGCCGGTGGGCAGTTCCTGGTCGAGCAGCGTAGTACGCAGGTCAATCTGCTGCATGACCGAATCCTGCAAGGCTTTCTTGGACATCGCATACGCCACGTTGCAATCGGGCGTGATGCATCGCGCATAGGCAATCGCGGTGGCCAGCAGTTGCGATTCCTCCACTACCTCATGGAAGAACCCGAGCTTCTCGGCCTGCTCCAGCGAATAGAGTTCACCCTTGAGGGTGGTCAGCGCGCCGACCTGATTGCCCAGCGCATACTTGATGATTTCCACATACGCGGCAGGCATCGGAATGCCGATAGGCACTTCGTTCAAGCCGAACTTGGCCTCTTTGCGAGCGGCGATACGGAAGTCGCAGTCCAGGGCCGTGATCAGGCCACCGGCAATAGCATGCCCGTTGATCGCTGCCACGGTGGGGCGCGGGTACTGGAAGATGCGCAGGTTGGTCGCGCGATACTCGGCGTACCACTGGCGGATCCGCTCTTTGTTCTGGCTGCCAAACACATCAAAGCTGTACTTGAAGTCGATGCCGGCGGAAAAGGCATTGCCCTGCCCGGTCAGAATCACCGGCAGCTCGCTGAACTCGGTTTCGAGCCGATCAAACGCGTCATGCAGGTCCTTGAAGAAGGTGTCGTTCTGCACATTGACCTTGTTGGTATTCATGCGCACAACCGCACACCCTTCAATCACTTCAATCTGCCATGCCATGGTTCATTCCTTATCGGTGGCGCCTATGAAGCGGCGCATGAGTAAATGTGGGCGGCGCTCTAGCACACCGCCAGGGTAAGCTCTTCTTCCATGATTTCGCGCATCCTGAACTTCTGTACTTTGCCGGAGAGCGTCATTGGGAAGCCGTCGACGAAGCGTATATAGCGCGGGATCTTGTAACGGGCGATCTGGCTGCTGCAGAACTTGCGTATCTCGTCTTCGCTGATCGCCAGGCCCGGGCGCACGATCACCCAAACGCAGAGCTCCTCGCCGTATTTCTCATCTGCCACGCCGATCACCTGCGCATCCTGAATCGCCGGGTGTTGATACAGGAACTCCTCGATCTCGCGCGGGGAAATATTTTCGCCGCCGCGTATCACCATATCCTTGATACGCCCGGTGATGCTGACGTAGCCCTCGGCATCCATCGTGGCCAAGTCTCCGCTGTGTATCCAGCCGTCGCTGTCGATGGTCTGCACAGTCTTTTCCGGGTCGTTCCAGTAGCCTTGCATCAGCGAATAACCACGGATACACAACTCCCCCACGACGCCGATCGGCAAGGTGTCTCCCGACTCCGGGTGGACCACCTTGGCTTCCAGGTGGGGGTGGACTTTGCCGATGGTCGACACGCGTTTTTCCAGCGGTGTTTCACAGGTGCTTTGGCAGCTGGCCGGGCTGGTTTCGGTCATGCCGTAGGCAATAGTGACATCGCGCATATGCATGTCGCGCTGAACCCGGCGCATCACCTCAATCGGGCAAGCCGTGCCGGCCATGATGCCGGTGCGCAAGGTGGACAGGTCGAATTCGTGAAAGCGGGGGTGGTCGAGTTCGGTGATGAACATCGTCGGCACACCGTGCAGGGCGGTGCAGCGCTCACTCTGTACGGCCTCAAGGGTACGCACCGGGTCAAATGCATCGTTGGGATAGACGATGGTGCTGGCATGGGTCAATGCCGCCAGGTTGCCAACCACCATGCCAAAGCAATGAAACAAAGGCACCGGAATGCACAGGCGATCGGTGGCAGTCAGGCTCATGCCTTCGCCGAGAAAAAATCCATTGTTGAGAATGCCGCGATGGGTCAGCGCTGCGCCCTTTGGAGAGCCCGTGGTGCCGCTGGTGAATTGGATGTTGATCGCATCAGTGTTCTTCAGCGTCGCAGCGACACGCGGGACATGTTCATCCAAGGCATTCCCCAGACTCATCAGATCGCGAAAACGCATAAACCCGGGCACGTGTTCTTCGCCCAGGTGAATGACCGCATGCAATGCGGGCAACCTCGTAGCACTGAGCTGTCCAGGTGTAGATGTGTGGATTTCCGGCGCAATGGTTCTGATCACTTGCAGGTAATCAGTAGTCTTGAACGCGGCCATAGTGATCAATGCCTTGCAGCCCGCCTTATTCAGCGCGTACTCAAGCTCGATGGTTTTATAGGCCGGGTTGAAGTTGACCAGGATGATACCGACCTTGGCTGTCGCCAGTTGGGTTATCAGCCATTCGGCGCTGTTGTTGGCCCAGATAGCCACACGATCACCCGGCACAAGTGACAACGCAAGCAGCGCACTCGCCAGTTGGTTTACTTCGGCTTGAAGTTGCGAATAGCTGAGCCGGATACTCTGATGACACGAAACAAGCGCTTCATTATCGGGAAATCGTGCGACCACCTCGTCAAAGAAATCCCCCAGGGTTTTCTCAATCAACGGAGTATGAATCGCGCCACGCGAATAACTTCTTTTTATTGTGTTCATCGTGTCTGTCTCAACATTGATGTGCCGCTGTGCCCTTTTGCACAGTACGAAAATCGGCAGCGCTGGCACATTGGCAATACTGACGTTTTTTATGCCAATTTCGCCAAGCCAGCCATTTCCTGCTGGCCATGCGCCAGGCTGCGACGATTCAGGACTTACCAGAGTGGCAAGCTGTAGCTGACGATCAGGCGGTTTTCATCCAGATCACTCAGGAAGTTGCTGCGGGTGGTGGCGTTACGCAGCTTCAACGCCAGGTTTTTCAGCGGCCCGCTTTGAATGACGTACCCCAGGTCCGTGTTGCGCTCCCAGGTTTTGCCTTCGCTCAGCCCGGCCCCTCGGTCCACGTTGTCACCCGACAGATAGCGGGTCATCAGGGTTAGCCCTGGAAAGCCCAACGCGGCGAAGTCATAGTCGTAGCGCACCTGCCACGAATGCTCATCGCGGTTACCGAAGTCGTTGATCTGCACCTGATTGAGCAAGGCATCGTCCGCGCCATTGACGTAGGCGAAACCGGTGCGACCGCTGAGGTGCTGGTAGCCGGCGCTGAAGCTATGCCCAAGCATTTTGTAGGTAAACAAGGCGCCCAAAGCATCGTTGTCCACGTTACTTCCGCCGTCGGCACCAGAGTGTGAAAATCGGATATCGGACTTAAGACTTTGCCCGCCCCCCAACGGTAATTGATGCACTAGATTGATCAGGTGTTGTTTGTAGATGCCATCAAGGCCGCCGTAGTAATAACTGGTGGAAAGTGTCGGATTCCATTGATAGCGACCCCCACCAAACAGAAATTCATCACTGGTTTTGGCACTTCCGAGCACTATATTGCGCTTGCCGCCATTGAAGACGGTCATCACTTCGTTGTCCGAAGAGTCGCGCTGATTGACCCGATCAAGGCGGCCCAGATCAAGGTTCAAACCCTCAATCTCGTTACTGGCCAACCAAGCTCCGCGAAAGGTCTGCGGCATAAGACGTGAGTCATTGCGCATCAAAGGCGGCAACACCGGCTGGAGAGTGCCGAGCTTCAAGGTGCTCTTGGAGATACGTACCTTGGCAGTAAAGCCTGACTCGCCATATTCATCCTTGGCCCGCTTGGGCCCGACCGCATTGGTCTTGAGCAGGCCGGTGCCAACCCGATCTGGGCTGGAGTCGAGTTTCAGCCCCAGCATCCCGATGGCATCAATACCGAAACCTACCGGCCCCTCGGTGTAACCGGATTCAAGGCGCAACATGAATCCCTGAGCCCATTCCTCCGCTTTATTCTGCGCCGCGCCGGCCTGGCGGAAGTCACGGTTCATATAGAAGTTACGCAGTTCCAGGGTGGATTTGCTGTCCCCCAGGAAGTCTGCACGTACCGATCCGACCATACCCAAGACTGCGCTGGCGCACAGGACGGGCATAACTGTACCGAAGTTGAATTGCATGGTTAGTCTACCTTTCGCTATTGTTATTGTTATTGCTGTTTTTTATTGTTTTCGACTGTGACGCACACTTCAGCGCCGCCGGGATAACGCCCAACGCCACTAAATTCATTCAAACTTTCTGTTCAGAATTTAAATTGAAACGTGAGTAACTCCTTATTGGGCCGCCATGCGTAATGCACCATCCAGACGTATCACCTCGCCGTTGAGCATCGGGTTCAGTACGATCGACTCCACCAATTGCGCGTACTCGCAACCGCGCCCCAGACGTGGGGGAAATGGCACTGTTTTACCCAGCGAGTCTTGAACGGCCTGAGGCAGTCCAAGCAGCATTGGCGTTTCGAAGATGCCGGGCGCAATGGTCACCACCCGAATGCCAAACCGGGCAAGTTCACGAGCAATCGGCAGTGTCATACCCACCACACCAGCTTTAGACGCCGCATAGGCCGCCTGGCCGATTTGGCCATCAAAGGCCGCGACGGACGCGGTGGTGATGATCACGCCGCGCTCGCCATCGCCATTGGGCGCATTGTTACTCATGGCCGCTACGACCAATCGTATGGCGTTGAACGTCCCCACCAGGTTGATCGTGATTGTGCGCGCAAAGGTATCCAGGTCATGCGGCCCCGCCTTACTCTGCACCTTCTGCCCAGGTGCTACGCCAGCACAGCAGATCAGTCCGTCTACACGGTCGAACCGGCCGAGTGAAAGGTCGATGGCCGCTTGCACGGATTGCTCTTGCACCGTGTCCGTGCGCACGAATAACGCATCGGGCCCCAACTCATTCGCCAATGCTTCACCTGCCACCTCGTTGAGGTCAGCCAGCACCACCTGGGCGCCCGATCCCACCAGCCACTTGGCGGTGGCAGCCCCTAAGCCCGAAGCACCACCGGTGATGAAGAAAACAGAACCTTCGATTCTCATGAAAGACCTCTTGGGGGATTAAAGGGACGAACCAAATTGAGCCTTGCGGCGCTGGCAAAACGCGGAAACGCCTTCTGCAAAGTCAGCGCTGGCGGATAC
>NZ_UTBG01000124.1 GCF_900580675.1 Pseudomonas viridiflava
GCCTGAATCGGCAGCGGCATGTCGTAAGTCACACGGCGTGCAGCTGTGGGAGCTTGGCTGTCTGTGGAGTGATATCCACGTTAGGGTCATCAAGACAGTTGCTCCCACATTTTGAGCTATACCAGCCTCAGGATTTCAGCGCAGCGTCGGGCCCTGGAAGCCCATGTACAGCGCCAGTTTCTCAGCCACGCTCGAGCCGAGCTTCTTGGAGAAGCGATCAAACGGCGATTCCTGAACGGTGAAATCCACCAGTTCTTTCTCGCCAATCACGTCCCGGGCCACCGAACTGGCACTGCCCAGGCCGTCGATCAGCCCCAGCGGCAACGCCTGCTCGCCCGACCACACCAGCCCGGAGAACAGCTCCGGGTGGTCTTTATCCTTGAGACGATCGCCACGCCCCTGCTTCACGCTGGCAATGAACTGCCGATGGGTAGTGTCGAGCACGCCTTGCCAGAACTGGGTCTCATCAGCCTTCTGCGGCTGGAACGGATCCAGGAAAGCCTTGTGTTCGCCCGAAGTGTAAGTGCGGCGCTCCACCCCCAGCTTCTCCATGGTGCCGACAAACCCGTAACCGGCCGCCGTCACCCCAATGGAGCCCACCAGGCTGGCCTTGTCGGCGTAGATCTGGTCAGCCGCGCTGGCGATGTAATAGGCACCCGAGGCGCCAAGATCGGAAATCACCGCGTACAGCTTGATATCCGGGTGCAGGCCACGCAGACGGCGAATCTCGTCATACACATAACCGGACTGCACCGGGCTGCCGCCTGGACTGTTGATACGCAGGATCACGCCCTTCACCTTCGGATCTTCAAACGCCGTGCGCAGGCTGCTGACGATGTTGTCGGCACTGGCCGACTCCTTGTCGGCGATCACGCCGCGCACTTCAATCAATGCGGTGTAGTTGTTGCCTCGGGTGGCGCTTTTTTCCATGTCCATCAGCGGGCTGAACAGCACCAGCATCGCGATCAGGTAGGTAAAGGTCAGCAGCTTGAAGAAAATCCCCCAGCGCCTTGCACGGCGCTGTTCCTGAACGCTGGCCAGGAGGGTTTTCTCCAGCAGCTTCCAGCTTTTATCATCACCGCTCTCGGCCTTTTCGGGCGCTTTCCACTCGTCACTCATGCCATCAACCCCAGCAAAGACTTATTGGGCCCGGCCGAGCCAGGCCTGCAGTTCAGAAAAATGATCAATCGTCAGCCTGGGCTCGTAGGGCTGCAAGGCTTCGGCAGCCTGGGCGCCATAGCTGACCGCCACGCTGTCCATGCCGGCATTGCGCGCCATCATCAGGTCGAAGGAGGCATCACCCACCATCAATGCCTGGCGCGGCGACACGCCACAATGGGCAAGGATCTGCTCAAGCATCAGAGGGTGAGGCTTGCTGGCGGTTTCATCCGCCGCACGGGTGATATCGAAATAATCTTCGAAGTCATGCGCCTTGAGCACCCGATCCAGACCGCGACGGGCCTTGCCGGTAGCGACGGCGAGGTGATAACCCTGCGCACGAAAGGCCTCCAGCGATTCCAGCACACCGTCGAACAACGGCGAAGGCGTAGCCTCCAGCGCTATATAGTGATCGGCATAATGGTCGCGAAATACCACTAGCTCGGCGTCGCTGATCTGCGGGTATAAGGTGCGGATCGCCTCGGGCAAGCCCAGGCCGATAATGCCCTTGACCGCCAGGTCGGTGCACTGCTCGAAGCCCGAGCGGGCAGAAGCTGCGTGCATGGATTCAACGATCCGACCAATGGAGTTACACAGGGTGCCGTCCCAATCGAAGATCAGCAGCTTGTAATCAAGGTGCGACACTCAAACGCTCCACGGTCTTGGCCCACATCTCATCCACCGGCGCCTGCAGCTTCAGCTCACCGCCATCAGGCAGCGGCACGGTCAGCATGTACGCGTGCAGGAACAGGCGCTTGCCGCCCAGGTCGCGGATTTCTTTGGAGAAATCCTCGTCACCGTACTTGGTGTCACCGGCGATGCAATGGCCGGCATGCAGGGTATGCACGCGAATCTGGTGAGTACGCCCGGTCACCGGCTTGGCTTCGACCATCGTGGCGAAGTCGCCGAAACGGCGCAGCACTTTGAACAGGGTCAGGGCTTCTTTGCCCTCTTCGTCCACTTCGACCATGCGTTCGCCGGAGCGCAGGTTGCTCTTCTGCAACGGCGCGCGGACGCTTTTGATCGAGCTGGCCCAGTTGCCGCGCACCAGCGCCATGTAGCGCTTGTCCACGCCATCGCCACGCAAGGCGGTGTGCAGGTGGCGCAACATGCTGCGCTTTTTGGCGATCATCAGCAGGCCGGAGGTGTCACGGTCCAGGCGGTGGACCAGCTCAAGCTCCTTGGCATCCGGGCGCAACTGACGAAAGGCTTCGATCACGCCGAAGGTCAGGCCGCTGCCACCGTGAACCGCAATGCCGCAGGGCTTGTTGATCACGATCAGCTTGTTGTCTTCGAACACAATCGAGGCTTCAAGGCGCTGCAACAGGCCTTGCGCCAGCGGTACAGGCTCGTCTCGCTCGGGCACGCGCACCGGCGGCACACGGACGATATCGCCCGCCTGCAACTTGTACTCGGGCTTGATGCGGCCTTTGTTCACGCGCACTTCGCCTTTACGCAAGATGCGGTAAATCAAGGTCTTGGGCACGCCTTTGAGCCTGGCCAGGAGAAAATTGTCGATGCGTTGGCCGGCATATTCCGGCGAGACCTCGAGCAGCTGGACGCTGGGGGTCTGGGGGGCGGTAGTCGTCATGGCGGCGATGATAACAATTTTTTATGGAATTGAAGCACTTAATCATTGCTGCTATAGTCGCGAACGCCGCCAAAAGCGGCCTGGGCAGAGGACTTGCGGCAAACTGCCGGCCCTGACCATCGCAATTCATCAGGACGCGAGGCCGTCCTACGGGGCTTTCGCCACCTTGGAAGGCTCAGGATTGTAACAAGCGCAGGTGACATGAGGCCTGAAGCGAGTGCAGAAAGCAGAGTGAATACTCGCGTTCTGCGCCGATATTTACGGCCAGTTCACAAAGTGCAGTCAGTCTTGAGCCAGACCATGGCGAATGCTTCGGAAACAACGCCTGTTAAGAGCTGAGTGAGAGCGCAGTCGCCCACACCCAGTCTTGTTTAGCCATGAGCGTGTACTCCCCATTGGAGCACACGGTAAATGCCAACCCGCTGCGGATTCTGCGCGCGGCAGCACCCGAATTATCAGGGATACGTGTAGGGTGGAGATGCACAACCGTCGGACCGTGTAGCACTAGGCTTATATTTAGACGCTTCATCTCGTCCACAGTCGCCGGTTGATTCCTCCTCCTGACCTTAGCTTTTGTTGAAGTGGTGCCTTTGTCACCACCGCTAACAAGCAGGACGCGTCCGTCGCGATACCGGCCCACATTGGCGGGTTTTGCTGGACACTGGAGTGGCCAACCACTCTTGACGCACCTGACACCGACCGTGAGAAGTCGTGTGTGCCGAACGCCGTTTCCGGCAGCCCGGAAACCGACGGTACAACATGAAAAGAATGCTGATTAACGCAACTCAACCCGAAGAGTTGCGTGTTGCACTGGTAGATGGCCAACGCCTCTACGACCTGGACATCGAATCCGGTGCACGCGAGCAAAAGAAGGCCAACATCTATAAAGGCCGGATTACTCGCATCGAACCAAGCCTTGAGGCTGCCTTTGTCGATTTCGGCTCCGAGCGCCACGGCTTCCTGCCCCTCAAAGAAATCTCCCGCGAATACTTCAAGAAAGCCCCCGAAGGCCGCGTGAACATCAAGGACGTCCTGAGCGAAGGCCAGGAAGTCATCGTCCAGGTCGAAAAAGAAGAACGTGGCAACAAGGGCGCAGCCCTGACCACCTTCATCAGCCTGGCTGGCCGTTACCTGGTGCTGATGCCGAACAACCCGCGTGCCGGCGGTATCTCCCGTCGCATCGAAGGCGAAGAGCGCAACGAACTGCGTGAAGCGCTGAACGGCCTGATCGCCCCGGCCGACATGGGCCTGATCGTGCGCACTGCCGGCCTGGGCCGCAGCAGCGAAGAAATGCAATGGGACCTCGACTACCTGCTGCAACTCTGGACCGCCATCAAAGAAGCTTCGCTGGATCGCTCCGCGCCGTTCCTGATCTATCAGGAAAGCAACGTGATCATCCGCGCCATCCGCGATTACCTGCGCCAAGACATCGGCGAAGTGCTGATCGACAGCATTGAAGCCCAGGACGAAGCCCTGACCTTCATCCGCCAGGTGATGCCGCAGTACGCCAGCAAGATCAAGCTGTACGAAGACAGCGTTCCGCTGTTCAACCGTTTCCAGATCGAAAGCCAGATCGAGACCGCTTTCCAGCGCGTGGTCGAACTGCCTTCCGGCGGCTCCATCGTGATCGACCCGACCGAAGCCCTGGTGTCCATCGACATCAACTCGGCGCGCGCCACGAAGGGTAGCGACATCGAAGAAACCGCCCTGCAGACCAACCTGGAAGCGGCTGAAGAAATCGCCCGCCAACTGCGCCTGCGCGACATCGGCGGCCTGATCGTGATCGACTTCATCGACATGACGCCTGCCAAGAACCAGCGCGCCGTGGAAGAGAAAGTCCGCGAATGCCTGGAAGCTGACCGTGCCCGCGTGCAAGTCGGCCGCATCTCGCGCTTCGGCCTGCTGGAAATGTCCCGTCAGCGCCTGCGTCCATCTTTGGGCGAGAGCAGCGGCATCGTCTGCCCGCGTTGCAACGGCACCGGCATCATCCGTGACGTTGAATCGCTGTCCCTGGCGATCCTGCGCCTGATCGAAGAAGAAGCCCTGAAAGACCGCACCGCCGAAGTCCGCGCGCAAGTGCCGATCCCGGTTGCAGCGTTCCTGCTCAACGAAAAACGCAACTCGATCACCAAGATCGAACTGCGCACCCGTGCCCGTATCGTGATCCTGCCGAACGATCACCTCGAAACGCCACACTTCGAAGTGCAGCGCCTGCGTGACGATAGCCCGGAAGCCCACAGCGGCCAGTCCAGCTACGAAATCGCTGCTGCCGCGGCTGAAGTGGAAGAAGTCCAGCCAGCCGCCGCGACCCGCACCCTGGTTCGCCAGGAAGCTGCCGTGAAGACTGCGCCGGCTCGCGCCAACGCACCGGTACCTGCCGAAGTGGCTGCGCCGGTTGCCGCACCGGCCGCCCTGCCTGAGCCAAGCCTGTTCAAAGGCCTGGTGAAGTCGCTGGTCAGCCTGTTCGCTACCAAAGAAGAACCTGTTGCTCCGGTTGTGGTTGAAAAACCCGCTACCGAGCGCCCGGCGCGCAACGAAGAACGTCGCAACGGTCGCCAGCAGAGCCGTAACCGCAACGGCCGTCGTGACGAAGAGCGCAAGCCGCGCGAAGAACGTGCTCCGCGTGAAGAACGCGCACCACGTGAAGAGCGTGCCCCTCGCGAAGCTCGTGAAGAAACCCCGACCGTCGCCCGTGAAGAACGTGCACCGCGTGAAGAGCGCGCACGTACCCCGCGCGCACCACGTGAAGATCGCAAGCCACGTGGCGAGCGTGAAGAGCGTGTGCGTGAACTGCGCGAGCCACTGGACGCCGCACCTGCCGTCGCTGGCGAAGCCGCTTCCGAAGAACGCCCGGCGCGCCAGCCGCGTGAAGAGCGCGCACCGCGTGAAGAGCGCCAGCCACGCGCTCCACGTGAAGAGCGTCAACCACGCGCCGAGCAAGCCGCTGTTGCCGACGAAGAAGAAGTGTTGACCGGCGAAGAGCAACTGCAGGAAGACGGCCAGGACAACGCCGAAGGCGATCGTCCACGCCGCCGCTCCCGTGGCCAGCGTCGTCGCAGCAACCGTCGTGAGCGTCAGCGTGATGCCAACGGCAACGTGATCGAAGGTTCGGAAGAAGCCGGCGAAAACGCAGAAGCCGCCACCGGCGAACCGACTGGCGCCGATCTGGCTGCCGGCCTGGCCGTCACCGCTGCCGTTGCCAGCTCGGTCATCAGCGCACCTGCTGAAGCCCAGGCTCACGAGCAAGCCGAACGCGCTACCGCTGCTGTCGAAGAAACCCCTGCGGTAGAAGCACCGGTTGCCGAGACCCCGGTTGTGGAAGCGCCAGCGTTTGAAGCACCGGCTGTTGAAGCGACTACCCCGATCGAAGCCCCAGCGGTTCCGGAAGTGGAAGTGGCCCCGGCAGTACATGAGGTTCGCGAAGCCCAGCCAGAGGCCGAAGTGGCTGCTGTCGAGCCAGCCCCTGTGGTTGAACCTCAGCCCGTGATTGTTGAAGCTGTGGTTGAAGCGCCGATCGTCGAAGAAGCTGCCCCGGCAGTGCGTGAAGTTCGTGAAGTTCGTGAAGTTCGTGAAGTTCGTGAAGAACAGACCGCCTTCCAGTGGACTGCACCCGAGCCGGTTGCTCCGGTTGAAGCGCCTGCACCTGCCCCTGTGGTAGAAGAAGCGCCTGCGCCGGTTGCCGAAGTGGCCGCCGAACCTGCTCCAGTGGTTGAACCTCAGCCTGTGGTTGAAGCGCCAGTAGTTGCCGAAGTCGCCGCCCCGGTGGTTGAAGTCGCTCCAGCCAGCGCCCTGACCGAAAACGGCCGCGCGCCGAACGACCCACGTGAAGTGCGTCGTCGTCGCAAGGAAGCTGAGGCAGCCGCCGCTGCAGCAGCTGCCGCTCCGGCCGCTGAAGCCGTGGTTGAGCACACTGCCCCCGTCGTCGACGAAGCGCCGCGCTCCGTCGAAGAAGTGGCAGAGCACAGCCACAAGGCCCTGGAAGAAGAGCACGAGCCCAAACCCCTCGTCTGATTCCACCAGCCACTAAAAAGCCCCGCCTGAGTGATCAGGCGGGGCTTTTTTACGTCCGCAGGTTAGCGGTAGTTCAACGACGCAGGTACATCCACATCCCATAACACACCGGGATCTTCTACTCGTACTTCCTGCACGGCTGCCTGGGCAAACAAGGGCTTCGCACCCCGATCGCCGGTCAGCGCCCTCAAGGCAGGCCCAAGCTCACGGCCAAACGCCACAGGGTGCCCATACTGACCGTCATGCGTTGGAACGCTGATGCCATCAGCCGCCATCGCGTCGTTCACGTGTTCGATGCTCGCAGGCTGGATAAACGGCATGTCACCCAGCACCACCAGCCAACCATCAGCCGAACCGCTGGCCGCGACAGCTGCTGCAATGCTGTCGCCCATGCCCGAAGACTCCAGAAGCAACACTTCGCAGCCATAGGCCTGCGCCAGCCGAATCACGTCAAGGCGATCGGGCGAAGTCACCAACAGTCGGTTAACAACCGGCGGCAAACTCAAAAGTACTTGTTCGATCACCGGTCGCGTCACGCCATCCAGCCCTACGCAATCGGCCAGCAATTTGTCCTTGCCAGCGCCTGCCTCGGCCCGGAAACGACTGCCCCGCCCCGCCGCCAGCACAATCGCGGTGGCGGTCATTCAGCGGCCACCGGCAGCGGCTTCTTCTGCACAGGGGCGACGCCGTTCTTGATCGCGACGATTTCCGCCAGCAACGACAACGCAATCTCCGACGGCGTATGGCTGCCGATGTGCAGACCGATCGGACCATGCAGACGCGCAATGGCCTCCGCGCTCAACCCCAGCTCCGCGAGGTTCTCGCGACGTTTCTGGCTGTTGACCCGCGAGCCCAGTGCGCCAATGTAGAACGCACTGGAATTCAACGCCGTCAGCAATGCCATATCGTCCAGACGCGGGTCATGGGTCAGGCACACGATCGCCGTGCGCTCGTCGGTCTGGATATTCAGCACAGCTTCATCGGGCATACCCGGCACAAAGCGGCCGTGTTGCTCTTCCCAACCGTAGACGAACTCTTCGCGCGGGTCACAGATCAGCACTTCGAAATCCAGCAACCGCGCCATTTCCGCCACATACCGCGAGAGTTGCCCGGCGCCGATCAACAACAGGCGCCAGCGCGGGCCGTAAATGGCGCGCAGGCGTTCGCCGTCGAACGTCACAACATCGGTTTTACTGGCGCCGCTCAGGGTCACCTGGCCGGTCGCCAGGTCCAGCTCCCGCGCGACAATCTGATGATCCTCACAGCGCGCGAGCAGTTGCGAAACCCACTCCCAGTCGTCCACGCGCTCTTCGGTCAGGCGCAAGGTGCCGCCGCAGGGCAGGCCAAAACGCGCCGCCTCGTCGCGAGTGACGCCATAGGTCACCAGTTGCACCGGTGGGCCGTCTTCCGGCAAACGCCCGTCCTGCAGGCGGGCAATCAAGTCGTCCTCGATGCAGCCGCCCGACACCGAGCCGATCACCACGCCGTCGCCGCGCAAGGCCAACATTGCGCCTGGCGGACGCGGCGCACTGCCCCAGGTCTGCACCACGCTGTACAACACCACTCGTTCTCCGTCGCGGCGCCATTGGAGCACGCTGCGCAGGACATTCAGATCCACACTGTCCATCCAGCCCTCACCTCTTGCCAGCCTCGAGGCTCAACGTCGCCCCGGGCCGTTGATAAACACCGCCTATGAACCGATAAAAGCCCTGCAGGTGACCACGTTAACTCAAACACAACACCCCCGCGATGCAGGTGTGAGGATTCATCGACACCTGCCTGGCTGCCAGGTTCATGCGCTCGCGCCGGAACACGTGGCTTCGATGATCGGCAGGCATAAAAAAACCCATCCGAAGATGGGTTTTTCGTACAACGCTAATGCTTATTTGACGACAGGAGCAGGGCCTTCAGCAACGCCCAGGTCATCTTCTTCACGGGTGTCGGAGATGCCACGACCACCGGAAGCGAGCTCTACTTGCAGCTTGTCTTCATCGAGTTCCTTGACCCACTTGGCCACGACCAGGGTGGCAACCGCGTTACCCACCAGGTTGGTCAGGGCGCGGGCTTCGGACATGAAGCGGTCGATACCCAGGATCAGCGCCAGGCCGGCAACCGGCAGGTGGCCCACGGCCGACAGGGTGGCAGCCAGTACGATGAAGCCGCTACCGGTCACGCCTGCAGCGCCTTTGGAGGACAGCAGCAGCACCAGCAGCAGGGTGATCTGGTGGGTGATGTCCATGTGGGTGTCGGTCGCCTGGGCGATGAACACGGCAGCCATGGTCAGGTAAATCGAAGTACCGTCGAGGTTGAACGAGTAGCCGGTCGGGATTACCAGGCCAACGACGGATTTCTTCGCGCCCAGACGCTCCATCTTGATCAGCATGCGTGGCAGTGCGGATTCGGAGGAGGACGTACCCAGTACGATCAACAGCTCTTCACGGATGTAGCGGATCAGTTTCAGTACGCTGAAACCGTGAGCGCGGCAGATACCGCCCAGGACCACGAGCACGAACAGCAGGCAGGTGATGTAGAAGCAGATCATCAGTTGACCGAGCTGCACCAGCGAACCTACACCGTAGGCCCCGATGGTGAACGCCATGGCACCCAGGGCACCGATTGGCGCGAGCTTCATGATCATGTTGATGATGTTGAACATCACGTGGGCGAAACGATCGATGAAGTCCAGTACCGGCTTGCCGTAGGCACCCAGGCGATGCAGGGCAAAACCGAAGATCACCGAGAACATCAGCACTTGCAGAATGTCGCCGTTGGCGAAGGCGCCGACGATGGTGTTCGGGATCACGTTAAGCAGGAAGCCAACGATGCTCTGGTCTGCACCGGCAGTCACGTAGGCCGCGACTTTCGAGGCGTCCAGGGTGGCTACGTCGATGTGCATGCCGGCGCCCGGTTGCACCACGTTCACGACAATCAGGCCGATCAGCAAGGCAATAGTGGAAACGATTTCGAAGTACAGCAGCGCGTAGCCGCCGGTTTTGCCGACCGATTTCATGCTTTGCATGCCAGCGATGCCGCTGACAACGGTGCAGAAGATGATCGGGGCAATGACCATTTTGATCAGCTTGATAAAGCCGTCACCCAATGGCTTGAGGGCCACGCCGGTCTGCGGGTAGAAGTGACCGAGCAAAATACCGATAACGATTGCGACGATCACCTGGAAATACAGGGTTTTGTAGAATGGCTGACGAGTCGTCATTGCAAAGTTCCTCAATCGTCCCGTGTGGCAAATATCCGCCATTGCCCACGACACTTGAATTGCGAACCCTCCTGCACTGGAGGGATTTGTTGTTTGCGAGGTCTGTAAGAACCAGCCTGCGCTGTAGTTTTTATCGCAAACGCCGTGCCAGTTCGCCTAAAAACCCTGGAGGCCTTTGGACATCAGGGCTGAGGGTCACGAGCAACACTCGGAGACCTTTCAGCAGGTGGCGGATTTCCGCCACACCGCCCTGTCTCGTCCTACAATTTGGCGGATATCCGCCTTGTCGCCCTATACGCGGATGGCTACCATCGGCCCCTCCATGGACGAGGCATTCGCATGCGTGAACGTACCATCGCCAGCCACTACGCCCGGGCAGCCCTCGGCGGTGCACGTCGGGCGGGTTACGACTGTTCCAGCCTGCTGCAACAGGCAGGGATTACCCCGGAGCTTTTGACCGAACCGCGCGCCCGCATCGCGCCGGAGCAATTTACCCGGCTGCTGCAAAAGCTCTGGCTGGCGCTGGACGACGAATACCTGGGCTTCGCCGACGGCCCGAGCAAACGCGGCACCTTCGCCATGATGTGCCACGCGCTGATCCACTGCCGCACCCTGGAAAAGGCTCTGGAACGCGGCTTATTATTTTATAGCCTATTCCCGCAAGGTCCGCGCTGGCAGCTGACACGCGAAGGCGACATGGCCCGCTTGAGTCTGGACGATGCGCAACTGTGGGACCCGGATCACTTCCTCAGCGAATGCCTGCTGGTGATCTGGCACCGGCTGGGCAGCTGGCTGATCGGCCAGCGCATTCGGCTGCACCAGGCCACCTTCAGCTACCCGGCGCCGGCCCACGCCAGTGAATATGACCTGTTGTTTCCCTGCACCCAGGTATTCGGCGCACCGAATAGCAGCCTGGTATTTCCCAGCCGCTATTTGAGCCTGCCGCTGTTGCAGGACGAACGCACGCTCAAGCACTTCCTGCAGCATTCCCCGGCGGACCTGTTGTCGCGGCCGGATGAGGGCGACAGCCTGAGCAGCCAGTTGCGGCGTTTATTAAGCCGCGACCGTACGCCTTGGCCGGACCTGGAGGCGGTCGCCCAGCACCTGCACATCAGCCCGCAAACCCTGCGCCGGCATTTGCGCGAGGAAGGCACCAGTTTTCAGGCACTCAAGGATCAGTTGCGGCGAGACATCGCCATCTATCATTTGGGGCGAGCGGATTTGTCATTGCAGGCGATTGCCGAGCAGTTGGGGTTTTCCGAGCCGTCGGCATTTCACCGCGCGTTCAAGAAGTGGACGGGGCTGACACCGGGCGCCTATCGCGCGCAAGAGAGTTAGATGTGTAGTGATGCGACTGGCGACCGCTCCTACATGCGACCGCGTTCCAACTGTGGGAGCGGGCTTGCCCGCGAAGAGGCCAGCACAGCCACACACATCAGACGGCTGAAAAATGAATCTTGAACGCCGCGCCCCCCAGCGGTGAATCGCCCAGGGTCAGCCGCGCGCCGTAGCTTTCAATGATGTCCTTGACCACCGCCAGGCCAATGCCCTGCCCCGGGTGCTGACGGTCCAGCCGCTCGCCCCTTTGCAGGATTCGCGCGCGCTGATCCGGCGGTACGCCCGGCCCATCATCTTCGATGCACAGTTCGCTGCCCTCCAGGCTTTCCACCAGGCTGATGCGCACTTCGCTCAGGCACAGGCGGTAGGCGTTTTCCAGCAGGTTGCCGAGCAGTTCCAGCAAGGCGCCCTTCTCGATCGGCACGTCGCATTCCGGTGGCAAGTCGAAGGTCACAGTGACGCGTTTGTCGCGGTAGACCTTGTCCAGCGTATCGCACAGGCTTTGCAACACCGGCTCCAGGCGGACCTGGTGCCGCACCAGGCCGCTTTTGCGCAGGCTGGCGCGCTGCAACTGGTAGCTGATCTGCTGGCTCATGCGTTCGATCTGCGATTGCAGCACCCAGGCCTGGTCGCGGTCTTCCGGGCGCTGGGCCATGTCTTCGCTCACCCCCTGCAATACCGCCAGCGGGGTTTTCAGGCTGTGGGCCAGGTCGTCGAGGGAGTCGCGGTAGCGCGCGCGTTGCTCGCGTTCGCTGTGCAGCAAACGGTTGAGGGAGCCGGTCAGGCGCAGCAATTCGCGCGGGTGTTCTTCGGTGAGGCTTTCGCGGGTGCCGCCTTCAATCTGGTCAAGCTCCTGGCTCAGGCGCCGCAGCGCTTGCAGGCCCCAGGTCAGGCCCAGCCAGAGCAAGGTCAGCAGCACCAGCAACGCCGCGCCGAAGCCCAGGTAAAGGTTTTCGCGCAGGCCTTCGAGGGTCACCTGGTATTCGCGCACCGGTTGCAGGGCGACGATACTGAACGCCGCGCTCTTGCCGCCGAGCAGCTTGACCTCGACGTCATACACAAAGAATTCCTGGCCGTTGGCCTCGCGAATTCGCGCAAATTCATTTCCGCGCCCGTCGTAGCGCGGTTTGTAGTTGATGTTTTCTTCCTTGGTCGCCCGCGAACGCCAGACCAGGTGGCCTTCACGGTCGTAGATATAGCCCAGCAGGCGGCTATCGGTGAGGTTGAAACGCTCATCGGGCAATTGCGCCGGCATCAGCAGGCGGTTGTTTTCCACGCGCGCGGCGGATATCAAGGTGGTCACGTCCGATGCCAGGCGTTGCTCGATGGAATCCTGCAACGCCAGGCTGAACGCGCCTTGCATGGCCGGCAACAAACCCAGCATAAACAACACGGCCAGGGTGGCGGCCGCCAGCATCAAGCGCACGCGTAGCGAGCGAATCAACGGCAGCGCTCATTGAACAGGTAGCCCAGGCCGCGCACCGTGTCGATGGGTTTGAACCCCGCCGGGCCTTCCAGCTTGCGGCGCAAGCGGCCGACCAGCACTTCAATGACGTTCGGGTCGCGCTCGTCGTCATCGGGGTACAGCTGCTCCATCAACCGGTCCTTGGCCACCACTTGCTGGTGATGGCGCATCAGGTATTCGAGGATCCGGTATTCGTAGGCGGTCAGCGCCAGCGGCTGCTCGTCGAGGGAGGCCTGCTTGCGGTTGAGGTCCAGCAGCAAAGGGCCAGCGACGATGGTCGACTGGGTAAAACCGCTGGAGCGACGCAGCAAGGCGTTCATCCGCGCCTCCAGCTCTTCGAACTGGAACGGCTTGACCACATAGTCGTCGGCGCCGGCGGCCAGGCCTTCGACCTTGTCCTGCCAGTTGCCGCGCGCGGTAAGGATCAGGATCGGGAACGTCTTGGCCTGGCTGCGCAGTTGGCGGATCAGGTCCAGGCCGCCCATGCCGGGCAGGCCCAGGTCGATGATCGCCAGGTCATGGTTGAATTGGCCGGTCTGGTACAGGGCCTCTTCGGCATTGGCCACGGCCTCGACCACGTGCCCGCTGTCGGTCAGGCGGGTGAACAGGTGATGACGCAGCAGCGCCTCATCTTCCACGACCAGCAATTTCATAAGGCTCTCCAAAGCGATTCAACTGTCCGACAGGGGGATATCATAGCGGCCCTGCACGTCTTGCGGGCGCAGTTTAATGCCATTGTAGTGGGCAGTCAGGGGTGCGTAGCCGGCGCGGTAATTCGCCTGCGGCGCGCTAACGCCCAGGGACTGGCCCCACGGCGCGGGCTGGCTGCCCGCTTCTTCAACACTCACGCGCTGGATCAGCGTGCTGGTTTTTTTGGTTTTCTCGCGACCGAAGTCTGCAAAAGCCCCATCGGCGGCCTGGGCCCCGGCGGTGGCACTGAGCATGGTTAACGCCAACATCAGCTTTTTGATCGCAGTCATGGTGTTACCTCATAGGCGCGTGGCTGTTGTGTGTGTGGGGTCAGCCTACGCAAACGCCCCTGAACTCCCCCTGAACAGGCTCTGAACCTCAGCTGAACCACTGCGGGCTATCCTGAGGCGCAGCAACTCGGCAAAATACCGCCCATGACGCCCATACCCGCTTGCTGCACCCCACTCGATGCCCATTGGCCGCTGCCCGAACCCTTACCGGGCACGGTGTTCCTGAGCACCCGTTTTGATCCTTCTTTATGGGTTGCGGAGGATTTCCAGCGCAGCGCCGTGCCGCCTCCGCCGAGCATCCAGCGCTCGGTGGCCAAGCGGCAGGCCGAGTTCCTGGCCGGCCGCTTGTGCGCCCGCGCCGCCTTGCAACAGCTGGATCAGCTGGACTGCATCCCGGCGATCGGCGAGGACCGCGCACCGGTGTGGCCCGCGCACATCAGCGGCTCGATCACCCACAGCACCGGGCACGCTGCGGCGATTGTCGGGCACAAGGCGCAATGGCGCGGGCTGGGGATGGACCTGGAAAACCTGCTGAGCCTGGAACGGGCGGAGCGTCTGGCCGGGGAAATTCTCACCGCGCAGGAACTGCAGCGTATGGCCGCCCTGCCCCGTGAGCAGATCGCCCTGCTGGTGACGCTGACGTTTTCGGCCAAGGAGAGCTTGTTCAAGGCGCTCTATCCGATCGTGCAGAAGCGCTTCTACTTTGAGCATGCCGAGGTGGTGGAATGGTCAGAGGCCGGGGCTTTAAGGCTGCGACTGCTGACGGACCTGTCGGATGAGTGGCGCCATGGCGCGGAGTTGGTGGGGCAGTTTGCGCTGGATGGGGAGCAGTTATTGAGCGTTGTGGCCATCAGCGCCTGTTTGATCGCTATCGCTGGCAAGCCAGCTCCCACATTTGGAATATATTCTCCTGTGGGAGCTGGCTTGCCTGCGATAACGGTATCAGGATTTATCCTGGTCTCTGGGCCAGCTCAGGCTGAAGCACGCCCCGCCCAGGTTGTTGCTCTTGCCGATCAACGCCCGCCCGCCATGCCAGTAAATAATCCGCCGCACGATCGACAACCCCAGGCCATGCCCGCCCGACGCCCGAGTACGGCTGTCGTCGAGGCGCAAAAAAGGCGTGAAGATACGCTCCCAGGCACTTTCCGGCACGCCGGGGCCGTCGTCTTCCACATCGATACGGCAGCGCACCTGGCCCACCTGGTAGCTGATCAGCACTTGGCCTTGGGCGTGGCGCATGGCGTTGCTCACCAGATTCTGCAGGGCGCGGTGCAAATAGCGCGGTTCGGCGTCGACCCAGGCGTCATCCCAATGCGCCGACGACAAACAAATACCCCGGGCCACGTTGACCTGCGGGCGCAGTGGCGATAATTCGCCGATCACCTGATCGAGCAGCGCATTGAGGTCGACCCGCTGGAAATTCAGCTCCGGCGAGCCCTGCTCCAGGCGGGCGTAGGTGAGCATCTCATCCACCAGCCCATCCAGGTCCTGGATATCGCTGTCCATGCCTTCGAGGTATTTGTGCCGGGCTTCAGGCGTCGTCGCCTCGCCGACCATCTCCAGGCCAAAACGCAGGCGCGCCACCGGCGTGCGCAGTTCGTGGGACACCGCGCGCACCAGTTCGCGCTGGATCGCCAACAACTGCTGCAAGTGCTCGGCCATGCCATTGAACGCCGCCGCCAGACGCCCGACCGAGTCGGCACCACGGGCCGGCACGCGCACTTCCAGGTTGCCTTTGGCGATGCGCGTGGCGGCGGCTTCCAGGCCTTTTAAACGCCGCTCAAGCTGACGCACCAAGAGATAAACGATCAGGCCGATCAGGGTCAGACCGATCAGGGCAATCAGGACCAGCCATTGCGCCGGGTAAGGGTTCATTTGAAACAGCGGGCCGATTTCCAGCACCCACGGCGTGCCGACCATGCCGGCAAAGACGCGGATCGAATCGCCGCCCTTGCCCAGGGCCATTACCGTATCGCCTTCCGACACGCGGCGGCGCTGGTCTTCGTCCATATCGGCCTGGTCGAGCGTCATCAGATGCATCTCGAAGCCAAAGCCCTTTGCCTCCTTTATAGCGGCCAACCGTTGCGGCTGTTCGGCTACCGGGTAGCGCACCAGTTCGTCGGCCAGCAGGTAAATCGTCGCACGCGCCAGTTGTTCGCTGATTTGCTGCACTTCGCCGGTCAACACTAACTGCTCGTTTTCGCTGACCAGGCGCAATACCCGCGCCGCATGCGGCCCCGTCTGCTCCACCAGGACCTGGCCGCGTTGCAGGCGATTGCGCTGGCCGAGGTCCAGTTGGGCGTCGGTGAGGCTGCGCAATTCCAGCGGAATGCCGAGCAAGCGCTCCCACACCGCCAGGGCGCGCTGGCGCTCGATGGGGCTCATCGGCTGCAGGTTGTCGCCCATCAGCGCAAAGGTGCCGTGGGCCAGGCGCTCGCGGTACTGGCCGCTGCGCACCTCATTGAGCAGGTGCAGGGCCAGCACGCCGAGCAGCGCGACCAGGATCAGCGCCGCGCACATGCCGCCATAAATGCGCAGGAAGATCGAGTTCACAGCGGCATATCGGCGGCGGCTTCGGGGACGAACAGGTAGCCTTTGCTGCGAATGGTCTTGATCAGGCGCGGGTGGATCGGGTCGTCACCTATCTTGGGGCGAATCCGCGAGATACGCACATCGATGGAGCGGTCCTGGCCGTCATAGCCGATACCGCGCAGGGCGATAAAGATTTCTTCGCGGGAGAGGATGCGCCCGGCGTTCGCCACCAGCAGCCACAGCAAGTCGAATTCGGCGCTGGTCAGCTCGATGCTGCCGGCGTGCAGCCAGGCTTCGCGCAGGGCATTGTCGACCACCAGCGGGCCAAACTGCAGGCGGCGCTGGTTTTCCACGGCAGCGGGCTCCACCGGCTCGCTGCGCCGCAGCAGGGCCTGGATGCGTGCCAGCAGCAAGCGCGGGCGCACGGGTTTGCACACGTAATCGTCGGCACCCATGTCCAGCCCCAGCACCTGGTCCATGTCGTCGGTGCGCGCGGTGAGCATCAGGATCACGCCGTCATAGCCCTCGCGCACCTTGCGGCAGATGCTAAGGCCATCTTCGCCGGGCAGCATCAGGTCGAGGATCACCAGGTCCGGTTGCTCCGCGATGATCCGCGCCGCCGCCAGTGCGCCGTCGCCTTCCACCGACACGCGCAGGCCGTTGCTCTCCAGATAGTCGCGGGTCAACTCAGCCAGTCGCTGGTCGTCCTCGACGATCAATACCTGCCAGGCTTCTTGCTCCACGGGTGATCCTCGTTGTTATTTTAAGAAGGTCGTCATGACTATACGGCCATACCCTGATTGTAATGTTTGGAGGGCATAACAGAGCCGATTGTAGCCATGGGCCAGCCCTCAAACACAAGCCGGGAAATCCATTCGGTGATCGCGTTTTTTTGTGATAGGGTTCGCGCCCTTCGAAAATGGCCTGGCTGTTTCAAGCCCGAAATAATTCATGACAAACGGTCCAACGCACTAGCAATGCGGCCTACACGGGCATTCACCCTGTCTTACACAATTTACCCACAGCGTTATCCACAGGTTACTGAATTGCCAACCCCTTCAAAACGCATTATCTTGTAGCTCGGCGCCAACGAAGACCCTATATGTGGGGTTTTTGACCCAATCGCCCAACCACACAAGTGGCTCGAAATTCAAGCGTTTTATTGCTAGCGCAGCGTGGAACCAAGAGATTTTCAGTAGACCAAACCGCTCACGCGGATGGCACCTGTTTCTCCATCCCGATATGGAAAACGGTACGGGTGTTGCAGGAAGAGCCTGGCACTCGCAATCAAATATAGAACGTGGAGACAACCCCCCATGCAAACCGACACAACTCGCGAGAACCCGCAAGGCTCCGTGCCGCAGGCCGCTGATTCGAATACGGATCTGTCCGCCACTGCACCTGGCCAACTGCGCGTGATCAAGCGTAACGGCACTGTCGTTCCTTATACCGATGACAAAATCACCGTCGCCATCACCAAAGCGTTTCTTGCAGTTGAAGGCGGCACCGCTGCCGCTTCGTCGCGCATCCACGACACCGTTGCCCGCCTGACCGAACAAGTCAGCGCGACCTTCAAGCGTCGCATGCCATCGGGCGGCACCATCCACATCGAAGAAATCCAGGACCAGGTCGAACTGGCCCTGATGCGTGCCGGCGAGCAGAAAGTTGCCCGCGACTACGTGATCTATCGTGACTCCCGCGCCAAGGAACGCGCCGTGCGCACCCCGGCTGAAGAAGCTGCGGTACAAGCTCACCCGTCGATCCGCATCTCCCTGGCCGACGGTTCGTTTGCACCGCTGGACCTGGGCCGCCTGAACACCATCATCACCGAGGCCTGCGAAGGCCTGGAAGAAGTCGACGGTGACCTGATCCAGCGCGAAACCCTGAAAAACCTGTACGACGGCGTGGCCCTGACCGACGTCAACACCGCCCTGGTGATGACCGCCCGTACCCTGGTCGAGCGTGAGCCGAACTACTCGTTCGTCACCGCCCGCCTGCTGATGGACACCCTGCGTGCCGAAGGCCTGGGCTTCCTGGGCGTGGCCGACAGCGCCACTCACCACGAGATGGCCGACCTGTACGCCAAGGCCCTGCCGGCCTACATCGCCAAGGGTATCGAATTCGAATTGCTGAACCCGATCCTGGCCACCTTCGACCTGGAAAAACTCGGCAAGGCGATCAACCACGAGCGCGACCAGCAGTTCACCTACCTGGGCCTGCAAACCCTGTACGACCGTTACTTCATCCACAAGGACGGTATCCGCTTCGAACTGCCGCAAGTGTTCTTCATGCGCGTGGCCATGGGCCTGGCGATCGAAGAGAAGCACAAAGAAGACCGTGCCATCGAGTTCTACAACCTGTTGTCGTCCTTCGACTACATGTCGTCGACCCCGACCCTGTTCAACGCCGGCACCCTGCGTCCGCAGCTGTCGAGCTGCTACCTGACCACCGTGCCGGATGACCTGTCGGGCATCTACCACGCGATCCACGACAACGCCATGTTGTCCAAATTCGCCGGCGGCCTGGGCAACGACTGGACCCCGGTGCGTGCCTTGGGTTCTTACATCAAGGGCACCAACGGCAAGTCCCAAGGCGTAGTACCGTTCCTGAAAGTCGTGAACGACACCGCCGTAGCGGTCAACCAGGGCGGCAAGCGCAAAGGCGCTGTGTGTGCCTACCTGGAAACCTGGCACATGGACATTGAAGAGTTCATCGAGCTGCGCAAGAACACCGGTGATGATCGTCGTCGTACCCACGACATGAACACCGCCAACTGGATCCCTGACCTGTTCATGAAGCGTGTCTTCGATGACGGCCCATGGACCCTGTTCTCGCCATCCGAAGTGCCGGACCTGCACGACCTGACCGGCAAGGCTTTCGAAGAGCGTTACGAGTACTACGAAGCCCTGTCCCAGTACCCAGGCAAGATCAAGCTGTTCAAGACCATCCAGGCCAAAGACCTGTGGCGCAAAATGCTGTCGATGCTGTTCGAAACCGGCCACCCATGGCTGACCTTCAAGGACCCGTGCAACCTGCGCAGCCCGCAGCAGCACGTGGGCGTGGTCCACAGCTCGAACCTGTGCACCGAGATCACCTTGAACACCAACAAGGACGAGATCGCCGTTTGCAACCTGGGCTCGATCAACCTGCCGAACCACATCGTCAACGGCAAGCTGGACACCGCCAAGCTGGAACGCACCGTCAACACCGCCGTTCGCATGCTCGATAACGTTATCGACATCAACTACTACTCGGTGCCACAGGCGCAGAACTCCAACTTCAAGCACCGTCCGGTCGGCCTGGGCATCATGGGCTTCCAGGACGCGCTGTACCTGCAGCACATTCCTTACGGTTCGGACGCTGCGGTCGAGTTCGCCGACAAGTCCATGGAAGCGGTCAGCTACTACGCGATCCAGGCTTCCTGCGACCTGGCCGACGAGCGCGGTGCCTACGAGACGTTCCAGGGTTCGCTGTGGTCCAAGGGCATCCTGCCGCTGGATTCGCAACAGATCCTGATCGAGCAGCGTGGCCAGAAGTACATCGACGTTGACCTGAACGAATCCCTGGACTGGGCGCCGGTACGTGCCCGTGTGCAGAAAGGCATTCGTAACTCCAACATCATGGCCATCGCACCGACCGCGACCATCGCCAACATCACCGGCGTATCGCAGTCGATCGAACCGACCTACCAGAACCTGTATGTGAAATCGAACCTGTCGGGCGAATTCACCGTGATCAACCCGTACCTGGTCCGCGACCTGAAAGCCCGCGGCCTGTGGGACTCGGTCATGATCAACGACCTGAAGTACTACGACGGTTCGGTGCAGCAGATCGAGCGCATCCCGCAAGAACTCAAAGAGCTCTACGCGACGGCCTTCGAAGTGGACACCAAGTGGATCGTTGACGCCGCCAGCCGTCGTCAGAAGTGGATCGACCAGGCGCAGTCGCTGAACCTGTACATCGCCGGCGCTTCGGGCAAGAAGCTCGACGTGACCTACCGCATGGCCTGGTACCGTGGCCTGAAAACCACTTACTACCTCCGTGCCCTGGCCGCGACCAGCACCGAGAAGTCGACCATCAACACCGGTAAGCTGAACGCTGTTTCCAGCGGCAACCACGGTGATGATTCGGTCCTGGCTGCTCCTGCCGGCCCGGCGCCAGTGCCAAAGGCTTGCGCGATTGATGAGCCGGATTGCGAAGCTTGCCAATAAGCTGAGCGCTTGCTGAAAGCCCGCTAACCTCCGGTTAGCGGGCTTTTTTATTTGCTGAGTCAGCCAAAGCCCACCACCCTATATGAATGCGTAAGCGCCTCCCCAATTCCAGTCTTCTTTAGCGGGCCGGCCACCTCGCCCACCCCACAACTCTGTATGCCCTCCGATTACCGCCATCGTATGCCCGTTATAAGCGACAACCCCCAATGCCCCGCTGGCAAGCTCATCACTCGAAGATTTCCTGTATAAGCCCTTAAGCCCCAGGCGATCCAGCACCTCATCAGGGCGCTCACCGTCGTTCAAGCTGACCAATGCGTCCTGATAGCTTCTGCGGGCATTGTGATCGTTACCGTGACCGAACCCTTGATTGCCCTCCACATGAGCCCGCTTGGCGCTCACGGCGTACATGAAATTTGCGTTGGTTATCATTTCGGCATCAGTGCCCTCGAACCTGGCCTGCTGTGCCGCTTGCTGCAATTCATGCCTGCTCAAATGGTATTGTTTGCCATCTCGCATCTGCACGTCATAACCGTCGCCCGACGCTCGAACATCCTTGAATACATCCGTAGGTTTTTTACCGAACTGCATCATTGCGGCCTTTATGGCTGCAACCGTCGTGCAGTTTCCGTCCGGCCCCTGCTTGAAACCCGTCCAGATATTGTCGGCCTCGTTGCCCATGCCTGGTTTTTTCCCGGGATTGCTCTTGTCCGGCTTGTAGGCTGTGTAACCCGCCCCCTTGGTAAAGGGCTTATTACTCATGGACTCTACGGAGCCAAAATCACTCGGATTGACGCTGTTGCCGCGAACGCCATTGCCATGGCCATTGCCGCCGTGATTGCCACTGCCGATTGGCACAGGTTTTGGAGGAGACGGTGACGGAGACGATTCATCCGGAAACAGCTCCGGAAACAGCCTCATCAGAAGCTGAAGCCAACTTTCAGCGATTTCTTTTTTTATCTGTTCGATGATTTTTTTGTACTCGTCCTCTCCCAGTTTGCCTCGTATTTCATTGAGCTGGTTACGCACATTTTGTGCAGTCTGTGGCTTGGGCGACTTCTCATCCGAAGCATCCCTCAGCTGCTTGAGAAGACTCAACACCACATCTTTATCGGTCCTGACCTGCCCCCCATCACCCGCTGAGCGCACCGCCCACACATTGCTGTTTCGTCCTACACCACCGGTCGCAACTGCGAAACCTGCGCTTTCCATACCACCCACTCCGACATGACTTTCTTTGCGGGATATGTGGAAAGAAAGCTGTAGTCGGTTCCAACAAGCGCTCACGGACCGCATCCGGGACAGCGCCCATAAAAAAACCCCTCGTGCGAGGGGCTTTTTAGTGCAGCGTCAGGCCAACAGCATCAGGTCATCTGAATGATGGTCTGCATGATGGTGCTCTGGGTGGAGATGGTCTTCGCGTTCGCCTGGTAGTTGCTCTGGGCCTTGATCAGGTCCACCAGCTCGTTGGTCAGGTTGACGTTGGAGTTCTCCAGGGAGTTGGCCACGATCGAACCCAAGGTGCCGGCTTGCGGAGTGTCGTAACCCGGCTGGCCGGACGCGAAGGTCTCTCTCCAGGTGGTGCCGCCCGCTGGCTGCAGGCCCTGCTCGTTGTTGAAGCTGGCCAGGGAGATCTGGCCGATGGCCTTGCTCTGCTGGTTGCTGAACGTGGCGAACAGTACGCCGCTGCCGTCGATTTTCAGGCCGGTGATCTGGCCGGTGGCGTAGCCATCGGTGACCGGCGGGTTGCGGTAGCTGGCGGAGTTGTACTGGGTGATGTTGCCCATGTTGACGGCAATCCCGTCCACGTTGGCAGCAGCGCCATTGTCCTTCCAGACGCCATCGACCAGGCCGCCCGGCTTCCAGTCATCAATGTTCATCGTGGTGCCGGTGACGTTGGCGCCGACAATCGTTTCGAGCTTGCCCGACGTGTCGAAGGTCAACGTCGACGGCACGGGTGCCACGGCGCCGGTGCCACTGATCGGCGTGCCATCAGGGTTACGGCCGTCGATCAGGGTGTAGGACTGCCAGGTGTTGCCATCTGTTTTAACCATGTACTGCACCATCGAGTGGGCATTGCCCTGGGTATCGTAAAGCGTGGTGGAGTACTGGGTGTTGAAGCTGTCGGTCTTGGTCGGATCGAACGGGTGGTCCGTCTGATTGATCGGCAGGTCCGAGGAGTTCAGGTTGCTGGTGGAATCGACCTTGGTCGACGCCTTCGGTGGCAGGTTCGACAGGTTCAGTTGCAGGTCGACCAGGCCGCCCTTGACGATTTTGCCGTTCTCGTCCGCCGCATAACCTTGCAGGCGCGAAGTACCGGTGTTGTTGGTGATGTAGCCGTCTTTGTCGGCACGGAAAGCACCACTGCGGGTGTATTCCAGCGAACCGTCGCTGCCTTTCTGTACAAAGAAGCCACCCCCCTGGATCGCCATGTCCAGGATGCCGCCGCTGTTGTTGACGTCACCTTGGGTGAACTGCTGGGACACGGCCGCCAGGTTTACACCGTTGCCGATGCTGTTCTGGCCGGTGCCCAGTTTGGACGCGGCGTAGATGTCGGCGAATTCCGCACGGGACGACTTGAAACCAGTGGTCGCGACGTTGGCGATGTTGTTGCCGGTCACGTCCAGCTGTTTGTTGGCCGCATAGAGGCCGCTAAGGCCGATATTAAAAGACATGTTTCTCTCCCTCTGCCGTATTTAGCCGGCTCTATGTACCGATAGTCTGAATTTGCGACAGCTTGACGCTGCCCATGCCACCTGCAAGGTTCAGCAGCATTTCGCCGCCGGTCTTGCTCAACGTCACGCTGGTGACCGTTGCCGGCAGCGAAGTCGTCAGGGCAACCGAGTCGCCCGCGTCATTCTTGGTCGTGGCGGCGAAGGTGTAAGTGCCGGCTGGGGCAACTTCACCCGCATCGTTCTTGCCGTCCCAGATAAAGTCGGACGTACCGGCGCTCTGGGCACCCAGGTCGAGGGTGCGCACTACGTTGCCGTTCGCGTCGGTGATTTTCACCGCTACGTTACCGGTCGCAGCCGTCACCGCCACCGAACCGGTCATGCTCTTGCTCGTGTCCACCAAGGCCTTGTCGGTCTGGGTGATGATCGAGCGGCCTACCAGCGACGACGCCTGCAGCGCTTGCGAAGAGCTGAAGTTGCTGGAGATCGAGTTCACCGAGTCGTTCAGGGTATTGATGCCTTCCAGGCTGCTGAACTGTGCGAGCTGGGCCACGAACGCGCCGTTGTCTTGAGGCGACAGCGGGTTCTGGTTCTTCAGTTGGGTGACCAGCAGTTGCAGGAACGCGTCCTTGCCCAGCGACTGGTTGCCGGTGGCGGCAGTGGAAACGCTGGAAACGTTATCTGTGGCGGTCTTGACCTTGGTGTTGAAAAGGTCCTGGACTGCCGTGTTGGTACTGGTATCAACGATGGCCATTATTTGGCGCCCCTTATCACTGACCCAGGGTCAGGACCTTTTGCATCATGGTTTTGGCGGTGTTCATCATTTCCGCGTTGGTCTGGAACGAGCGGCTGGCGGAGATCATGTCTGCCATTTCCTCGACCACGTTGACGTTCGGGTAGTAGACGTAGCCTTTCTCGTTCGCTGCCGGGTGGTTCGGCTCGTAGCGGGCTTCCAGATTGCTCTGGTCTTCAACCACGCCGAGGACCTGCACGCCTTGGCCGGCGGCATCCTGGTTCTGGAACAACGAATCGCCGCTGCCACTCTGGCCGGCCTGCCCACCCTGGAACATGGTGGCGAACACCGGGTGACGGGCACGGTAGGTCTGGTCAATGCTCGAAGACACGGTCTCGGCGTTGGCGATGTTACTGGCGACGGTGTTCAAACGCGTGGTCTGCGCGCTCATGCCACTGCCGGCAATATTGAAAACACTGGCTAGGGACATGGCTTACTCTCCACGCAGGGCTGACATCAGCCCTTTGAATTTGCTGTTAAGCAGGGTAAAGCTGGCCTGGAAGTTCACCGAGTTCTCGGCGTAAGCCGATTGCTCCAGCTGGGCATCCACGGTGTTCTGGTCGATCGACGGCTGCATCGGCGTGCGATACAGCAGCGATTCGTCACCACTGCTCAAGCCTTGCGCTTCGATATGACGGTTGTTGGTCATGTTCAAGGCGAAGGTGCCGTTCTTGGTCTTGTCCTGCTGTGCGGCAAGCACGGCGGAGAAGTCCAGGTCCCGAGCCTTGTAGTTCGGGGTATCGGCGTTGGCAATGTTGTTGGCCAGTACTTCGGCACGCTGGGCGCGGAAGCCCAGTGCTTTTTCGTGGATACCGAGCGCTTTATCGAAGCTGATGCTCATGGCGGAAACCTTTAGGCTGACCTGCTTTTCGTAACAAGGTCATAGCAAGGTGCATGCCAATCCGGGGAAAGCCAATGCTTCAAGGGTTTGCGAGGTGATTGCCGCCGGCAATGCCAGAAAAGCGGCAATGGGTTTCCGCGTGGCGCCAGTAAAGCGGCAATGGGGAGTTGCCGCTCCGTTGAAGTTTGCCGCATAACGAATGCGGGAGCGGGCTTGCTCGCGAATGCGCTGGTTCAGTCAATTTATCTCTGACTGACAGGACGCATTCGCGGGCAAGCCCGCTCCCACATTTTTTGACCGAGTACGCTTATTTAGCCTGGTAGATGATACCCGGGCTGCACTGAACCATCTGGTAATGATCCGGCAGGCCGTTAAGCGCCTCGGACGCACCGAGGAACAGGTAACCGCCGCGCTTGAGCGTGCCATGGATGCGCAACAGGATGTCTTTCTTCACTTCGGCCGAAAAGTAGATCAACACGTTGCGGCAGAACACCATGTCGAACTTGCCCAGGCTGGCGTAGCTGTCGAGCAGGTTGAACGAACGAAACTCCACGCGGCTCTTGATCGGCGCCTTGACTGCCCAGCGCCCTGCGCCTTTGGGGTCGAAAAACCGCTGCAGGCGCTCCGGGGACAAACCACGGCCCAGGGCCAGGCTGTCGTACTCGCCGGTCTTGCAGTTGGTGAGCATGGTACCGGAGAGATCGGTGGCAACGATTTGTGCGCCGGCCTTGAGCTGGCCCATGTTGGTCCGTTCGAACTCGTCGATGGACATCGAAATCGAATACGGTTCCTGCCCCGAGGAGCAGGCCGCCGACCAGATGCGCAGGCGCTGGCCGGGGCTGGCCTTGATGGCTTCCGGGAGTACTTTGTTCTTGAGCACTTCAAACGGGTAGGTATCGCGAAACCACAGGGTTTCGTTGGTGGTCATGGCATCGACCACCATTTCCTTGAGCCCGCTGCGCGGCTGGCCCTGGATGCGCTGGACCAACTCACCCAGGGACTTGATGCCCTGCTGCTCCATCAGTTTGTTGAGACGGCTGGATACCAGGTATTGCTTGTTTTCACCGAGCAATATGCCACAGGCTTTTTCCAGGAAGACCCGGAACTGTTCGAAATCCAAATTACCCGTAGACAATGGTACCGCCTCTTAAATCGTGTGACCGCCAGGGGACATCCCCTAGCCGTGATCTGCTGCCTTGATCCGGTCGACTACCCGGTTTGCCAGGTCATCAGGGCGGAATTTGGCCAGGAAGTCATCGGCACCGACCTTCTTGACCATCGCCTGATTGAATACACCGGACAATGAAGTATGCAGGATGATATGCAATTTTTGCATGCGTGGGTCGTTGCGTATCTCGGCCGTGAGCGTGTAGCCATCCATTTCCGGCATCTCGATGTCGGAGATCATCATCAAGAATTCTTCTTCCGGTTTCTTGCCTTCATCCACCAGCTTGCGCAGGTAATCCAACGCCTGGCGCCCATCATTAAGCGCCACCACTTCGACGCCGACGGTTTGCAGGCAACGGGTTACCTGCTTGCGCGCCACCGAGGAGTCATCCACGGTCAGCACACGCAGCGAGATCGCCTTGTGCGCCGTTTCGGCGTCCACCACACCCACGGAAATCGCTTCCGAGGTCGGTGCCACTTCGGCGAGGATCTTCTCCACGTCGATGATTTCCACTAACTGGTTATCCACCCGCGTCACGGCCGTAAGGTAATGATCGCGGCCGGTGCCCTTGGGCGGCGGATGGATCTCTTCCCAGTTCATGTTGACGATGCGTTCCACCGAGCGCACCAGGAAACCCTGTGTCTTGGTGTTGTATTCGGTAATGATCACAAACGGGTTCTCACGGTCCTGCAGCCCCGCCGAGCCGGTGGCCAGCGACAGGTCGAGAATCGGGATGGTCGCGCCACGAATATTCGCGACGCCGCACACCACCGGGCTGGACTTGGGCATGATCGTCAGCTTGGGGCACTGCAACACTTCCCGCACTTTGAACACGTTAATGCCATACAGCTGCTTGCCATCCAGGCGAAAAAGCAACAACTCCAGGCGATTCTGCCCTACCAGCTGTGTGCGCTGGTTTACTGAATCCATTACACCTGCCATGCCCAGACTCCTACGCTAAAACCTTTAGGGGTGCGACGCGCACCCAACACTAAACGGCACGAGCTTTGCTATTTATTGATCATGAACCTTAAAACGACAGTTTTCCGACACCCAGACCTCGCACGGTTGCGCAGCATGCTCTGCGCTTCCACGATGGCGCTGCTCGCCCTGTGCCTGGGCACCACGGCCCGCGCAGAGAACGTCACCTTGCCTGATCTACTTATCGGCGTCACTCAGGGCTTTCTTGAGTTCACTGTAGAAGATTATCTGGCGACCACCCAGACGCCGGGCCGTTATGAAATCCAGGTCAACCAACTGGACCCACGCCTGCGCATGCCGATGTGCGACAAGGAATTGACAGCCACCTTGGAAAGTCCCGCCCAGCCGATTGGCCGTGTGACGGTCAAGGTCCGCTGTGAAGGCGCCTCGCCCTGGACGGTGTTCGTGCCGGCCCAGGTCAAATTGTTCCGCGACGTGGTGGTGGTCGCGCGCCCGCTGAAACGCACCGGGATCATCGGTTTCGAGGACGTGGTGCTGCGCGAACGCGACATCAGCATGATCAGCCAGGGCTACCTGACATCACTTGACCAGGCCGTCGGGCAGAAATTGACCCGACCAGTGGTCACTGACCAAGTCATTACCCTGGTGCATTTAGAGCAGGCTGAAGTGATTCGCAAGGGTGATCAGGTGGTGATTTCCGCCAGCAGCGGCGGATTGAACGTGAAAATGCCGGGTGAGGCATTGTCCAACGGCGGCATGAGCGAACAGATCCGAGTCAAAAACCTCAACTCCAATCGCGTGATCAAGGCCCGAGTGACAGCGCCGGGCCAAGTAGAAGTCGCTTTATAGACACTGGTATCAGACGCCAGCTTTTCCTACACTGTCGGCTGGGTGCCGGCCAGTGCAATTTATTGTCATTTGAGTCTAAAGTTTATCCGGGTATGGCCGAAAACATGGCAAGCGTCCAAATACCCAGAGGTTTTTTATCATGGTCATCGATTTCAGCCGTTTGAATAACACCCCGGCAACGTCCGGCTCTACGCGCACCACGGGTGCCAAGGACAGCGTAGAAGCCAAGGCCCAGCCAGCGCCCGCCAAGACAGAACAGGCCAGCGCCAGCCAAGCCGGGGAATCCGTACACCTGAGCAATGAGGCTCAACAGTTGCAGAAGGTCACTGACTCGCTGCGCGATCAACCCGTCGTCAATAAAGCCCGTGTGGCCGAATTGAAACAGGCGATCGCCGATGGCAGCTATAAAGTCGACAGCAACCGTGTAGCCAGCAAGCTGCTTAATTTCGAAGCCGAGCGCTAGGCAAAGGCCTGCGCCGGGCTTTTGGACGCTTAAACCCCAAGGCCAGCCATGCATCACGACGAACATTTGCTTCAACTGATCATTGATGATCACGCGCCGACGCAGCAGTTGCTCGAGCTGCTCAAGGAAGAATCCCTGGCCCTCTACGGTCGGGATATGCCCTTGCTCGAAGAAATTCTTGCGCGCAAGCAGTCGTTGATTGTCCTGCTGGAACAGCACGGCAAAAAACGCAGCCAGATCCTCATCAGCCTGGGCCTTCCGGCAGACCACGACGGTCTGGCGCAATTGGCCAGCCACTCCTCGGTCGGCGATCAACTCCTGGCCCAGAGCAAAGAACTCAATCAATTGCTCGCCCAGTGCCAGGAAGCCAACCTGCTCAACGGTCAGTCGATCCAGCTTCAGCAAGCGACGACCGCCAACCAGTTGCGCATACTTCACGGCGGAGAACCTCCGGCGCTTTATAACGCCCAGGGTTCCACCTCGCGCCTGGTCAAGCCAAGCACCCGCAGCCAAGCCTGATGCCTGTTTACAGCGCGCCCTATCCAAGGCGCGCCACATACTGGCAGAATGCCTGCTTTTGCGTGTAGTCGTATTTTGTCTGGAGATGAAAGACCGTGTTCAACGCCCTTAATGCGGAAGATGCTCCGCAGCCCCCCAAGGTCCTCACCACGCCTCTGGAAATCGCCGGCACCCTGCGGATGCTGCAAGAAAGCCACGACCCGCTGATCATCACCTTCCACGAACGCAGCCAACGCTTCCAGAGCTACCTGGTGGATATCGACCGGGACAGTGGCACCCTGGCCCTGGACGAAATGATCCCGCGTGATGGCGAACGTCACCTGGAAAACGGCGAACCTTTCCGCATCGAGGGCTTCCACGATGGCGTTCGCGTCGCATGGGAAAGCAACGGCAGCCTGAGCATCAGCGAAAAGGACGGCCACCGCATCTACACCGGCAGCCTGCCTGACGAAGTGGTTTACCATCAGCGCCGCAATGCCTTCCGCGCCGCCTTGAAGCTGGCCCAGTTGGTCAACATCGAGCTGGGCGGCGAGAAGCTCCAGGCGCCCGTCAGCGGCAAACTGCTGGATATCTCCGCCACCGGCTGCAAATTGCGCTTTGAAGGCGACATCTCCGAGCGCCTGCAACTGGGCCAGGTGTATGACCGCTTTATAGCCGCCCTGCCATTCGGCAGCATGACCACCTCGGTCGAGCTGCGCTACCTGCACTTCGAAGACAGGATCAACACCACCTTCGCTGGCGTGCGCTTCCACAACATGAGTGGTCTGGTACAGCGCCAGGTCGAGCGTTTCGTCTACCAGTTGCAACGCGAAGCACGGCGCTTCGATAAAGACGACGATTTTTAAGCTTTAAAGTCGCGACAAAAAAACGGGCAGATCCTGAGGGGATCTGCCCGTTTTTTGCTTTCAGGGGCGCGCCCTG